>MEWM01000160.1:19491-25370 GCA_001775355.1 candidate division Zixibacteria bacterium RBG_16_43_9 | reverse complement strand
CAATTACCCGATTGCTCTTCCGTAATCTATCCATCTGGATAGGTTGATGATTTAAAGTTATGGGATTCCGTTCAAAACGGAATCCCATAACTTTTGAAAAAAAATTGAACATAGGAGTGATGAGATGAAAAGAAGAGCCATTTGTTTGATGGCAGGAGTAACGTTGTCATTGGTTTTCTTATATTTAAACAGCTGGGCAGGCTCTTCTTGTAAGGATGCCCCCGGCCTGCTTTTGGTTAAGTTTAAACCAGGGGTCTTGGTCGATTATGGTCTAAAGAAGGCTGGGACAGCGTTAACTGGAATAGTCTCTGTTGACCAGCTTAATCAAAAGTATAATGCAAAAGATTTAAGGAAAGTCTTTCCAGAGGAGACCTCGCCTCCAGCTCCCGGCTCAAATCTTTTAGATCTTTCCGGGTTTTATGAGATAGAATTTCCAGAGGAGTCTAATCTGGGCGAGTTGACCTCTGCCTATAGCCAGGACCCTAATCTGGAAAGCGTGGAAACTGTGGCAATCTGCCCGGTAGATATTACGAACAATGACCCGGATGCCCAATACCATTTATATAATGTTAGGGCTTATGGAGCCTGGGAGTCGGAGACCGGAGATACCTCCATAAACCTAGGTATTCTTGATACCGGTGTGCTCTGGTCTCATCCTGACCTTTCCCTGAATATCTGGAATAACTCAGGAGAGATCCCGGGTAACGGGATAGATGATGATACCAACGGTTACATAGATGATATTCGGGGATGGGATTTTGTAAATGGCGGGTATCTGTGTAACTCTGCCGGGGGTGAAGATTGTTCAACACCGGATAACGACCCAAAGGACTTTGATGGGCATGGAACCCATGTAGCAGGAATTTCTGCGGCAGTTACCAATAATAGCACAGGCGGGGCTGGGTTAGCTGGTGGATGGTATCCAGGTAAAAAAGGTTGTAAGATAATGCCTTTGAGAATTGGATGGAATGCTACTGATGGCAGGGGTTATGTGAGTATGGATAATGCTGCCAGCGCCATAAACTATGCCCGAAGAAAAGGGGTTGTGGCAATTAATTGTAGCTGGGGTTCGTCCAGTAATTCAGCTTTGCAGGCCGCAGTCACCAATGCCTTAGCACAGGGGATTGCCTTCTGCAAGGCGTATGGAAATGATAACCTGGAAAATCCCTATGACTATCTTATTTTTACTTTCCCCCAGGTTATCGCTATAGCCGCCACGAACAAGTGGGACCAGAAAGCCGGGTTTTCAAATTATGGAGCCTACGTGGATATATCCGCGCCAGGAGACCAAATTCGCAGTACCTATGCGGTAAATTATGCCCCTACCTATGCTACCTTAAGCGGGACCTCTATGTCTGCTCCGATGGTTACCGGAATGGTGGGAATACTCAGGTCGAAAGTTCCTGCTCTTACCTTGAGTCAGGTAATCTCTCTTATAAAAGATAATGCAGACAATATAGATGCCTTAAATCCGGGGTATGAGGGTAAATTGGGCGCAGGAAGGATCAATATATCTAGCTCCTTGTCCCATCTACCAAATGCCAAGTTTTCAGCAGATCATGTCTTTGGAGAAGCTCCTTTTGCAGTCCAGTTTCTTGATTCTTCATCCGGGGATGGGCTTAACTATTGGAAATGGGACTTTGGAGATGGTGATACCATAGGTTTGTTTAGCCCAGTGGACACGTCGCATACTTATCTGAATCCTGGCCTTTATACCTGCTTTTATTCTGTCACAGGGACCTGGGGAACCAATACTGAGGGTATTTTGATCGGGGTAACTGCAGATACAGCAGGGCCTCATTATTCAAGAGGGATACCCCAGCAGACCGGAGTCAAGGTTCCAGTTTACGCTAACAATTCTCTGACCTGTTCCAGGTTCATAATACCTATGCGCTATGGTCATGGAAGCGCTCCTGTAAGGTGCGATTCGGTAAACTTCGCCAGCAGCAGGGTAGAGAGTTTTCCGATCAAGAATGTGAGCGTAGATAACTATAATCAAACCATCACTTTAACCTTACAGAATAGCAGTAATCCCCTTCCTGCTGGTAGCGGCCTTTTAGCTAATTTGTATTTCTCCATAGATTCTGCAGCAGTGGTTGACGATACTATTGAGATCGACACCGCAATTGTATGGGGTTCCTATTTAGATTATACTTCAACCATATTCGGGGATTACGTGCCTCATTATAGGACAGGCGGAATCGTTATAGCTACACCTTTATGGGGAGATGCCAATGGAGATAATAAAGTTAACGTATCAGACGTGATATTCTTGATTAACTATCTTTTTAAAGGCGGACCGCAATCCAATCCTGCCTACATTGGAGATGCCAACTGCGACGGCAGTGTTACTATCTCAGACGTGGCATATCTGGTCAGCTATCTTTTCAAAGGAGGTCTTCCGCCAGGTATTGGTTGTTAAAAAAAATAAAAAAAAATTAATTTTTTTGTTGACAAGCTCTAAGCATTTGATTATATAGCAAAAAATGAAGACAAGTTAAAGTCACATTTTTATGTTTTTAAATCTAAGGAGGTGGTTTGCTTTATCTCATAGCTAAAGAGGTGGAAAGAAAGAGAGTGGAAAACACAAACCTTAAAAATTTAACAGGAGAGGGGTGAAATATGAAAAGAAATTCACTAATCTCAAGACACAGAATACGTGCCTTGATCTTTTTTCTGGTGCTTTTTTGCTTGACAAGTTTCAATTTTGCATTAGCGCAGGATCCTGGGACTCCAGACACTTGCATAGTTCAATCTCTGCAATCGGTTCCTGCTAGTTCCCAGGTGACTCTTGATGTCTACGTGTGGAACGATCAAGAATGCGGTGCAATCACCATCCCACTGGTATTTCCGGACACTGTCAGTACTCTGGATGTCGTTTGCGATTCAATCAGTTTTGTAGGAATGAGGGCTGCAGGTGCAAGCTTGAAGAGCGATATGTCCTTCTGTCCCGAATGCATAGAAAACAATAAAAACAGATTGCAGTTATTCGCGGTCTGGTTTGGAACTGGACTGACAGCAGGAAGTGGACCCGTGGCTAGATTGTATTTCAGTACTGGACCTTCTTGGAATACAGCCCTAAAGGTTCCTGTGGATACTACTCAATGGCCTACGTCTGGAGGCGGTTCAACTGGTATAGCCTTCACTGACGTTGGTGGCACTGCTGCGTGGACTCCAATTTTCTACAGAGGTGCTCTGGATGTGAAGGATGTCAATACTCCGACCAAACCCACTGTTTTCAGTCTGGCCCAGAACTATCCTAATCCTTTTAACCCGAAGACCATGATCAGATTTGCCCTGCCGAAAGATTCCTGGGTGAAACTGGAGGTCTACAACATCTTAGGGCAGAAGGTGAAAACCCTGGTTGATGAGAAATTGGCAGCAGGGGTAAAAGAGGTTGAGTGGGACGGAAGAGACG
Source organism: candidate division Zixibacteria bacterium RBG_16_43_9 (assembly GCA_001775355.1). Lineage (GTDB taxonomy): Bacteria > Zixibacteria > MSB-5A5 > MSB-5A5 > RBG-16-43-9 > RBG-16-43-9. The sequence goes on along the minus strand of MEWM01000160.1, from coordinate 21,952 downwards.
GCAAGGGTTTAGAGGTAGCCAGCGGTATCTATTTTTATAGAATTAAAGCGGATGATTTCTCAGATGTTAAGAAAATGGTTATGTTGAAATAACTATTAGCATAACTTATTATCTTACAATAAGTAAAACCTCATCCATTAAGAAACGGATGGGGTTTTTTATTTGGAAAGAGAATTGTGGTATTTCATCGATTACAAGACAAATATTCTAATTCCTTGATTGATAATATGTTAACAATAACATAAAAAAGTCACTGGGATTCTGTGATATTTCATAATTTTTATTGACAAAATTGACTTATGTCTATAAACTTAATAGATTTTTAAAAAATCCTTTTCAAAGGAAAAGGAGGGATTATGATAATTCCTAAAAAGGAGACTGATGCTTAGCCTTTTGAAAAATACAGTCTTGATTGGTAAAGAGGAATATCGTCTGAATTCTGCGGAAATTCATTATTTCAGAGTGAGTAAGAAATACTGGTCAGTATGCTTTGAAAGAATAAAAAAGGCAGGATTTAAAATCATCTCAACCCCGATCCCCTGGAACCTGCACGAGATTTCAACTGGGGAATTTGACTTTAACGGGGAAACTGATAGCCGGACGGATTTAGCGGTCTTCCTGGAGCTGGCAAGGGAGTTCGGCTTTAAAGTCATATTAAAGATTGGGCCTTACATAGGAGCAGAATGGGAAAATGGCGGCTACCCTGTCTTTGTACTGAAGAATCAAGATCTCTTAGCCAAAGACCCTCAAGGGAATGTAGTGACTATATCTGAACAGAAGGAATTTCCAAAGATAGCTTTACCTTCTTTTGACCACCCTTCTTTTAAGAATCATTACAAAAGATATATTAACGCTCTGAATGAAGTACTAAAACATTACGTCTATCCAAAGGGACCGGTGATCGTGATCCAGTTAGGAAGAAAGACCAGTTTGAACTTCTTCACTGATCCTTTTCTGCTGGATTATAACTCCTATATCATCCAATCTTCTTATCCGGCTTTTCTAAAAGAAAAGTACAAAGAGATAAAAAAGCTTAAATCCGCTTATCAGATCAAATCAAAAAACTGGGAAGAGGTCCAACCTCCAAAAGATCCGGAAATAAAAAAGCCTGCGGAGCTGTTAAGATTTCTGGACTGGATTGATTTCAAACTAAGCCTGGTTTCAAATTACATTCTGAATCTAAAGGAACTAATCACCTCCTCCCAGGTTTCTCCTCTCTTCTTCACGGATATCTTCTGGGAAGATAGCCCCTCCTCCTCAGAATGGTCCTCCCTGCAGAAAGAGAACATTTTTGGCGGGGTGGAGGTCAACTGGTTTAAGGATTATGCTGAATACTCCTGGCACCTCAGATCCTTTGTGGGTTCTGCTTCATTCCCCTGGGCTATCGAATTCAGAAACGGGGCGCCTGCACTATTTCCCCAGGAGAAAAAGAAATATCTTCCGCTCGGCACGCAGGAATTGAAATTCATGCTGGTCACCTCCTTAGCTTTAGGGATTAAAGGATTTAATCACACTATGTTCGTGGAGAGGAGCCACTGGTATGGCTCTCCCTTAGCCGAGGAAGGGACAATTCAGGAGGGGTACGAGCTGATCAAGAACTTTAATCTGCTCCAGGAAAGAATCAATTTAAAGAGTCTGGAGAATTTATCGCAGATAAATCTCTTAAACTATGATTCCTATATATATGTGAGCCGGGTGAAAAATCAGGCGATTTTTCCTTACCTGAATTCTCTGGTCTGGAAAACTCACTTCGGATTAAGCCAGAGCCTCAGGGAATTGAAATATGATTTCCAGATCTCTAATCTTGAACAGGCGAAGAAGCTGGAGAAGTGTAAGGTACTTTTAGCGCCTGTGACGGAGTTCTTGGATTCGAAGGCTCAAGCTTTCCTCTTAGGGGAAGCAAGGAACGGTAAGAGTCTGGTTCTTTATGGTCTTTTGCCCAGATATGACCGGGACCTTAAAAAGTGCGAACTTTTATCTCGCGGTCTTAAGATCAAGACAGCTCAGCTCTCATCAGTGGAGAAAATCCAGACCTCGAAAGAAGAATTCACCTCACAGATCTACGGGTTTATCAGGTCCCATTCTAAGAATTATCAGGTTATAGCACGGGCAGGCAGGAGAATCGTTGGGGTCAGGGGAAAACTTGGAAAAGGGAAGGTTTACCTGTTAACTTTTGACCTTTCCTCTTCAGCCTGTCGCGAGAAGTCGGGATTCCTGGAGGGCATTCTGCAGGAGTCAGGGGTTACAAGATTTTTGAATTCCTCAGACCCTGACCTGGAGATGATAATTCAGAAAAATGAGAAAGTGACCCTGCTCTATTTGATCAGCCCAGGGGTGCCTTTCTCCCCGGAGAAGGAGGGATTTAAGAAAAACGTAATCCTGCAGATAGATTGTGGTAAAATAGGGGTCAAGGGTAAAAAGATTGTCCTGACCGAGCTTCTGGATGGTCAGACAATCAAAA
>MEWM01000160.1:18922-19446 GCA_001775355.1 candidate division Zixibacteria bacterium RBG_16_43_9 | reverse complement strand
TTAGTTGAAGGGACTAAGAGCAAGTGATCTTCGTCCCTAGCCTTTAGTAAAAGCAACTCGCACAAAGTAGTTTCTGAACCTTTCATCCTCTCCTGGCTTTTATCCAGGACATACTTTCCTCTGAGGTTGGGTTAAAAGACCGATAGAAGAAATTTCTAATCTTGTTATTCCTTTTTAGACCCGGGTTGAATGAGGATAAATCTCTGATTTTTTCCTCTTTTAATGGCAAGCAGAATCTGTTTTTGTCCCTTTACTTTTTCCAGGGATTTTTTGAAATCATCCAGAGTCGAAATCTTCATATCCTCAACTTTTTTGATCACATCTCCTTCTGAAAGCTCTCCCTGGCTGGACGGACTTCCCACCTCCACAAAAGAAACCAAAACCCCTTCCTTATCCTCCAGCATGTAATCCCTGTATATCCCATAAGTTATCTCTTTGACCGTAAAACCTAAATCAGTCTCATACTCTTCAGGCTTGACCTTAGGTTGAAGCGCTATTTTAGCCCTGAGGTCAAGAGAATTTTC
>MEWM01000160.1:18448-18674 GCA_001775355.1 candidate division Zixibacteria bacterium RBG_16_43_9 | reverse complement strand
TTTCGATTATGCCTGAGGACAATAATTTATCTTTGATCTCCAGGGCGGTATTGATCGGAATGGTAAATCCCTGGCCTCGACCTAATCCGATTGAGTTTATCCCTATAACTTCCCCTTTCAGATTTACCAGAGGACCTCCGGATGAGCCCGGGTCAATTGCCGCATCGGTCTGGATGAAGTCGCTTATCAATCTGGATTCTTCTGGCAGGAACGGTATGACCCTGCC
>MEWM01000160.1:14511-18406 GCA_001775355.1 candidate division Zixibacteria bacterium RBG_16_43_9 | reverse complement strand
AAAAGGGTTACCCACTGCTATCACCCATTCTCCTACCTCAATTTTATCTGAATTCCCGAAATTGGGAACTGAAAGTTTTTCCTCGGATTTTATTTTTATCAGAGCCAGGTCAGTCTGCTTATCCACCCCGATTATCTCTGCCGGATACTCTAATTTGCTGGGCAGGGTAACCCTTATGGACTGGGCTTTGTCCACAACGTGCTCGTTAGTCAAGATGTAACCATTCGGGTCAACCACCAGGCCCGAGGCTAAAGATTTGAATTTAAAGCTGTCAGATTTTTTAATTACCTCTATATGGATCACCGAAGGTTGAATCCGGTTGGAAAGAGAGATGATTACCTTCTGCAGGTCATCGAATAGTTTTAAAACTTTTTGATCATCCGCTGAAATTGCCAGAGAAAATTGGAACAGAAAAAGGGTTACGATTGTAATTAGAATAAAGGTTTTTCTCATCTGGTTGCTCCTTAGTAAAGTATATAACTATATAAGGAAATCAAAATCCAAGGTCAAGCAAAAAATAGATGCAACATTTTGAATATAGATGCGTATAATTTTTGACCTTTCTTAAAAGAGATAGATAAGTCTTGGTGGATTAACAAGATATGATAAGATTAAGATAAAGAGAAGGGCGTATTCAAAGATTATTTTGCTTGACAATTTATGTTTTTTGCGTATAATGATATTTTCCCGAAAGGAGCGGGCTATGCCAAGTCCTAAATTCAATCTAAGGAGCAAAGATGTTTTGCTCTATGGCCTTTTTGCTCTGCTGTTCATCCTGGTGGGGGTTTTGATCGCCTCTAATCTGGATTTCTCTAAACATTCCAAAGCAGTTGAGACTAACCAGGCAGAACCACCCTCAAAACTGGCTCAGCTTTTTGAGAAGGAGAGTCCTTTTGTGGCTGTGGCAGAGGCGGTTAGTCCGGCGGTGGTGAATATCAGTGCTGAAAAGGTTGTGGAGAGCAAATATCACGATTTCTTCCCTTTTGAGAACGATCCATTTTTCCGCAGGTTCTTTCCACAGCCCCAAACCCCTCGTAAATACAGAGATTATAGTCTGGGCTCAGGTTTCATCATTGATAAGAACGGGTACATCCTTACCAATAACCATGTGGTCTCAGGTGCCGATAACATCACGGTCAAGTTATCAGATGGCTCCGAGTACAAAGCTAAGCTGATGGGGACGGACAGCGAAACCGATATAGCGGTGATAAAAATAGAGGCCAGGAAGCCTCTGCCCACCGTGGAGTTAGGTGACTCGGACGCAATGCGGGTAGGTGACTGGGTCATTGCTATTGGTAATCCGTTTCCTCAATTAGGATTAGACCGAACAGTGACCGTAGGAGTAGTCAGTGCAAAGGGAAGAAAAGGGTTATCTTTCGGAGGCGAAGGTACCCCAGTTTTTCAGAACTATATTCAGACTGATGCAGCCATTAATCCAGGAAATAGTGGTGGTCCGCTATGTGATATAGATGGCAGAGTCATAGGCATTAATGCAGCCATTACTAACCCGACTGGTATGAGTTTTAATATTGGTATAGGATTTGCAATTCCGATAAATCTGGCAAAAACGGTATTGCCACGCCTGACAGAGGGTAAGCAAGTCTCCAGAGGATACCTGGGGATCGTTCCTACCAATATCACCAAAGACCTGAAAGACGCATTAGACCTTCCCACAACAGAGGGAATTCTGGTTCAGCAGGTGCAGCCGAACACCCCGGCCGCAAAAGCCGGAATGAAGACCGGAGACGTGATCGTGACTTTGAACGGAAAAAAGGTTATGGATGCTGACCAGTTCAGATTGCAGGTAGCTGAGATTGAACCGGGTAAGACCATAGATCTGGGTGTTCTCCGGAGTGGGAAAAAGATGGAGTTGAAAGTAAAGCTGGGAGAGAGGAGTAAACTCCTGGCGGCTACGCCGCAGGAAAAACCTCAGAAGCAACAGCAGGAGGAAAAAGACTGGCTGGGGATTCAGGTCGAGACTGCGACTGAAGATCTTGCTTCCCAGTTCGGGGTAGCTTACACCAAGGGAGTGATAGTCACCGGGGTCGATCAAGGAAGCATCGCGGACGATAGCGAAATCCAGCCCGGCGACATAATCTCAGAGATCGACAGGAAGCAGATTCTGAACAAAGAGGATTATACAAGAATAATCAAAGGACTGAAGGACAGAAAAAAAGCAATAGCCTTTTTAATCAGTCGTAAAGGGACAACTTTTTATTTAGTCGTAAAACCTGAATAGAAAGGAGTGATTTCTTGGCCAAAAACTCAAAGAGATATAGGGATGAGGACAGATCCTTAGATCTCTATTTGAGGGAGATAGGAGAAACTCCTCTGATAAAGGCAGCGGAAGAGGTCGAGTTAGCTAAGAAGATTAAAAATGGTGATCAGTCTGCTTTAGAGAAACTGACCAAAGCAAATCTGAGATTTGTGGTCAGCGTGGCTAAGCAGTATCAAAATCAAGGTCTTTCTTTAGCTGATTTGATCAATGAGGGGAATATCGGGCTGATAAAAGCGGCTAAAAGGTTTGATGAAACCAGGGGTTTCAAGTTCATTTCTTATGCGGTCTGGTGGATAAGACAGGCGATCTTACAGGCTCTGGCTGAGCAGTCCAGAATTGTGAGACTTCCTTTAAACCGTGTGGGAACTCTCCACAAGATAGGGAAGATCTCCAGCTCCTTACAGCAGGAATTCGGACGCGAGCCGAGCCCGGCTGAGATAGCCAAAGAGTTAGAGCTTTCCACCTTAGAGGTGTCAGATACCCTTAAGATCTCCAATACCCATCTTTCCTTAGATGCTCCTTTTTCTACCTCTGAGGACAACAGTCTGATGGACGTGCTGGAGGATGAGCTACAGCCAGCACCGGATGAGGCGCTTTTAGACGAGTCCTTAAGGCTGGAGATAGAAAGGGTCTTAAGAACCTTAAGCGGCAGAGAGGCGCAGGTGATAAGTCTCTATTTCGGGTTGACCCAGGAAAAGCCTTTGACCCTGGAAGAGATCGGGGCAAGGTTTGGCTTAACCCGTGAAAGGGTGAGACAGATTAAGGAGAAAGCTATCCGGAGGCTCAGGCATGCCTCCCGAAGCAAAACCTTAAGGGCTTATCTGAATTAAAAGTTAATAAAAAGACAAAACCTAAAGGCTGAAGCAGGTTTTTTTTCCCCTGCTTCAGCCTTTTTTTTGAAAAAAACATCCGACACCACGGTCGGACGTTACGGTCTTTTGCTTTTATCCTTTAAACTCTTAAACCTTTAAACCTTTGAACCTTTTTTACCTGCAGGGTTCAGAGCCTCCTTTAAAAAGATAATTTATCAGATAGACTGCATCAGTGACTGTGACCTTTCCATCACAGTTGACATCTCCGGACCTGGGGCAGTGAACCGGAGGCGGTCCGCTCTTAAAGAGGTAATTTATAATATAAACCACATCCGAGACAGTGACAAACAGATCTCCATTCGGGTCTCCGGCTGTAAGGTTAGCTGGAGGTCTGACCTGGATGCGGACTGTATCTCTGTCCACAGCTCCGCACTTGTCCTTAAGCTCGAAGATAAAGGTATATACAGAATCAGTGCCAGAGGTGAGGAAGCAGTTAAACCCGGTTAGCAAATTCGGCCTGATCATCGTGGTCAAAAAAAGACATCTGGGTCCGGAAACAAGCTCCAATCTCAAAGAATCATCCGGGTCTGAATCGCTTCCGATAAGATGGTCGAAACAGACGGTGCTGTCCTAATTTCAGCCTTTAGCTTACTTCTGCACAAAAGCAGAAGATTTTTGCAATAATTATTGTTTGATGGCATGCCAGTGTAATGGTTTAATGGTATTACGTTAAACTGTTCATATTTTCAAATCTTTTTTCTTGTTTGAATCGATCTTTGCCTTTAATCGCTCGAGTAGGGGTCTG
>MEWM01000160.1:14094-14476 GCA_001775355.1 candidate division Zixibacteria bacterium RBG_16_43_9 | reverse complement strand
TTTCTTTTAGCTGACCGAAGGCAGCTATAACAGTAATATACATAAAAGGAAGTAGTATGTAGGCGTTGAGTTTGCCCCTTAAATTCCAGAGAAGGTCATATTTTGTCCTTCCAACTATGTGGGTTTGCGATTCTGTTTCCTGTTCTTCGGGTTCAGTGCTTGTTACTTTGTCCGCAGGGGTTGTCTTGAGAGAAGTAGTAGGAGTGTGGGCTATTACTTCTTCGTCATCAGGTGACATAGTTCCAGAGCTCGAATCAGAACTTAAGGTAGCAGGAACCGAAGGATAGGGGAAGGTTTTCGTTGTTGAAAAACGAGTATGTCTTTTTTTCTTTCTTTTAGACATTAGTTAGTTAAAAGTAAGTGGGTAAGCTTTTCCACTTTT
>MEWM01000160.1:13713-14075 GCA_001775355.1 candidate division Zixibacteria bacterium RBG_16_43_9 | reverse complement strand
TTAGTGCTGCGAGCTGCTCTTCTGGTGCGTTTCCGATTTTTTCTTGGAAGTAATCTATCTCAAAGAAAATACCAACATCAGGAGTTGACTCAATATCAGGGAAGAATTGCTTTATTTGAGCGGTTCCGACAGGGCCGCTCATAGTGTTAAAATATGCATCGCCATCTTTGCAGTTTAACGGAGCGCCAAGGTCGATAAGTTGTCCCCCCAGGATTTCAGTCATTTGTGGAGTGGGTGCGATGACTTTCTGTTTATACTTTTCAAAAAGAGAGTGGAAGTCACCTGAATACGATTCTAAAAATGTGGATCTTACGCCTAGTCTGGTTACGGGTGAAGGCGTAGCTCCTTCGATTCGAAAGACA
>MEWM01000160.1:5995-13696 GCA_001775355.1 candidate division Zixibacteria bacterium RBG_16_43_9 | reverse complement strand
TGCCCGGTCTTCAAAATAATGTTTGGTAGGGGGAAGCTGACATGCAAAACCACAGTTTTTGTAGCTTAAAAATGCCAAATCTTTGGCATCATATAAGTCTATCCTATTAATATCAATTCTCCATTCGGGCAAATTCATTTCGCTCGATAGAAAGTTTGTCCATTCTCCGCGAAAATCGAGAATCTTTGAGTTGGGCTTAAACCTCATCTCAAAGACATGGCGTGATATAAGATCGGTTGTGTCGGTAGCCATAGTTGTATACCTCTTTAATGAAGATGTTTAGAATATTTCCTGCATTATTTTTTTATAGTTCTCCTGTACATCTTGTAAATCCTCAGTGCCAAAGTTTCTTTTATCTTTGCAAAAATATCTTATTACAAACCAAACAGGATGTCAAGAAATATTTTCCCGTTATTTATACAAAACTTTGCACAATGCACAACTTATATTTTCATATTAGGAAACTACCAAAAATTTATAATTGAGTCTGTTTAAACCTGCGGGGATACAGGTTCAGGGGTGGGAGTGGTCGGGGCTATTTTATCCTTGGGTCTGGTGCCTAAAAGGGTCAAAATGGCTCCACCAAAGCCGATGGTGAAGACCACATAGGTAATCATAAAACCGAGGATGGCAAAAATCACACATAACGGGGAGAATAAACCGCAGAAAATCCTTAAGAAATTGGCAAATAATGACATAAATTCGACTGCCAGAATGCCTAAAGCTAAAGTCAGCATCTGGGTCTGGGGTTTTAAATTGGTGTTCTGTTTAAGCTTCTCTCCGACAATAAGAGAGACGCTAGTATATCCCAGGATCATAGCTATGAGGATAAAAAGAGGAAGAATTAAGAACGCCACCGGTATGCCGATTATGGTGATGAGCAAAAGTATGAATACTGGCAGAATCAAAATCTCACCTAAGAATCCGATTAGGGCGGATTTCCAGGCATTGCGAGAGATCTCATCTTTAATCTTCTGAACATTTTTGGGTACTAAAGCCAGAGCGACGATACTCAGGAAAAAGAGGAAGAGGATCATCAAGAGGGTGAATAGAAATCCGATCCCCCGGTTCCAGAAAGTGATGGGGTGAAATCCAAAAAAATCGCCAGGGAGAAAGCTTAAACCTTGGGTCTGGCCTTTGATAATCGCGCCGGGTTCTTTTTTTACATCTCCTCCAATACTCGTAGCATCCTTCTCGATTACACCGGTAGAGGAAAGGAAAACATCCCCACCAATAGAGACCACGCTGCCTTCAACCGTGCCCTTTACGTATACGTCGCCGCCGATACATACAACATCTCCTGGTATTTTCTCACCCTCCTCCACAGTTATATCCTTCCCGAACTTAACGATATCCCCCTCATTCAGTTCCACCGCAGTGGCAGTTTTTCCGCCAAGTTTGATCTTGATTTCAGTAGTGGTAGTCTCTTTAGGCTCCGTGGTAGTTATCTTAATTCCCTCTTTGCCTACGACCACTTCTCCAGGTTTTTCCTTGATCTCCTTTCCTTCTTGGGTCATGATAGTTATCCCCTGATCCCCTATTTTTATCTCGGTGATCTTCTGACCGGTGGTATCAGGAGAAGTCTTCTTTTTTCCCTGAGCGTGCAAGTTTGCGCTGGAAAAAAAGAATAAGAAAAGGTATAAAATCAAGATGGTTGATGATTTGTTGATTTTTTTCATTTTTTTAATACTCCTCTATGCTTATATCTCCACTTACTGTTTCTATTTCTATTTTCGCGCCTCCAGAACCCAGCTTTCCGGAAAGTAAATAGCGAGACGCATTTTTTAAGACCATCGGTACATTCAGACTGATCTCTCCGCTGGTGGTCTCTATTTTTAAATCCGACTGTGCTCCTTTGGAAATGGAAAGATAAACTTCTCCACTGGTAGTTTTAAGGTAATAGTTCTTTGAACTGGATATCCGGGTTTTAGCTTCGATATTTCCACTGGTGGAGTTCAGATCCAGGCCGCCTTCGGTCTGCTCAATCGAGACATCACCGGAAGTGGTGGTGACGCTCAAATCCCCTTTTATTCCTTTAACTTCCAGATCTCCTGAGGTTTGAGAAGACTTAAGATAACCCTCAAGCTCTTCGACATTCACTGTGCCACTGGTGCAATCTATGCTCAGGTCCCCCTCGAGATTTTTCACCTGCATATCAGAACTGGTCCCCTCCAGGCTGATTTTGCCTTTTAAATCCCTGATCTGAATATTGCCACTGGTAGCAGAGGAAAAGATTTTTCCTTCAACCCCTGCCAATTCGATATCCCCGGAGGTTGCACTAAGATTCAACTTCCCCTTAAGGTAGAAAGCCCTTATCTCTCCGCTGGTTACCGAGATATCTGCTTCGCGAATATCTTTGGGAACGAAGATATGATAACTCACATATCCTTCTACTGATTTTTTACCTGAGAAGAGTCTTTCCCAGAAACCACCTCTGTCAGTCCCCTGGTATTTCGTCTTGATGCGAACTAAAGCCCCAGCTTTCTCGATATCTATTCTGATTCTCTGGGCGAGCTCCTCTGCTTCCCTGCTGTCCTTAGCCTCAACTATCTTGGAGGTTTGGATTATGATCTTGTTTAGATTATGTGATTCCAAAATGATCTCCCCTCTGGGGTCTTCAACTTCCAGGGATAGAGGTTCCTCCAAAGTAAATTCCTTCTGCAGCGGGAAGTTGAATTCCTTCGCCTTCAGGAGCGCGGGGAAAAAGAGAAGCATCACTCCGCAGATAAAGATCTTAAAATAATCTTTTTTATGTCTTTTCATGTCTTTATTACCTCATATGTTTGAGTTTCTTTTTTAGCAGGACCCTGGCTCTGAAAATTCTGGCTTTAACCGTGCCCAAGGAGAGATGCAGGATCGAAGCTATCTCCTCATACGATTTGTCCTCTTTGTGACGGTACAGGATAACCTCTTGGTACCTTTTGGGAAGAGAGGCTATTGCCTCTTCCACTGATAGCTCTCGTTGCTTTAGATCAAAATCTTTTTCCGGGTCAAATGTTCGGTCCGGGATCTCGATTTCGAATTCACCTTTCTCCGTTTTCCGGGGTTGATCCAGGGAGAAAGCCTCGATTTTTTTACGGCGCAGATAGTCGATGGAGCTGTTAGCCGCGATACGATAGAGCCAGGTGGTAAAACGGAATTTCGTTTTATAGGTTGCCAAGGAGCTAAAAGCCTTAACAAAGGTTTCCTGCACTAAATCCAGGGACTCATCGTAATTATGAACCAGCTTCAAGATGACGTGCTGCACCGCATTTTTATGCCTCTCCATCAGAAGCTTGAAAGCCTTCTGTTTCCCTTCCAGCGCCTCCCTCACCAGAGTCTGATCATCCTGAGTCACCCAGGTCTTCTTTTTCTGCATACGTTAATCCAAGGATACAGGTTTCAGAAAAGATAGCAAAACTCCCTTTTGATTACAAATAAAAATTTCCCATAACTGACAAAAAATTGAATCTCCAAATCGGATTTGAGTATGGGGGAAAGCCAATAGAATATTGCCAACGGTCAATCTTTTTTTTCAACAAAATTTGACCTGTCTTTAGATTCTTTGAATCCAATTCATTTTAATTCAATGCAAGGGAGTGAATTAAAAAAGCAAAAGTTGCGGTGAAAACTCTCTGCACTTAGGCATAAAGATTGCTCTTAATCTCGAGCAGAGGAAAAAAAGGTTAGACTTAAGGGAGAAAAAAGGTGAGCAATAACACTAAGAGAAGAAAACTCAATTCTAAATTGCCAGAGAAAACCTGCTGGCACATATATACCCTTCAAGCCTTAAACTCGGATAAATTCGTCCGGGTGGTGAATAAAATTCTAAAAAGGGAATATATTCTGATAAAATAACGCTTGACAATCCCTTTCCCTTTCTGTAAGTTATTTCCGAAAGCTTCTTTAAAGATGAGAAAGCCATTAGATCTTCTATATTCTGAACTCAAGGTTACGTTTCGGCTCCTGAAGAGGTCTCTGCCCAGAGGGTTGAATTACTTTTTGGTATTTAGTCTCTTTCTCTTCTTTGGTTCGATTGGCTTCAGCTTCTTAGGTCTTTTTGGACAGAGGATTGACCAGGTCAAAGCTACCAGCCTGGAGTTGGAAAACAGGATTCTGGCTGGTAAACTTTTAGATCTGGAGTTCTTTCAGAGTGAACTGGATAAAGAGATAAAAGAGTTAAGTCAGATGGAACAAAAGGTTCACAGCCTGCTGAGATTGAAATCTGAAGGGTCCAGAGAGCAGAACGACGAAACCCAGCTTCTGGTGGAAGATAACGGGTTTTATCCAGAGACGAAGATGATAGACATCGACAGGTTAGTCGATGAGGTAAGGGGTGAAAAAGAAGGATTTGAATACATATATCAGAAGCTCATCCAGAAAAAAGATTTCTTAGACCATACACCTTCGGTCTATCCAGTTAACGGCTATATCAGTCGGGGATTCGGGATTGAGCCAGATCCTTTTACCGGAGAGATGGGCCTGCACCAGGGCCTGGATATAGTGGCAGATATTGGCACACCGGTAATAGCCGCAGCTAAAGGGAGGGTGAGTTTCGTAGGCTGGCGAAAAGGTCTGGGCAAACTGGTGACGCTTGATCACGGAAATGGTTACAAAAGCTCGTACGGACATCTCTCAGTTATCCTGGTTCAAGACCACCAGGAGGTTGAACGAGGAGAGGTGATCGGCAGGGTGGGAAATACCGGTTATTCAACTGGCCCTCACCTGCATTATGAGGTCCATTTAAAGGGGAGGCTTGTAAATCCACAAGCATATCTCTGGGGTGGGAGATTTTAAAATAATCACAGGTGGAATAAATCCAAAAGAAGATTTACCTTCCCGAAAACTTACATATCTAAAAAATGGCAGCGATAAAATTCATTGCTTCAGCCTGCCTGGCTGGGGTTAAATGCAGGTATGATGGGAAAGATAAAAAGGATAAAAATATCTATCTGCAAGTCAAAAGAGGAAAGGGTCTACTCTTGTGTCCGGAACAGTTGGCCGGCCTGCCCACTCCCAGAAAAGCCTCGCAGATAAAAATCAAGCAGGGACGGAAATCAGTGATTTCTTCTTCGGGTGAGGATCTGACCAGGTTCTTCCTAAGAGGAGCCAATTTATCTTTTCGCATCGGGAAAAGATTTAAAATAGACTCTGCTTATCTGAAGAGGGTAAGCCCCTCCTGCGGCTTCGGTCTAAAGAAAATAGAAAACAAAATCCCAGGAGTGACCTCAGCTCTCTTTGACAAAAAGGGAATAAAGATTTACCCGAGGTAGATTTTTTGTAAAAAAAGAAGTAACCAAACGACAACCTAAAACCAAGCGTATTTTATAGCGAAGAGATTGTATGCCCTTTGATAATCCAAAGGATGAAAAATTAGCCAGGGAAAGACTAAGTAATTCATCTAAAAAAAAGGAGGAGGAGCTTTTAGAAATAATCAAAAAAGCTCAAGGAGGTGACCAGGAGGCTTTCCAGGAGATAGTGCAGAGGTATAAAGTTCAGGTAGCTGGAATAGCTTATCGCATGGTGGGTGATTACGAAGATGCCAAAGATATATCCCAGATGGTCTTCGTAAAAATCTATCAGAACCTGCATAGATTCGATACTACCAAAAAACTATCCACCTGGCTTTACCGAATCACCATCAATGCCTCGATAGACTTTATCAGAAAATTCCGGAAACACAAACTGGAAGTGCTGGATAACATCATCGGCGAGCTAAAGGAAAAGAAAAATGATGTCGAAAGAGTCTATCAGAGAGGGTTAATTCGCCTGGCAGTGGATGAAGCGCTGGAGAGCCTGAATCCTAAGCAGAGATCGGTTTTCGTTCTAAGGGATCTGGAAGGATTGGATATAAAGGAGGTTTCTCAGGTAACCGGAATGCCCCAGGCCACGGTGAGATGGTATCTGCACCGAGCCAGGGCTAAACTCAGGGATGAACTGGTCAAGCATCATCCCAGCATTTTGGAGAAGGCAGGGATAAAATATGAGGTGCAAAAAGGCTGAAGATTTTTTCTTAGACTATAAAGATCTAAGTGAGGGGAAAAAAGGTTTTTTAAAGGAGCATTTCAAAATTTGTCCGGAGTGTTTGAAAGAGTTTGAAGAATATAACGCTGCTTTAGGCCTGCTGCAGAAGGCGCTCGATTTTAAACCACCAGCTAATTACTGGGAAGGGTTCAGCCCGAAAAAAAACTCAGCTTTCCCCTTGTTCGATTTCAAAAGTTATTTACGAGAAAAACTGGATAAGCTTTTAGCTTTACTCCGGACGCCTCTTTTGGGTCCGGTTCCGGCTTACGTCTTCTCAGTTTTAATTTTGATAGGTGCAGCAATAAGCTTTTCCTCTGTGTTCAGATCCGGAGGTTACAGTTCAGGCGGCCTGGTCAATAACCTGATCATCTACGAGGGCCAGCTTCTCTCAGCTAAAGACGATGGACTCTTGACAATCTACACTGTCAGCCAGAAGTGAGGTAAAGCATAACCAATCGCTAAAGTTTCTATGAAGTTCTCTCTAAATTCTACCTTTATCAAGACAGCTTGTCTTATCCTGCCTGTTTTTATCCTCAGCGGATGTAGCCGGGGTAGCCATCTGGAAAAGATGCAGTCCGAGATATATGAGGTTATGGATAAGGTTGGCCCCTCGGTGGTCTCGATCTCAGCAGTTAACCGGGTGGACGGAAGTATGAAGATCGGCTCCGGAGTGGTACTGGACAAGGATTTTATCCTCACCACTGAAAACCTCCTGCAGAATTCAAATGAGCTCAAAATTAAGCTCCAGGATGGCACGACCATAGATGATTCAGAGATTGCGGACATCTACTGCGATTTTGAAACCAACGTCAGCTTGATCAAGTTGAAAAAAGGGAATTTGAAACCGGTGCGCCTGGCAAAAAAGGAGCAGATCAGAAACGGCACCTTGGGTCTGATAATAGGAAACACCAATTACTCCAAGGGCCTGCAGGTGGCTCTGGGGACGGTCGGGTCTTCCTGGATCGGGGGAATCGACCCTTATGACCAGGAGCTATTAGTTGTGTCCGCTAATTTTTGCTCCTATCAGGCAGGCACACCGATTTTCAACTATCAGGGTGAGCTTTTAGGTCTGGCAGAGGGGAAACTGGAGGGTAAGGATAATGTAATCTTAGTCTTACCTGCATCCACCTGCGAGGTGGTAGGAAGAATCCTCAAGCAGGATGGACAGATCAAAAGAGGCTGGATAGGAATCTACTCTAACACAGGCCGCAGCAAGCTTAAACAGAATCGCTCAGAGGGAGAAGGGGTGAAGGTGTCAGAGGTAGATAAAGATGGTCCTGCTTTCAAACAGGGGGTCAAGGTGGGAGATCTGATTATAGGCTGTGATGGGAAAAAGATAAAAGGTGAAGCGGAGTTCAGAAAGATGATCTCCAAAGCCCCCATAGGTTCAGAGGTTAGACTTCTCCTGTCACGGGATGGTCAGAAGATGGAGAAACTGGTTAAGGTCGAAACCTCTAAGAATATGCCTGTTTTCAGAAGATGCCCCAACCGTTGTATTTAGAATCGTTAGCTTTCAGAATGCACATAGTTCCCGACATATTAAAAGCGATCAGCAACACCCCCCTGGTCAAGTTAAAAAGGATAGTGGGGGAAAACTCCGCCACGGTTTTGGCCAAAGCAGAGTTTATGAATCCCGGGGGGAGCATCAAGGACCGGATGGCACTCTATATGATCGAAGACGCTGAAAGAAGAGGACTG
>MEWM01000160.1:1814-5980 GCA_001775355.1 candidate division Zixibacteria bacterium RBG_16_43_9 | reverse complement strand
GGACGATTGTTGAAAATACCTCCGGCAATACCGGAATCGGTGTGGCTGTGGTTGCGGCGGTTAAAGGGTATAAGATGATCTTTACCATTCCGGACAAGATGAGCCTGGAGAAAATAAATCTTTTAAAAGGTTTTGGCGCAGAGGTAGTCGTGACGCCCACAGACGTCCCGGCAGATTCTCCTTTGAGCTATTATGAGACCGCAAAGAGGATTGCCCGGGAGACCCCCAATTCCTTTTACTTGAACCAGTATCATAATCCCAAAAATACCGAAGCTCATTATCATACAACCGGCCCTGAGATCTGGGAGCAGACTGAGGGAAAGATAGATTATTTTGTAGCAGGAATTGGAACCGGAGGGACTTTATCCGGCGCAGGGAGATTTCTAAAAGAGAAAAAAACTGATTTAAAGATCATCGCAGTTGATCCAATCGGCTCAGTCTATTATGACTATTTCAAGCATAAGAAACTAATCGAGCCCAAAATCTATAAGGTGGAGGGGATTGGAGAGGATATGCTGGCACAGAATGTCGATTTTTCCATCATAGACGATGTCGTTCAGGTGAATGATAAGGAATCTTTTTTAATGGCTCGAAGGTTGACCAAAGAAGAGGGGCTTTTCGTGGGTGGCTCAAGCGGCTCAGCCGTAAAGGTCTCAGCAGATTTAGCCAAAAAGGTGGGAAAAGAAAAGATAATCGTAACCATCCTGCCAGACTCTGGCGACCGTTATTTAAGCAAAATCTATTCAGACAAATGGATGAAAGATAACGGATTTTTAGATTAAATCTTAACTTAAAAATAGATAAATTAAAAAAAGGGAAAGGAGCAATTTGTCCCAGATGAAATTTGAGACAAAAGCAATTCATATCGGGCAGGAGCCGGATAAGACCACCGGCGCCATCATCGTGCCGATCTACCAAACCTCGACTTACGTGCAGGAGTCTCCTGGAAAACACAAGGGGTACGAATATTCCCGCACCGCCAACCCGACCAGACTTGCTTTAGAAAAATGCCTTGCTTCTTTAGAAGAAGCAAGATTCGGTTTGGCTTTCTCCTCCGGGATGGCAGCCATCTCAGTAGTGATGAATCTCTTAAAAGCCGGTGACCATGTGATTTCCTGCGACGACCTTTATGGAGGCACCTACAGGATATTTGAAAAGGTTTACAAAGACTATGGGCTTGAATTTTCTTACGTTGATTTAACTTCTCCTGAAAATCTCTCTAAGGCCTTAAGAAAAAATAGTAAAATGGTCTGGGTCGAGACTCCGACTAATCCGCTTTTGAAGGTCATAGATTTAAAGAAAGTTTCAGAGTTTGCTAAGAAACATAATCTTATTTCAGTGGTGGATAATACTTTTGCCACCCCTTACTTCCAGAAGCCCCTTTCCTTGGGAATTGATATAGTAGTGCACAGCAGCACCAAATATTTAGGAGGGCACAGCGACTTGGTCGGTGGCGCGATTCTAACTTCAAACCAGGCATATTATGACAGGATGAAATTCTGCCAGAATGCAGTTGGTGGTGTTCCAGGACCATTTGACTGCTTTTTGGTTTTAAGGGGACTTAAGACTCTATCCTTGAGGATGAGGGAGCATGAGGATAATGCAATTCAGGTTGCAAACTTTTTGTCAGCCCACAAGAAAGTGAAGAGGGTTATCTTTCCCGGACTGAAATCTCATCCCGATTATAAATTAGTCCAAAAGCAGATGAATGGTTTTGGCGGGATAGTCTCTTTTGAGCTGAGAAGCAATTTAGCCGGGGCTAAAAGGTTTTTACGAAAATTGAAATTGTTCTCCTTAGCTGAAAGCCTGGGTGGGGTGGAATCTTTAGCTGACCATCCGGGAATAATGACCCATTCCTCTATCCCTCCTGCCCTGAGGAGGAAATTAGGGATCAGCGATAGTTTGATTCGCCTGAGCGTGGGGATAGAGAACAAAGAGGATTTGCTCGAGGATTTGAGAAGGGCTTTGAGTTTTGTATGATTTTTTAGAGTTGGCACAAACTAAATAATGCGGCTATCCCTCCGATATTGGAGGTATATACGCAATAGTTCACATATGAACGATTAGCCTCTCTTGTGGGCAAAAAGGAGGGTTTGAGATGTCAGTAACAACAAGTCAAAAAGGGGTTGAACAGAATGTTTTGGGACTTCCCGTAGAGCATGATATTATATTTTCAAATCATAAAGGTATTTATAAAAAAGGAGTAGAAAAACGTCAGACAAAGCTGTTTCAAAACATATCTCCTCTCAAACCTTTTTTAAAGGAAGGTGAAACAATACTTCTTGTAACAACAGGATGTTCTCCGATGTCAATTATGGAACAATTCTTAACGGGATGGATTGTCTTTTATCTAAAACGCTCTCTGTTTGTGTTCACGAATAAACGTATTTTCCATGTTCCATCAAAGTTTAATTACTCTTTTAGAAATTCGATAGCCCAGATCCTTTATGGAGATTGTCAATCGATTGAAGTGAAGGGGAGAACTCTTATTGTTAAATATAAAAATGGGAAAAAAGAAAAATTTTACTATATAGCAGGAAAAGAGAGGAAAAAGCTAAAGGCTTTACTTGAGACTATTTCGCTGAAAGGTGAACAGAGCAAGCCAGCAGGCAGAATACACCTTTGTCCTCGCTGTACAAAAGAACTGATCAAGGATGAATATACATGCCCGAACTGCAGGCTTGAGTTTAAAAATAAAGCTGAAGTCAAGAGAATTTCTGTCCTCTATCCGGGTGGGGGGTATTTTTATACCGGGCATCCCTGGCTGGGTCTAGGTGATGCGATTACAGAATCTATCCTTCTTATTTTTGTAGTTTTGGCATTGGTTAATACACTGCAAGGTGCTAAAGATAGTTTCGGTTCGTTTGTCTCATTCTCAATAATATTGGCACTTGAAAAGGCAATAACAGTTTATCATTCTAATCATTTTATTAAAGAGTATATTCCAAAAGAAAAAGAGATAAAACCTATAATTGCAAGTCAATGATGGTTTTTGATTTTGCCTATGACAAACGGCTAACACCTTGCAAAGACTGGCGCGCAAACCCTTCGAGCTTCTTTTGCAACGGAAACGTTAGACGAAATACGAATTTTATGGAGGAGCAGTCTTAAAGGACAGTTTAAAATTGTCAGGCGAATTTTGCCGCACCCAAAATCTGCCAAAAAAAATAATTCGGCAGAGAAAAAATTAGGGATCAGCGATTCTTTAATCCATTCGAGCTAAGGAACAGACCATAAAGAGAATTTGATTGAGGATTTGAGAAAAGCATTGAGTTTTGTATAATACATGATACTAGAGTGTAAACCTTAGTTTTACCTGATTAAAAAGCAAAAATACCTATTTGATAAACCTAAAGGTTTATACTCCAAAAAATACCCAGAGGAGGGCTTATGGCCATAGATCCAGTTTGCGGGATGAAAGTGGATGAGAAAAAAACGGTGCACAAAAGCCAGTATAAAGGGGTTACCTATTATTTTTGCTCAAACACTTGTAAGGTCAACTTCGAAAAAGAGCCTGAGAAGTATCTAAAACAGAAAAAGTAATCTTTCACACGTCTTTTTCAAAAAACAGCCGAAACTTTCGTAAGTTATTTTTGTATAACCTCTTAAAAACCGGGTGGAATTATGTCTGAAACGAAGTTCAACAAAGGTCTTTACGTAGTTGTTTTTCTCTTAGCCCTGACGGGTGCCTTCATTGGCACAGCTCTGGGCTTATTCTGGACAAAAGGAGCAAAGCCGGTATCGGTTCCTCCTCAAAAAGAAAGTGGTCAGTTGCCGGAAGCCAGTGGCCAGTTGTCAGTGTCCAGTGGTCAGCAACTGATCACAGAGCACTCACCACTGACTAATACTCGTACCGACGATGTGACAGAGACCAGAAGGAATGCTATAGTGCGGGCAGCGGAAAAGATCGGTCCAGCAGTGGTATCAATCAGCGTGGTCCAGATCAGGACGATTCGCGAGACTCCATTTGGGGATCAGTTCTTTGACGAGTTCTGGGGCAGATACTTCCAGCCACGAGAATACAAGCAAAAAGTATATTCCTTAGGCTCAGGCGTCATCATAAACGAGGACGGATATATCCTGACAAATGAACACGTAGCCAGAGGAGCAGATGAGCTTAAAGTTACTTTGACTGATGGAAAAGAATACAAAGGGAAAATAGCGGG
>MEWM01000160.1:0-1785 GCA_001775355.1 candidate division Zixibacteria bacterium RBG_16_43_9 | reverse complement strand
GAGTTTCCTTATGCTCCTTTAGGTGATTCGGATAGTCTGATCATCGGCGAGTGGGCTATAGCTCTGGGCAACCCTTTTGGATACCTCTTAGATGACCCGCATCCCACTGTTACCGTGGGCGTGATCTCCGCCCTGAACCGGGATATAAAAATGGATCCGCAAGAGGGCAGGTCCTATAGAAAAATGATCCAGACCGATGCGGCAATAAATCCGGGAAACAGCGGTGGGCCCCTGGTAGATGCAAATGGCCAGGTAATCGGGATTAACACTTTCATCTTTTCCACCAGCAGAGGCTCAGAAGGCATTGGTTTTGCCATACCCATAGACCGGGCAAAAAATATTATCTCTGATCTGATAAGCAAAGGCAAAGTGGTCAAAGGCTGGGTCGGGATAAAGGTTCAGGATTTGACTCAACTCCTTGCCTCCTCTTTAGGCATAGAGGAAAAGGAAGGGGCAATCATCACTGAGGTGGATAAAGGAAGCCCAGCTGAAAAAGCCCAGATCAAAAGAGGGGACCTGATAACCGAAATCAACGGGGAAAAGGTCAGAAACAAAGCTGATTTTCAGGGGATCACCTCTTACGTAAAACCGCAAGACAAACTTGAAATCTCCTATATCCGGGATAAAAAGGTTATCCAGGCTGAGCTTTCTGCTCAGAAGGAACCTACAGTAAAGGTTGCAGAAGAAAAGGAGGATTTCTTAGGGATCACCGTTTCGGAGATAACGCCCAGAATAGCAGAAGAGCTTAACCTGACGAGTAAAGCCGGAGTAGTTATTATTGCGGTAGATGAGGGAGGTAAAGGGGAAGGGTTGGGTCTAAGAGAAGGCGATGTGATCCGGGAGATCAATAATCAAAAGATAAAAAATATGGATGATTATAAGAAGCTGATTGCCAACGTCAGGAATCAAAGAAGGCTGGTGATGGTGATCGAAAGAGAAGGCGGAATGTACGTAGTCTCGGTGACGTTATAATTAAAAAAAAAGGATTGTGTTCCCTCTCCCCTCTACGAGCCGAAAAGATTTAACGGCTTGTGGGAGAGGGTTAGGGGAAGTTCGTAGCGTCGGGGTTCATCCCCGACGTTTATTTTCTGTCGTAGTGCGACCCTTTTAGGGTCGCTTCAGGTAGGGGCACGTAGCAACCTGCCCCTACAATTTTTGTTGTAGAAAGACTCTTTATTTTTTATAATGGTAATACCAATCAAGGTTCGATGAATCGAACCCCTACATTACTCGGTAGGGGCTTGATTTATCAAGCCCTTTTGGTATTGCTATAGCATTAACTGTCATTCTGAGTCCCCGTAGGGGACGAAGAATCTGTGTGTAAATCAATAAGATTCTTC
Source organism: candidate division Zixibacteria bacterium RBG_16_43_9 (assembly GCA_001775355.1). Lineage (GTDB taxonomy): Bacteria > Zixibacteria > MSB-5A5 > MSB-5A5 > RBG-16-43-9 > RBG-16-43-9. The sequence continues at coordinate 445 of MEWM01000160.1, read as the reverse complement.
GGTCGTCCATTCGGACTCCCTCAGAATGACAGAAAAACTTGTAGTTGCTCGATTTATCGAGCCTCTCAGTATGGATGATGTTTTCATCAAAGAATATGAGAGAATTTGACAGAATAAGAAAAAAAATTTTATCCCAGGAAAAAGGGACCATAACCAAAAGCTCATACCAGCTCAGGGTGGCTTTAGGTTTTCCCAATAAATATGAGGTCGGGATTGCTAATTTAGGTTTTCAGACGATTTACAGGATATTAAATCAAATTGAAGGAGTTTCCTGCGAGAGGTTTTTTCTTTTTGACTATATGCTTCAGGACAAAGTGAGAACTTTAGAATCTGGCGACCCTTTGAATTTTTTCCAGATTATCTCTTTTTCCGTTCCCTTTGAGCTGGATTACCTGAGCATTTTGAGGATTTTAAAACAGGCGAAGATTCCTCTACTCTCAAAAGA
>MEWM01000159.1:12168-13608 GCA_001775355.1 candidate division Zixibacteria bacterium RBG_16_43_9 | reverse complement strand
CCCGAACCTGTTATGCGACTGACAAAACCGGCTTATATCTGTTGCAGACTTTATTTGAGCAGGTAATAAAGGCAGACATCAAAGTTTATGAGGAATGGGTAGTATTTGCCTTAGGTTCTGAAAATAGCACCTGTTATGGGGTCATCGCGTATGACCCGAATTCAGGTGAGTTAGTCCCTATGGGAGCCAATGCAGTTATCTTCGGAACCGGAGGAATCGGAAGGATCTATTCCAATACCACTAACGCCCTGACCAATACCGGACTGGCAATGGGTGCCCCTTTCTGGGCTGGTGTGCCTTTGAAAGATATAGAGTTCATTCAGTTTCATCCGACCAGCTTAGCCCGCTCGCATATTTTGATGACTGAAGGATGCAGAGGCGAAGGCGGATATCTGCTCAACAACAAGGGCGAAAGGTTTATGAAAAACTATGTCTCGGAAAAGGTGATGGAGTTGGGTCCAAGGGACATAGTTGCCAGGTCCATACAGACAGAAATAAACGAGGGCAGAGGATTCCCTGACGGCTCGATTCATCTGGATTTAAGACACTTGGGTGCTGCTAAGATTATGGAAAGGCTCCCCGGAATAAGAGACATCTGTCTGAGCTTTATCGGAATAGACCCGATCTATGAGCCGATACCCATAACCCCGGGCACGCATTATAGTATGGGTGGAATAGATACGGACATTGACGGCGCATCCCGGATGAAAGGATTATATGCGGCAGGTGAATGTGCCTGTGTCAGTATGCATGGTGCCAACCGCCTGGGCGGAAATTCTTTGCTGGATACGATTGTCTATGGTGCCAGAGCCGGAAAAAGGGCTTCAGAATATGTTAAAGATAAGGAAAAAGGCCCAAAGATAAAAACCCTTGAAGAGGCTTTGAAAAAAGAGGAAAGCAAGATTGCCCAGTGGAAAAAAGGGAACGGGGAAGGGAACCCGTACAAGATAAAAAATGAGCTCTCCGAGGTGATGGTTGAGACTCTTGGTATCTTCAGAAATGAGCAGGCAATGGCTAAGGGATTGGGTAAGATCAAAGAGTTGAAGGAAAAATCAAAAAAACTCAGGCCCGCCTTTAACGGAAAAAGGTATAATTACGACGTCATCGGGTTCTATGATATGAGGGGAAATTTGGATGTGGCCGAGGCGATCGCCACAGGAGCTCTGGCCCGTAAGGAGAGCCGGGGCTCCCATTTCAGAATCGATTTCAAGACCAGGGATGACCAGAACTGGCTCAAGCATACCTTAGCCTATTTCACCGAGACCGGGCCCAGATTGGATTATTCCCCGGTCAAGATAACCAAGTATAAACCAGAAGAGAGGAAATACTAATATGGTAGAATTCAATATCTTCAGGTATGACCCGGACAAAGGCGGTGAGCCTTATTTCCAGAAATTCAAGTTTGAGCCTGAAAAAGGAATGACGATCTTAGAGGGGTTG
>MEWM01000159.1:11638-12112 GCA_001775355.1 candidate division Zixibacteria bacterium RBG_16_43_9 | reverse complement strand
GGCAGTCTGCGGCTCCTGTGCGATGCATATAAATGATATGTATCGCTTAGCTTGCAAGACTCAGATCTCGGTTATGGGCTCCGAGATCACCTTAAGACCTTTATCCCACCTACCGATCTTGAAAGACCTGGTCGTGGATTTGAATCCTTTTTTTGACCACTTTAAGGAGATCAAGCCTTTTTTTATACCGAAGGAGACTCCACCCCAGAAGGAGTATCTCCAGACCATTGCACAGAGGAAAAAAATCGATGCCTGGCTGGATTGTATCTTATGCGGTGCCTGCTATGGCTCCTGCCCGGTCGCAGGGAAAGATGAGAACTATTTAGGACCTCATGCCCTGCTTAAGGCCTTGAGATTTGTGGACGATTCCAGAGACGGTGGCGCAAAAGAAAGGATTGCCATAGTTGCCAGAGACAATGGAGTCTTCAGATGTCATACGGTTTTTAACTGCCAGAAGGTCTGCCCCAAGGATTT
>MEWM01000159.1:9263-11631 GCA_001775355.1 candidate division Zixibacteria bacterium RBG_16_43_9 | reverse complement strand
AGCGGAGCCATCGCCCGGCTGAAGATGAAGACCGTGTTTAGGAAGTTTTAGTATTCGTAGGGGCGACCCCCCGTGGTTGCCCGTTTCTTTGTTTCGTAGTGGGACCCTTTTAGGGTCGCAAGAATATTTGTAGGGACAGAACAATGTTCTGTCCACATTTTGGGACCAGGAGTTTAGATGGTAGCCCTACTTTACCCTCAAGGTCAAGGTGGGGCTAAATTTTTCTTACGTAGGGGCGGGCCTCGGTGCTCGCCCTTTTTATTTTGTAGCGCGGCCCTTTCGGGGTCTCAATCCGTAGCGCTCGACTATCGCGCCGGACGAAAAAAAGTAGGTCAGGAGCCGAGGGCTCCTGACCTACATAATTTGTGCAGACGCATTCGATGCATCTCTACGTCTCTAGTTTTACCTTTAATTCTTTTTATTTTCCCAGATCCTTCCAATCAGGCTCACTGAAAAGACCCGGGTTTCTGACTGCTAATGCCTTATGAGCCGGATCAACAAAGGGCGAATTCGAAAGGAAACGGTTTTTATCAATCGGAGCTAGCCCGCCTTTGAAAAGATAATTGACCAGATAAACTATATCTGAAACGCTGGTTTTATTATCGCAATTGACATCGCCCTGATCCGTGAACTCAATCGGAGGTGGCCCACCTCTGAACAGGAAGCTGATCAGATAAATGATATCCGCAACGCTCAACTTTCCATCCCAGGTCACATCCCCGCGGTAGAACCCTTCCTGATGTAGTACATGGTAGAGGAAATGTCTCCACTTCCAGTCTCCTCCTGGCGCGATCGGACCTTTATACCCCCATTTAAGCCATTTCTCGACGTGCATCTGGCCTGGAGCTAAATCAAAACAGGTATCAGCTATCAGAATCGATTTATCCTCCTGTTTCTGGAGACTATCCCCGCCCCAGCCGAGATGCATAATATATTTTAATGAATCAAGATAGCGATAGTTGTAAACCCAGCGCGCCTGGCTAACAGCCCAACCGGTAATAGCCTTATCGCCTACTACTGCCGGCTTTTTGGTCATACCGAAGACAAAACTATCCTGTCCCGAAGCTGCATCCCACATCCAAATCGATTGATGCTGTTTGTCGAAATCTGTCAGATTGGTAGCATAACTTCCGACATCATAATCCAGCCATAATGCCTTCTCCAGACAATGAATGGTTGAATCGCCAGTGTTTTCGATAACAAATACATCCTCTATCACCTGCTCACAATCTTGTGTTCCACCTAATGGCACCCAGAATCCAAAGGCATACTTGGTAATTTCTAAAGGCAGGAAACGATGTCTGAATCTGGTAGTGAGCTGTTCAATAGTATAAATCCCGGCTTTACCCTCAAGGTCAAACGAATTGACTAATATATGTTGAGTCGGTATGAAAGTGGGCAGAACTCCTCCGTAGTCGCAGTTCAGATTGGTTTGATTTTGACCAAGGATAAAACTTCCGTAATAGAGTCCGGAATTATAACTTCTTCCAAAATCTTTAGCAAATGCTAAAATTCCACCCCGGTTATTCTCGATCTCATAGGCTTTTGAGCTATGGACTGTATCATTCTCCACTGAGTCTGCTGGAGAGATTATAATCGCCTGCTCGATTTCGGTAAAAACCGGCGTCCCGGGAGGTGGGACAGGTCCCTGATTGGGTAAATGTGCTGCACGGAAGTTCTGGCCAGCAAACCTGTACATTGCAGTATCCCTTCTATCCCAGTAAAGAGGCAAACCCACAACACCACCCGGGCTGGGAGAATTAGCAACCTGGAAAACGTCTTTGGAAACGTTAGCCGGGTTATCGTGAACTAATGGGTTCCCTATGTGTGGGAATGGGTCCAGATGGCAGATAAATCCAGGTTGACCTATCTCCGCATTATCAAATGCCGGGTCGCTGATGGCAATACTCTGAAAACCAGTATTCACTCCACTCAAAGTCACAAAGTGGCCACCAAAACGTCTCCACCCAGTGTCAGGAGGAATCACGTTATGATACCAGAATCCTAACAGGAGTATGACATCCTCGCATTTTCTCAACTGCTCATTTAAAGTATCAAATATCGGCGCATAGATGGTCCTCTCTGAAAGCCACAGAGGTATGTTTCGAATCAGAATGCTATCAGCTCGTTGTAGAGCATCACACTCAGTCCCTTTAACTGGATCTGAACCAGCTAAAACTGCTATCTGATTGGCTAAGCCAGTCCAATCGTTGCCGAGCCAGAATCTGGGTATCACTCCTCGTGCCCATAACCACCACAGGCAGTCTGCTTTAGCAGCTGGGCCGCAATAGGCGTTTCCATTATTCGGGAAACCATGGTCATATTGCTCGAAATCTGGCAGACCGCAAGGTGCATTGGTATAGGCACG
>MEWM01000159.1:0-9235 GCA_001775355.1 candidate division Zixibacteria bacterium RBG_16_43_9 | reverse complement strand
GGTCCTTCACATAACCTGAGGACCAGAAAAAAGTAGGACCCACACCCGCTGCAGTACCAAAGTCATACCAGCCTGCACCTCGATCTTCATAATCAAAACAGGTTGTCCCAAATACATCGAACCAGGGAGTAAAACCACAAAGCGTGTCTTTATCCGGGATTGAATCCCAGATATAACCGGCAAAATAAGGCTGATAAACACAGACACTGTCAAGCAGAGGCTGATGTAACAGGTAGTTATTTACGCCTTTATTCACAATCAATTGTATATCCGCAGTTCTGGCAAGTAATGCACCAGGTTTCGGACAAGAAGGTTCACTCATATCTGCTTCATAGACAATACCGTGTACCCAGGTAGTACAGGTATTACCCAAAGCTCCGAAAGAAGCAAACTTCATAGACAAATCCACAACCTTAAAAGGATACTGTGGCGCAGGACAGGGACCGCTGTAGGTATTCTTCGGGTCCTGTAAAGTCACAAACGCAGCCGGCACATTAGGATTACGAATATAGGGTCCGACAAAACTAATAAATACATTGGGATTAAACATCTGAACCTCGCAATAGCTGAGAGGCTTTGTGCGTGTAGCGTGTCCTCCTCCATCTGCAACTTTTCCCAGATTCTTTTTCCTCTCTGGAAGCCGGGAAAAGTCGGTCATCATCTTTGCCTTGGGCTTGACCTAGATCAATTCTGGAGTAACCTCATTCGGCTCGGTTGGCTTAATCGCTGTTGCCTTTCCTATCTCCTTAGGCTTGTTAGTATCCCTTGCCCAAACCCAGACAAAAGCTAAGGCTAAAGCCAAAATCACTCCAAATATCAGTAAAAGATTTTTCTTCATTTGATTTCCTCCTTAGTTAACTTGAAAATTGGAAGAAATGAACATAAAAACCCAAACCAAGTTAATCTATATACAAGAAAACTCTAATTTTTCCTCCCCTTCTTTAAATCAATTAGAATAAAGTTCTCTTTACATTATAAAAATAATACCTTATAAAAAGCTGTCAAGTGAAATTAATGTCTTTTTTGTCTAAAATAGTGTGGTTGACATAAGAGAAAGATGGATTAATGAAGGGTCTAATGAACAAGAAATATTAAGATCTGTAATACGGTCCAATAAAATGATAAAAAAAGGACAGAACAATGTTCTGTCCCTACATCCGGCAGACCCATGTTGACCTCAACATGAGTCGATTATCCCACCTTGAGGACAAGTTGCGACTATTTAGTATGTTACGCCACTAAAGTGACTTGGAACGAAATCCAACCAGCACTTAAGCTCTCTGGTATTTTTTTACTCCTTCTACGTATAGGTTACCTCCGTGACAATCCTGAACCACGATTGCGGGAAAATCCTTCACCTTGAACTTGCGGATTGCTTCAGCTCCTAACTCTTCCCAGGCGACCAGGTCGTTGGCAATGATTGATTTGGCAATCAAAGCTGCAGCACCGCCCACCGCGGCAAAATAAACCCCTTTATATTTCTTCAGAGCCTCTGATACTGCAGCTCCCATCTCTCCCTTTCCTATCATCCCTTTTGACCCAGCCTGGAGAATTCTGGGAGCATATTTGTTCATCCTGCCTGAGGTAGTTGGTCCAGCAGAGCCGATCACCTTGCCTGGACGGGCAGGTGAAGGTCCTACATAGTAAATCAACTGCCCTTTCAAATCGAAAGGCAGCTTTTCACCCCGGTCCAACATCTCAACCATTCTCTTATGAGCAGCATCCCGGGCCGAGTAGAGTTCACCTGTGATCAGGACGTTATCCCCTGCATTTAGACTTTCGACCACCTGGTCAGTCAAAGGGGTAGTGATTTTTTTAGGTTCCGGCATTTTTACCTCCAATTATTAGTCTTTTTTATGTTTAGATAACAGCCTCTTTATGCCTTGCCGCATGACACTGGATATTGACCGCGGCAGGGAAAGAGGCTATGTGGCACGGAAAGGTCTCTATATGCACGTCTAAAGCAGTCACCCTTCCTCCAAAACCCTGAGGACCTATCCCTAACTTGTTGACCTTCTCCAGTAATTCCTCTTCTAATTTGGCATAAAAAGGATTCGGATTCCTTTCACCCACTTCCCTTAAAAGGGCTCTTTTAGCCATCTCCGCGCACTTCTCGAAGGTTCCGCCGATTCCCACTCCAACGATTATTGGCGGGCAGGGATTGGAGCCTGATCTCCTGACCATATCGATGACAAACTCCTTTACTCCTTCAACCCCATCCGAAGGTTTCATCATCTTGACTTCAGACATATTCTCGCTTCCGCCGCCCTTGGGAGCGACTGTTATCTTCAGCTTATCACCCTTGACCACATTCATATGTATGACCGCTGGGGTGTTATCTCCGGTGTTCTTTCTTTCGATCGGGTCGCCTAAGATGGATTTCCTCAAATATCCTTCCTTATATCCCTGTCTGACCCCTTCATTGATCGCATCGAATAAATTTCCATCCTTTACGAAAACCTGATCCCCCATATCCACGAAGACTACTGCAAACCCAGTATCCTGGCACAAGGGGAATTCCCCTTGCTTGGCTATCTGCACGTTCTCTATAATCTGGTTTAAAGTCTCCTTTGAAGTCGGGGACTCCTCTTTCTGGTATCCTTCCTTCAAAGCCTTCTCCACATCTTCGCCTAAATTGTAGTTGGCATCGATGCAGAGGTTTTTTACAGTACTTATGATGTCCTTTACTGAGATCTCCCTCATAAATCCTCCTTTTCCGCCTGCGGCGGGGACTATTTGGTTAACTCTAATATCCCATCGATTAAATTATTCAGACCTGTGCCCAGGTCAGTAATGTTTGCCTTTATCTGGGAGCCGGGAGTAGTTACCAGCCGGTTCTCAGAATCTATTACCGCTTCAGAAGCTTTAGTTATCACGTGATTTACCCCCATTTTCTCAAGCTGGCTGGACAGTTCCGGGTCGTTACCTGAAGTCATGGTCAGAGGAGAATCGACCAGATCCTTCAAACAGGAAGCGAGCATCACAGAAGCCACCCCACAGGCGGCAATCGGCTTTTTACGCCGGTAAATCTCCCGGATGAATTTTTTCAACTCTGGATCAACTTTTAAAACCGGATTTTTCTCCTCCGATTGGGTAAAATTTTTCAGTATACCTTCACCGCCTGCCAAAATCAGAGCAGAAAGGGTATCCGAGCCGGTTTCTTTTAGCTCTTTCAGATTTCCACGAACCAGCATGGCGGTCTTTGAAAAGAAATCTTGATGGGGTAAAGAGGTTTTCTCGCTGCTTGAGTTTTTCTGGGGATTAATGGGCGGAGAAGAAAAGAAAACAGTTTTCATCTTCCTTTGTTCCAGAAAATAATACAGCAGCACCGCCTCCCAGATATCGGTGCCATCCTGATAGCCGCAGCCGCTCAAAAAGATGCCGATCGGTTTCATCGAAAGAAAAGTTTAAATTTTAAAGAGCAGTTCTATTTTAAATTGACTCGGACCTGCTAGCGACCACGCGGTTCGACAAGCTCACCGTCCTGAGCAAAGCCGAAGGAAGGGTCGCCCCTACGGGATGCTCTCTGTTGGTCTCCTGACCAACAGAGACTTATAGTTTTTTTGTAGGGCAACCCTTCAGGATTGCTTCCTCTATTGTCATTGCGAGGAGGTCATCTGACCGACGAAGCAATCTCCACACAGTAGAGGGATTGCTTCGCTCATTTCATTCGCTCGCAATGACTGAATAAATTTTACTTGTGAACTCAAGCCTTGCCCTACTAAAATAAACCAAACCTTGTGAAATATTTATCAAGAAAGGACAAAAATTTTAAGCGTAAACGCTGACTGTTTTCCTGTCCCTTCCCTTGTTCTCGAATTTGACCAGCCCGGTTATCCTAGCAAAAAGGGTATTATCCTTGCCCATTCCTACATTCAACCCCGGATGAATCCTGGTCCCTTTCTGCCGCACTAAAATAGAGCCAGCCAGAACCTTTTCCCCGGAAAAGCGTTTAACTCCTAATCTCTGACCTTGGGAATCCCTTCCGTTTTTGGAACTTCCTACACCTTTTTTATGAGCCATTAAAAAAACCTCCTTCTTCTAACGATACATACAACAAAATTTAAACCCAATTCCCTTATACGGAGACTTGGGTTTAAAAGTTAATAAACTTTTCCCTTTTTGGCAAGGGAAATCTGTTTATGACTTCAAAGATTTCTTTATCTCCCCTTCCTCCCTGACCCTTATGCTGAAGCTGAGACTATCATCTCCGCCCCGGTCTACGAGCACCTGACAGTCTCTTTTGAACTGCCCTTTAAGGATTTCTTCTGCCAGAGGGTCTTCCAGATACTTCTGAATAGCTCTTTTTAAGGGTCTGGCTCCGAAGGTTGGATTATAACCTTTTTCCGCTAAGAACTCTTTAGCTTTATCAGTCAGCTCAAAGGAAATACCCTTTTCAGACAGGAGCTTTGACACGTCCTTAAGAAGGATATCGATTATCTGCATTATCTCCTCCATTCCTAAGGGCTTGAAGATAATCACCTCATCGATCCGGTTTATAAGCTCAGGGTTGAAAGTTCTTTTTAGTTCATCCGTGATCTTATGTTTCATCTGGTCATAAGAGGAGACTAAATCATCCTTCTGAAATCCCATGGCTTTCCCGGATTTTATCTCCCGGGTTCCCATATTGGAGGTCATAATAATCACGGTGTTCTTGAAATCGACCCTTCTGCCGAAGCTGTCAGTTAAAGCCCCATCGTCTAACATCTGTAAAAGTATGTTGAAAACCTCTGGATGGGCTTTTTCGATCTCGTCTAAAAGCACGACCGAATATGGTTTTCGCCTGACCTTTTCTGTAAGCTGTCCGCCCTCCTCATAACCCACATAGCCCGGAGGCGCACCTATCAAACGGGAGACTGAGAATTTCTCCATATATTCAGACATATCAATGCGGACTAAGGATTCCTCATCCTCAAACAGGAATGCAGCTAAGCAGCGAGCCAGCTCGGTTTTTCCTACGCCTGTAGGACCTAAGAAGATAAAAGAGCCGATCGGTCTTCTGGGGTCTCCTAAACCTGCTCTTGACCTGCGAATGGCTTTAGTAATGGCGGCAACTGCCTCATCCTGACCTACCAGACGTTTCTTGATTTCCTCTTCCATGCGCAAAAGCTTCTTGGATTCTTTCTCCTCTAATCTGAATACAGGAATGCCGGTCATCTTTGAGACCACCTGGGCAATATCTTCAGCCGTTAAAATGACTACCTCTTTGCTTTTTTCCTCTTCCCATTTCCTTTTGAGGGATTCCAGCTCTTCCTTTTTGAACTTCAGCTCATCCCTCAACTGGGCTGCTCTTTCAAACTCTTGGTTTTTGACTGCTAAGTCCTTGTCCTTCTGAAGCTGAAGGATCCCCTGCTCTAATTCTCCGAACTCCGGAGGCTTGGTATAAGTGGAAAGATGAGCCCTGGAACCTGCCTCGTCGATAACATCCAGGGCTTTATCCGGCTGAAACTTTCCAGATATGTACCTATCAGAAAGCTTGACCGCAGCCTCAATTGCCTCATCATTTATCTTTATCTTATGATGCTCTTCATACTTCTGCCTTAAACCCTGTAAAATCTTAATCGTATCCGGTGTGCTGGGCGGATCAACCATAACTATCTGGAACCTTCTTTCTAAGGCACCATCTTTCTCGATATATTTTCTGTATTCGTTAAGAGTAGTAGCACCAATACACTGGATTTCACCACGAGACAAGGTTGGCTTGAATATGTTGGATGCATCTAAAGACCCTTCAGCTCCACCTGCTCCCACGATGGTATGAAGCTCATCGATGAAGATGATGACGTCTTTGGAGTTGATGATCTCGTTCATCACCGCCTTCATCCGCTCCTCAAACTGACCCCTGTATTTCGTTCCGGCGACTAAGGAAGCCATATCCAGGGTCACAATCCTTTTATTCTCTAAGGTTTGAGGTACTTTTCCTTCTACGATTTTCTCGGCTAAACCTTCAGCAATTGCGGTCTTACCGACTCCTGGCTCCCCGATTAAAACCGGATTATTCTTCTTTCTGCGAGAAAGTATCTGAGAAACCCTTTCGATTTCGTTTTCCCTCCCGATTATCGGGTCTAATTTCCCCTTACGGGCGAGTTCTGTTAAATCTCTTCCAAAATGGTCCAAAGCCGGGGTCTTGCTCTTTTTCCTTTTCCTTCCATAGGAGGATGGTTTTCCCAACTGAATGTTTTTTAATTCTTCGTAAGCTTCTTTATAATCGATATCATACATCGAGAGAACCTGAGCTGCCACGCCTTCCTCATCCCTCAGCAGTGCTAAAAGGATGTGCTCGGTATCTATCTCTTTGGCTTTCAAAGCCCTGGCTTCCTGGCTTGAAACCTCTAAGGTCTTCTTAGCCCGGGCCGTGAGCGGAAGCTGGCCCATTGTCAGGGTTCCGCCTGAAGGTTGCACCACGTCCTCTATCGACTGCTTGAGTTCTAATAAATCTATCCCTATGTTGGTAAGAATTTCAATAGCCCTCCCCTCCCCTAACCTTGTCAAGCCTAAGAGGAGATGTTCGGTCCCAATGTAGTCATGTCTTAGCCTGGAGGCTTCGTCTCTGGCGTACTCGATTACCTTCCTGGCTTTTTCTGAGAACATCTCGTTCATAAATTATCTCCGTCTATTTTAGATACGTCATCTATATTCAATTTAAGAGAACGAACGGAAAAGTCAAATCATTTTCAAGTCGTTCCCTTTAATTTTTCCCTGATCAGCTCTGCCCGTTGAATGTCCCTCTGGTTTGGGTCCATCTCCCGGTTAAAATATTTCTGCAGATGAGCTGGAAAGGAGATAAGCAAAATCTGATTAACTGTGCTCAAGGATACTTCAGATATGGTTCCCATCCCCAGTCCCAGCCGGATAGCAGATAAGAGATTGGTTACCTCAGTTGAGGTTATCACCCGGGCATTCTGCAAAATCCCGAAAGCCCTCCAGATTTTATCCTCGATCTGCTCTCGGGCATCCCGGTACAAGGTATTTCGGGAATTATTTTCATATTCGATGATTTGCAAAGTGACCTTCTCTAAGCTTTCGATTAAATCCTCTTCAGATTTCCCTAAAGTAGTCTGGTTGGAGATCTGAAATAGGTTACCTAAAACGTCTGAGCCTTCTCCATAAAACCCTCTTACAGTTAAACCTAATTTGGTTACCTGGGAGATGACGTTTTCTATCTCTTTGGTCAAAACCAGTCCTGGAAGATGGATTAAGACCGAAGCTCTCATCCCGGTTCCTACATTGGTCGGGCAAGATGTCAGATAACCGAAATCCGGATCGAAATCGAATTCCAGAGAACTGGATAATTCGCTGTCAACCTTATCTGCCAGCTCAAACGCGCTTTTTATCTCCAGCCCGGATCTAAGGGCTTGAATCCGGAGATGGTCCTCCTCGTTTATCATCAGGCTGATCTTTTCTTCCTCACCGATATACAGGGCTTTGGAATTCCCCTCCTTCATAAACTCCGGGCTTACCAGATGTCTTTCTATGAGAAAATCTCTATCCAGAGGAGAAAGGTCACAAGAGTTATAGAATTGTCCGGATGCAAGTCTCGAGCTTTTCTGAATGGCTCCCAGGACGAAGGAGACGGCCTTCTCCCGCTCGCCTGACTGTGCAACTGAGGGGAAAGGAACCGCACAGATATTGCGAGCCAGTCTTACCCGGCTGGATAAAACTATCTCCGAGTTTTCCCCCTCACCGCTTAGCCAGGCCGCAGGTTTTTTCACTAAATCTTCGAACATATCTACTTTTTCTCCTGTCCGAATGGATCCATTCTGGACAGATTTTTTATCTTATCCCGGATCGATGCAGCCATTTCAAAGTCCTCTTCATCTATAGCCTTCTTAAGCTCCTCCTGAAGCTTTCTTTCCTCTTTCAGATATTCCATCTGCACTCCAGGCAGGTTGGGTATTTTACCCCGATGACGATCTGAGCCATGGATTTTCCTCAGAAGGTCTTTAAGCTGGGTTCTGAAAGTCTTATAACAGCTTCCGCATCCTAATCTTCCGCGCTGGGCAAATTGAGAGAGAGTCATCCCGCAGTTAGGGCATTTGGGTTCTTTCTCTGTCCTGGGGACACCTTTTTTACCCGCACTTGAACCAGATGGCCCGGGTAATATCATGCCGGACAGAAACTCAGCCAAGGGAAAAGGAACCCCTGCAAAAGGACTGCTAAACCCTCTTTTCTCCGCACATTTCTGACACAGGTTCAAGGTCATCTTCTGATTATCTATGATCTGAGTTATCTGAATAGTAGCTTCTTTTTTCTTGCAATCATCACACAGCATATTTTTTCAATCTCACTTAAAATTTAGCTCGCTCCACTTGCCCGTCCTTCAATCTGAATATACGATTGGCTCTTTGAGCCAGCTCTAAGTTATGCGTTGCCAGCACGAAAGTCTGGTTTCTGCTGCGGTTCAGCTCAAGGATCAGATTATGCAGGCTTTCGGCTGTATTCCGGTCTAAATTACCTGAAGGCTCATCTGCAATCACTATCTTGGGGTCGTTGATCAAAGCCCTGGCAACTGCTACCCTTTGCTGTTCACCCCCGGACAACTCTCCGGGCTTGTGATCTTTCCTGTCTTTGAGGCCTACTTCGTCAAGTAATTCCATTGCTTTGTTCTCGATACTTTTTATTCCTTCTCCAGCAATAAGTTTGGGCAGCATCACGTTTTCCAAAGCTGAGAACTCAGGCAAAAGGTGATGGAACTGGAAAACAAATCCTACGGTTCTATTTCTCAGATGAGCTAACTCTTTATCGTTCAATGAGAAAACCTCTACGGAGTCAAGATTGATTGAACCTTTGTCTGGTCGATCTAAAGCCCCTAAAATGTGTAACAGGGTGCTTTTTCCTGATCCTGAAGGACCAATTAAGGCAACTATCTCTCCCTGATAGATTTCCAGGTCCACACCCTTTAATACGTCCAGAATCACCGAACCTGTTTGGAAACTCCGAAAAACTCCTTTAGCCTCTAAAACTGCATCTTTATTTGTCAATTCGCTTTCCCTATATATCTATTTTCGCCAGTTTTCTGAATATATTTAATTTATTTATTTGCTCGCCGAGGATGTTATCATCCTCGGCATCTTCCTCCCTTGTGGATGATAACATCCACAAGGAGCTTGGATTTTCTCCCTTAAACTCTTGAACCCTCGAATCCTTGAGCCCTTTTTTTTATTCATATCTAATCGCCTCAACCGGCAACATCTGCGAAGCTCTGTAAGCCGGATAAATCGTCGCTAAAAAGGTT
>MEWM01000158.1 GCA_001775355.1 candidate division Zixibacteria bacterium RBG_16_43_9 | reverse complement strand
CAGGTGCGAGTTACCATTTCTTTTGTTTTGCAGGCAGTGGTAGCCCAGCAGCTGATTCCCAAGATCGGTGGTGGGAGAGTCCTGGCTCTGGAGATTATGGTCTGTACCCCGGCTATCCGGGCTTTGGTCCGGGATGACAAAATCCATCAGATCTACTCTATGATGCAGGCAGGGCAGAAATATGGTATGAAGACTATGAATCAATCCTTAGCCGAGCTTTATCTGACCCATAAGATTACGATTGGAGATGCAATGGGGAGAAGTTCGAACCCACAGGAGTTGAATGAGACCTTGTCCAAAAAAGAGCAGATCTCTAACCTGGTGTGATTTTTTTGAAATGTCCTAGAAGCGGATCCGTAGGAAAGGAGGAGTAAATTGCCTATCTTCGAATACAAAGGAAAGACTTTAGCCGGAACGACTGTGTCCGGAGAGCTTAAGGCCAGAGACCGGGGCGAGCTGGAAAAGCTTCTGCGCAATAATAAGATCCTGGTAAGCTCGGTGATAAAGAAACCGTCCAGCATCAAACTCAGCCTTGGCCGCAAGAAAATCAAAAAAGTGCATATTTCCCGGTTCACCCGTCAATTCGCTACCATGATCGGGGCAGGATTGCCTATGGTTCAGTGTCTGGAGATTTTAGCTCAGCAGAGTGATTCTGCAGGGATGAGAAAAGTAATAGCCCAGGTTAAGGAAAGCGTCCAGGCAGGCACCACCTTAGCTGAAGCTCTATCCAGGCACAAGAAGACCTTCGATGATCTTTATGTCAACATGGTGGATGCCGGTGAGATAGGAGGAGCTCTGGATTCCATCCTTATAAGGTTAGCCGTCTATCGCGAGAAAGCGGATGCTTTGGTGCGAAAGGTAAGGGGCGCTCTGATCTATCCTGCTGTTATCCTTATAGTGGCTATAGGAGCTACTACCTTAATGCTTACTTACATTGTGCCCATCTTCGCCAAAATGTTTTCCGGGGTTGGCGCAGAACTGCCCGGACCTACTAAATTCGTCCTGGGCTTAAGCCAGTTCTTAAGAGCCAATTCCCTGGCTGGCTTGATTTTCTTTGTCCTGGCTGCGGTTGGGCTTAGGTTCTATGTGCGGACAGATCAGGGCCGTTTGACTATCGATAAACTCCTTTTGAAGCTTCCCTTAATCGGTGATCTTTTAAGGAAAAGCGCAATTTCCAGATTTACCCGCACCCTCGGAACTTTGATCTCCTCTGGAGTATCGATACTGGAGGCGCTGGAGATCACTGCCAAGACTGCTGGTAACAAAGTTATCCAGAATGCCATAAAAAAATCGGTTCTCTCTATTGCTGAAGGAGAAACCATCACCCAGCCTTTAAAAGAGACCGGGGTATTTCCTCCTATGGTGACCCAGATGATCTCAGTTGGAGAAAAGACCGGCGGTTTGGATGATATGCTTAACAAAATAGCCGACTTCTATGAAGAGGAAGTGGATGCGGCTGTCTCAGCCTTGACCTCGATTATCGAGCCGGTGGTGATCATCTTTATGGGCGGTATAGTTGGAGGCATCCTGATCTCCATGTATCTGCCTATGTTCGATATCATAGGTAAAATTGGATAAGAAAACAAAATAGCTTAATGATTGACGATCTCCTGCCCTGGGTAAAACCAGGGCAGTTTTTTAGGCAAACAGTTTTTTCCCGACTGCAATGAACTCCAAAAAAAGAACACCTGAACCTGCTAAGATTTCTCTTCCGCTTTTCTTCAGGTTATTGATTTACGTTTTTATACTTTTGACAGTAATCCTGTACTTCAAAGTTTCGAAAGAGCTTTTTCTTCCCTTTCTCTGCTATAGCCTGACAACCTTCGCCTTGCTTATGCTCCTGCTGTTCAAAGAACGGCTTAATTCTGAGCTGTTGTTCAAAGGGATGGTCGTTCTTCAGTTGATCTTCGAGGTTCTGGTGGAAACCGGAATAATGGCTGCCAGTGGCAGAGCGGAGAGTCCCTTTGTCATCCTCTTTCTTTTGACCATAGTGTCGGCCAGCCTGTTTTACAATCTGGCAGGCGCCTTGCTTGTGGCTACTTTATCCAGCCTGGGATACGCCTCAACCATCATCTGGGGTAATCTTTTCGCCTTTAGAAATCTTCTATCAGTCAACTGGATAAAAAATATCTATCAGCTAAATGACCCTGATTTTTACAGGATATTCTTATATCTCTGTTCTTTTTACCTGATTGCTTTTTTGAGCGGCTACCTTTCTGAACGCTTAAAAGTAAAAGGACGGGAGCTTTCCCTGGTCTCGCTGGAACTGGACCGGATGAAAATGGAGACGGATGACATACTCCAGCATATGCACAGCGGGCTTATCACCGTAGACACAATGGGCCGGATAATCTATTACAACCAGACGGCAGAGGAGATCCTGGGATATTCTGCCAGAGAGCTGAAAGGCAGAAATTTTAACGAGGCTTTCAGCCGGAGAATGCCGGAGCTGTGTGAAAAGCTGGAGCAGGCTTTAAGTTCAGAACAGATTGACTCTCGAAGTGAGCTTCATATCAAAAATTCACTCGGACAGAAAATACCTTTAGGAATAAGCACCTCTATCCTCCAGGGAAAAAATAATCGGAAGAGAGGAGTGATCGCTGTATTTCAAGATTTAACCGAAGCTAAAAAAATAGAAGACCGGCTGAGAACTCAAGACCGTTTAGCCACTGTCGGTGAACTCTCTGCCCGAATCGCACATGAGATCAGGAATCCCCTGGCCTCAATTTCCGGCTCGGTTGAGGTCTTGAAAAACGAATTAAATCTTGAAGGCGAAAATAACAAACTTTTAGAATTGATTATCAAGGAAAGCAGCAGATTAAATACCATCTTAACCGAGTTCCTCCAGTACGCCAAATTGGGAGAGACCCCCTTAGGAAAAGTCGACTTGGGGAGAATTGTGGATGAGGTTATCGAGATCGCGAAAAAACATCCCTCCTATCAGGCAAGAATAGACCTCAGAAAAAGGCTGGGTGATTTCCCTCTTTATATCCTGGCAGAGGAAAATCAGCTCAAACAACTCCTGCTAAATCTCCTGGTGAACGCTCTGGAGGCAATGGAGGAAAAGGGAAATGAGTTAATAATCACCTGTATGCCTTCTGATCTGGAGATCGTCCGAAATTATAGAAAAGAGAAACTAAATGAAGACCTCTTCCTGCCCCTGGCTATCATAGATCAGGGTAAAGGGATACCTGAAGAGCAGATGAGTAAAATTTTTCTCCCCTTTTATTCCACAAAAAAGAACGGAACCGGTTTGGGTTTAGCCATTGTTCAAAGAATAGTTACTAATCTAAATGGCAGAATAGAATGCAAAAGCAAATTGGGTCAGGGGACTGCATTTATAGTCTATCTGCACAGGTATCATGGAGTGAAAAAAGAGGTAGCCCGGGTCTCATAAAAGATAATGTAGAAAGGAAAATAGAAGAAGGAAGATGAAAAATAAATGACGAATGACGGATGATGAATGACGGATAAAAACTCGTAGGCGGAGCACCTTGCTCCGCCAGGGGAGTTGAAGAAATGTAGGGCAAGGCTTTTAGCCTTGTTTTTTTATTTAAAGAGAGGAGGGCGAGGAAACCTCGCCCCTACCACTAAAATACTTTCTCAAAACCTTTCGCTTTGAAAATATAGATATCCCCTTTATATCTTCCTTTCCAAGCCTCAAGCTCGTCATCCTTAAGCTGTCCCAGATTATAAACTTTCACTCTCGATTCAGGGTAAAAAATAGAAATCGCTTCCTCAAAACCGATGTGGAAAGTGTAGGCTCCATTTATTCTCTGGGGTAGATTGGCAAAATAGATTTCTGAATCCTGGGGAGAGAGGATGATTATCTTGCCAGCTTGATTGATGACCTCCTGACAGACCTTCCCTGCTTTTCTCCACCAGACAGCTCTTTCATAAAGAACCAATCCATTGAAGATGAGGATACCAGTGATAAGCAAATTCAAGAACCTTAGTTTATTCACCCTCTCCAGGAAAAAGATAAGTAAGCTTGCCAGAGCCAGAGAAAATCCCAAGCAAGAAAAGTAAAGGAAACGCTGGCCATTTCCATTGACCAGGAGATAAGGCAAAATCCCGATGAGAATCAGGACCAAGCCCAATTTAAAACCAGGGATTCTCTTTCTCAGAAAATGAATTATCAATGAAAGGAAAACCAGACTTATGACTGACACAATTAGAATTATCCAGGAATTATTCAATCTGAATTGAATTATGTTATTCAGATAAGAGTGCACCTTAAAACCCACCAGGTCAAAGAAGAGCCTGACCGGGAAAAGAAAGCTTATCCCAAAGTAGCATAAGTTCTTGATTACCACCACAGGATTAAGGGTTAAGAACTTTGACATAATAGCCTCAGGCACGGTAAGATACCTGATAATCGAATAAAGCACAGTCAATCCGAAAAACGGAGACGAGAGCAAAATCCCCCTTTTGATCTTCGATTTGATACCTCCGGATGATTTTAATGCTGTCAGGAGAAAAACTGCCAGGAAAATAGTTATTCCATCCTCCTTGGAAATCAAAGCCAGAGCGGACAAAACAAAAGACAGGAAATAAAATCCGAACTTTTTATTCCCCAGATATTTCAACAGAGACCAGATGGAACAAAGGTAAAAAAAAGTAACCAGGGGGCTGGAAAGGGCTGAAATCCATAGGACGGTCTCCTCCTGGGCAAAATGGGACACGAAAATCAGGGAGGCGAAAAGCGAGAGCTTGCTCTCAGAGGTAAATTTCAGAAGAAGAGCATAGAAAATCAGGGCATTTATTATATGCAAAAAGAGACTGGCGATGTGATAGCCCAGAGGGTTTAGCTGGAAAATCGCGTAAAGAAACTGGAAAAGAAGATGCGTAAAAGGCCTGAACTTTAAAACCGGGTTATAATTCACCGCGAAATGAGAGACGGATTCGAAGCTTATCCTCTGAGAGTTTCTCAGCCAGACAAAATCATCCGAATTAAAAAAAGAGAAAATACCGGGCAGAAAAATCAAAATGCCGGCCATACCTATGAGAAGACAATGAAGATGCTTATCTGGTTTGTACATCGGAGTCTGCTCTTCGTTGATGTCCTCACCAACGAAGACCTAGCCGTTGGTCAGGAGACCAACGATAAGCATAAAATTTTAATGTAGGGGTACGGAGTGCCGTGCCCACAGGTTTTTTTACTTTATTTTCTATAAGCATAAGCAGTTTAATATATGGAGGTTTAAGGACCTCCGCTACATATTTTTAAAAATACTTGACTTTTTTTGTTTTGAATGTATTTTTATTGTTTTTAAGATTATGCAGGGAATAAGGATTGAAATGGACAACAAAGATAAGTTTTACGCTAATCTGAGGCAGGCGGGTATTTACACGGTTATACCTTTGATCCTGGCAGTAGGACCGATAATCGGTTATTTCATTGGCAATTTCTTAGATAAGAAATTCCATACCAGCCCTTATCTGATGATACTTTTTATCTTATTTGGATTCATTGCCTCAGGCAAGGAAGTCTATAACCTAACTAAGAGAGCAATGCAGGAGATGGATAACGAAAATAAAAGGGGAAACTGAAAAAGTAAAACCTATGGGTCTGGAATTCATAAATAGAATTATCCGTACCTCTTTGATTGTCTCAGCCCTTTCATTTCTGTTCGTGTCGGTTTACCGGAACTTCCTTTTTGGGTTGGGGCTGTTCCTGGGCACCGCCTGGGGCTGTTTGAATCTGTTTTTCATCACCCAGCTTGTAGTCGAGGCTTTCAGCCTGAAAAAACCGAACAAGGGCAAACTCACCTTGATACTTCTGATCAAATTTCCACTTCTTTATTATGCGGGATACATTCTTCTCAGGCTTAAATATTTTCCAGTGGAGAGCTTGCTTATTGGATTCACCCTGATTTTCGCCATCACTTTTCTCAAGGCATTAGGCCAGGTGGTGCTCCCCTCTGTTTCCAGAGGAGACAAAAAGATTTCACCGTTGAACCCGGACAAAATCAATTCCACTAATAAAAGTTTAAGATGATAAGGACTCTAAATATTCTCTTCCTCCTGGTTTCTACTAAAGTGGAGGAAGCTGGCAAAAAGGCAGCCGAACAAGGCGCCCCGGAGCTTCCCAATTTCATAACCTTACTTTATGAAAGATATGGCAAGACCGCACTGGTTCAATTTCTGCATACCTGGCAGAATGTGGTCTTCTCGCTGATAATCATCCTGATCCTGGGGTTCGTGGCCTATTTTTCTTCGAGACGAAAAACCCTGCTGCCGGGAAGATTACAGAACTTTATGGAGATGGCAGTCGAAGGGCTGGATAATTTCTTCTGCGGGATTTTAGGACCAAGGGGAAGGAAATTTACGCCTTTCCTGGGTACCTTATTCATTTATATTCTGTGTATGAATTTTTTAGGGCTGATCCCGGGGATGAAATCCCCCTCCTCTTCTTTAAATACCACAGTTGCCCTGGCAATCTGCGTATTTTTGTATGTCCAGTTTACTGGAATTAAAAACTTGGGTATTGTTGGTTATTTAGACCATTTAGCAGGTAATCCCAGAGATTTTATAACCTGGGTCTTAGTGCCGATAAACCTACCTATTCATATCATTGGAGAGCTGGCAAAACCCATGAGCCTTTCTTTGCGACTTTTTGGAAATATAACCGGAGAGGATATCCTGATAGCTGTCTTCGTGAGCCTGGGTGTGATGGCGTTAAGTTTTTTGAATCTCCCGGTGGGATTGCCTTTGCAGGTTCCTTTTATCTTCTTGGCTTTGCTTACCGGGACCATTCAGGCTTTGGTTTTTACCCTGCTTTCTACCATATACTTTTTACTTATGTTTCCACATGAGGAAGAAAAGCATTAACCTATAACCTTTAACTTAACTTTTAGAAGGAGGAACTATGACTTATCAAACTGCGCTGGCTTTAGCTCTACCCTTCGGGTTGGCTATAGCCGCTTTTGGCTCGGCTTTCGGTCTGGGCAGAGCAGTTTCCGCAGCAATGGAGGCAATGGGAAGACAGCCCGAAGCCGCAGGCAAAATCCAGGTAGGAATGATCATCGGCTGTGCCCTTTTAGAGGCTTTGACCATTTACGCTCTGGTAACCGTTTTCGTATTATCCGGCAAGATTGGCTGAAAAAATAGTGCGACTTTTTAGGGTCACCTAGAAATTACCTTCTTTCAGGGAAGTATTGACTTTTTATCTTCCCTTTTAGCCATGAGGTAGATATATGAATTTAGAAATTGGGCAGGTTGTCACTCAGATAATCGGCTTTCTCATAGCGTTATTTATCCTTAAGAGATTTGCCTGGAAACCGTTTTTAGGAATTTTAGAGGAACGCCGGACTAAGATAAAATCGGAATTCGAGAAAATTGAAGATGAAAAGGAATCCGTAAAAAAGCTGACTTCAGAATATGAAGCCAAACTGAAAGACATCGAGGGTTTGGCCCGGCAGAAGATTTTAGAGGCGGCTAAAGAAGGCCAGCAGATGGCAAACCAGGTCAAGGAGAATGCCCGCAAAGAGGCCCTGGAGATAATGGGCCGTTCCAAGGAGGAAATCCAGAGAGAGCTGGAAAAGGCAAAAGTCCAGCTCAAGAACGATCTGGTGAATCTCAGCCTGCAAGCCGCAGAGAAAATTATCCAGGAGCGACTGGATAAGGAGAAGGATAGAAAATACATCTCCGATTTCATCCAGGGATTGGAGAAGACTTAGATGACTGACCAGATAGTCAGCAAAAGATATGCTCTCGCCCTTTTCAATGCGGCTGAATCTGCTGGAGAAGGACTGACTGAGCAGGTTCAGAAAGAGCTGAGTTTTATCTCAGACCTCTGGGAGAAAAATGCAGAGCTTAGGGCCTTTTTTGAAGCTCCCCAGATACCAGGGGAAGATAAAGAAAAAATGCTTCAGCTGACTTTTAGAGGTAAAATATCTGAACTTCTTCTGCAATTTCTGCTTTTCCTTTTAAGTAAAGGCAGGCTTGTGCATATCCTTGAGATAAATACCCGGTATGATCAGCTCTTAAAAGAGAAGGAAGGTCTGGTCGAGGCTCAGGTGATCACTGCTTCACCTCTGGATGAAGGGCTATCTGTATCTCTAAAAGAAAAAATGGAGAAAAAAACCGGGAAAAAAGTGAGTTTAACTTACAAGGTGGAGCCAGAGATAATCGGAGGGATAAGAGTAATTGTGGGTAACCAGATCATAGATCATAGCATCAGAACCGAGCTCGACAAGTTGAGAGAAAGCCTTCTGAGTTTGAAAGTCTGAAAAGACCGTAGCGTTGCCACTCCTGCCCTACGGGGCTTGCTCTG
>MEWM01000157.1:15021-22972 GCA_001775355.1 candidate division Zixibacteria bacterium RBG_16_43_9 | reverse complement strand
TAAGGGAATTATCAGGGAAGGAAACACCACGTTCCCCCGCAGGGGCAATATCGAAAGCTCATCTGTAAGCTTTTTCATCTCTTCAGTTATCTTCGTTTCTTCTCTTAACAAGATTTACCTCCTCGTCCAACTGGTCTATGCTATCTGTTTCCGCCTGTCATTCTGAGCCCTACGGGCTCAGAATGACATAGACACGTCTTTTACCGTGTTCCTGAGAAAACTGCTAATACTGATTTTACCCTTCCTCTATCTCTTTTGCTTTTACTTTTTTTCCTTTTCTTTTCTTAATCGTTATCTCCAGAAATCCTTCCTTATACGCAGCAACAATTTCATCCGGGTCGATGTTCTCGGGTCCTACGGATCCGTAGGACAGATAGATATTCCTTTCAAACATCCCGAAATTTATCTCTTTGTTTCTATATCCGGTTATGGAAGGCTCAGTTTTCTCCTTCCTTTCGCCTTTGACAGTCAGGATATCGTCTGAAAGGGTGATGGAAAAATCTTTCTGCTTCATCCCGGCTATCTCCAGAAGGATTATAACCTCATTTTCCTTCTCGAAAACGTCTGTCGGCGGTCGCCACAATCTCTTGGAGGTTAAAACCGGCGAATGCCCCATTTTGTAGAAATGATCAAAAAGTAAATCCATCTCCTCCTGGATATGCCTGACATCCTTAATGAAATCTTTTTTGAAATCATCCATACTCTCGTCTCCTCAAGAGTTTTTGAAGTGCAAATCTCAAGATCCATTCTGGACCTTCAGGTTTGCCCATCCAAGATTGTAGTAGCCCAATTCATCTGGCAGATACTGGCTCGATAAATCGAGCAACTACATTCTTTACTCCAAAATCAAACATTAAATCTGAAAAAAATCAAATCCCCATCCTGAACTATATAATCTTTCCCTTCCAGACGAACCAGGCCCTTTTCTTTGGCATGATGAATCGAGCCTGCCTCTATTAACTTATCGTAGTTTATTACCTCAGCTTTAATGAACCCTTTCTCCATATCCGTATGCACCGTGCCTGCGGCCCGTAGGGCTTTTGTTCCTGAAGGGATTGCCCAGGCTTTCACCTCATTCTGATTGGCAGTAAAAAAGGAGATAAGTCCCAATAGATTATACGAAGTGCTGATCATCCTGTTTTTGGCAGGTTCTTTTAGTCCTAACTCTTTTAAAAAAGACGCTCTGTCTTCTTCCTCTAACTGGGATATCTCCATCTCTAATTTCCCGCAGATCGCCGAGATCAAACTGTGTTTGAATTTAAGTTTTGAGGAAAAATCCTTTTCCAGTCTCTCTCCTTCGGAAAGGTCCTCTTCCCCTAAATTTAGTATTATCAGAATCGGCTTAAAACTTAGAAAACTGTATCCTCTCAAAAGCCTTATCTCCTCAGGCATAAAGTCAACATCCCTTAGGGGGACGCCCCTTTCCAGACAAGCCTTGCACTTGGTCAAAAGGTCGAATTCCCTTCTTTCCTCAGGAGATTTTGTAGTATGATAGCTTTTCTCTAACTTCACCATTCTTTTCTCAATGGTTTCCAAGTCGAGTATAGTTAAATCCAGATCGAGATTTTCCATATCCCGCAAAGGGTTTATGCTGCCAAGTGGGTGGATGATATTCTCATCCCGGAAAAGCCTGATCACATAAGCTAAAGCATCTACCCCCCTTAAGTGGGAAAAAAGCTCAGCCTCTTTCTCTTTTTCACCATGACCAGCCTCAGCAGGTTTGACCATTCCAGCTACGTCGATATATTCTATTTCTGCTGGAGTCACTTTTTTGGGATTAAACATCTCTGCTATTTTATATACCCTCGAATCAGGAACTTTCACTACAGCCCGGTTAGGCTCCTTTGAAGAGGAATACTCTCCGGTCTTAGCCTGAGCAGAGGTCAGGGCATTAAAGATAGTTGTTTTTCCCACAAAGGGCAAACCTACAATCCCGATATGCATATTAAACCCTTATCTTCCTTGGCTGATCAGCCTGCATCAAATGTGAGATATCTCTGAATAGCTCGCAGGACTGTCCCGCCACTGGCGGACTGCCTACGAGTGTAAGTGATTTTTCTCGTAGGTCGGGCACCCTGCCCGACGCAGTCATCTTTTTTTTGAAGTTCTCTATATAACTAAATCTTAATCTCGGCTATGCTTTTATAAACGTAATCCGGCTTGTTCTTTTTGTCAAGGTATTTCAGAATCGATTCATCATATTTGCCCGAAAGGACAAAAGCTGTTTTTATTTTCAGCTTCTTAGCACCGACCAGGTCCGAAAGCGGGTCATCGCTAATCATAAGACAATTTTCAGGTTTAGTTTCAAGCCTCCGCAATACATTACGATAGAAATCCTTGCTCGGTTTACCCATAATAAGACCTCTTTTGCCAGAGGTGTACTCTAAGGCTTTTACGACAGCTCCGACCGAAGGGGCAATCTCACCTTTTGAATCCTTATAAACCTTATTAGAGTGCAGGGCTACCAGATAAGCATCATTTTCAACCAAAGCTCTGGTAGCAATTTTAAGCTTCTGAAAATTTAGCTCCTCATCCAGACCCACAACAACAGCTTGAACTGAACTATCTTCTCTGATCTTAATCCTCTCTTTTCCAAGATAACTTTTCAAAGCCTCATTTCCCAGCACAAAACAGGATTTTAACCTTTTCTTTTTCAACCATTCCCCTGTAACCTTCATACAGGTATCCAAATTCTCTTCTCCCAAGTCGAAACCTTTATTCCTGAGCAATGAGAGAAGCTCCTCCGGTGAGTGAGTAGTATTATTCGAAACTAAGCTGAACTTTTTACCAAAAGTTTTAACCCTTTGTAACCATTCAACCGCCCCTTCCACCGGAGCATAAGACTTATCTTTTACAATCGTCCCTTCAATATCAATTAGGAAACAGTTAATCATAGTAATTGGTGGAGCAGGCATCTTGCCTGTTCGTAGCGCGACCCTTAAAGGGTCGCCTTTAAATCATTGTAGCGTCCTCACTCCCGTGAGGACGATTCCACTCCCAGCTACAATTTACTTCACAGCTGATTAACAGGATTAAGTCGAATTTGACCTTGAGGCTGATGAATCCGATCTGAACATCAGCTTAATCTGCTCAAATCTGCTGTGAATTTCCTCCCTCAACGAACCTGAAAGGTTCGCGCTACGCACCAAAAAGGGAGGTTGAAAAAAACCTCCCTTAAGAAATCACCGGATTTAGAATTACTTTTGGTTTTCACCAGACGGGGTCTCAGATTTAGACTCCTCTTTCTTCTCCTCTCCCTTGGCCTTAACTTCCTCCTCCTCTTCCTCCTCGGTTTTCTTCTCTAAGAGGTTTTCATCATCTTTTTTCTTGCGGATGATGATATAGGTCAAAGTCTGTCCGACTGAAAAGGTGGTTAAAGCATAGGAGACAACCACAAAGACTATCAAAATAAAGGTTATCCCTATCAGAAAAGCCGCTATCTCTTTTGACCAGTTCAAGCCTGCTCCCCATCCCGGCTCTGGGACCAGGTATGCAAACCGGATTCCCGGAAAGATATTGGAGAAGAAATAAAGAATCGAGGAAGGCACAGTCAGATATCCTAAAGCCCCCTCGATTATCTCGGAGAGCTTATCTTTCATCAAAACCCCGACAGACCAGTTAACTAACTGCACACCACGGAAGCAGAAATAGCCAAAAACGAAGGCTCCTAATTTTGCCAGAAGACCTGAAAGACCAGTATAGACAAAATACCTCCAGGGCTGGCTCCAGATAGAGGAGAAGAGCTGAACGATGGTCTCGAACACATCTTCTTTGGTTGTGGCTACAATGGCTGGGGTCATAAACAAAGCCATAAAGAAAATGAAAAGAGTATAAGCCGTGAAAAGAGCCACTACGAAGATCGGGACCCCGTAGAAAATCCCCAACCCTAACTCACCCACGTAGGGTATCTTTCCCACAAGCCCGATGACTATGCCGCAGATCAGTAAGATTATAACCAGGGCTAAGATCGAGAAGGGGGAGAGAAGAACTGTTTTCCAGTTCTTCTTCAGGAATTTGAAGGAATCTTTGGTAGAATAAAACTCATCCCCTTTGAGTTGCTCATAGGTCAACTTCCCCACCGCGGCATTCGAAAGGAGGATAATCGAGATGAAGAGGACACCGCCGATGACGAATATCAGCCAGGGGAAGAACCCTCCGAAGGAAAAATCATACACCGGGAAAAGACCGTAACTTCCCCAGATCTCAGAAAGTCTCCTGTCACTTAAAAGATGAGCGAGATAAGTCAGGATCAAAAAACCCAGATACCCGCAGAGCAACCCTGAGGTCTGGATGAAGAGTTTTTTTCCGGAAAGCGCTAAGCGGGGAGCTCTGAAGATATCCCTGATATCGAAATAGAACTTCTGCACTTAACCTCCTTTTTAAAAGTTAAAAAATGTGATACCTTTTCCCTTTTGCCATAGATAATGCTTACAAGTGTTGAAATATTAATAATTTTTAAACAAGCGTTTGTCAAGGAAAAATATTGAGACGCATGCAATGCGTCTCTACAAGGGCTTCTTTTTTAAATATTCTAACCCTTTTTCTACATCTAAAAGCTCAGTTTTAAGTAAGCTTTTTGCTTTATCGATTTTCAGACCACCTTTAAGAGGGCGCGGGGCTGGCAGGTTCAGCTCTGAGGTTAAAACTTTCTTAATTAGACTCTGATCCAAGTTAAATTTTTCAGCTATTTTCAACGCAAAATCATAACGGGAGATGACTTTCTTCCCTCCTGCGATATTCAAGACTCCGGAGATATTTTTTTCTGTAGCCTCTTTTATCGCCTCGGCTAAGTTATCCGCCAGAGTAGGATTACTATACTGGTCTGTAACTATTTTGACTTCTTGTCTATTTTTAAGTTTCCGGATTAACCATAAAACAAAATCATGTGTTTCCCCCAGGCTTTTCCCGTAAAGGACATTGGTTCGTACTATTAGAAAATCTATCTTGCTATCTAAGATTACTTTTTCGCTTTCCAGCTTAGTAACTCCATAATATCCTTTTGGATTGGGGGTATCCTCTTCTGAATAAGGTCCGGCTTTGCCGTCAAAGATATAATCTGTGGAAAGCTGCACTAATCTGGCTTTATTTCCCCTGCATAATCTTGAGATATTTTTAACCCCTCCAACGTTCACTTCCCAGGCTTTTTCTTTGTTACTCTCACACCCGTCCACATCTGTATAAGCGCCAGCGTTGATAACCGCATCTGGCTTGAAAGAGGCAAAAAGCTCTTCCAGTTTATCCTTTTCTGTAATGTTTATATTCTGATAGCTGAAGTTCGGTGTTTTAATGAAGGGTTCTGTTTGAAGGTCTATGCCTGTGGTCTGGTGATTTAAAGAAAAAGTTTTAGCCAGCTTCTGCCCTAAAAGCCCGTTTGAGCCGGTGATTAAAACCCTCATACCTTTTCTCTTTGCAGATAATGCTTTTCATAATATTTGAGGTACTCCCCGCTTTTCACTTTTTCCCACCAGCTTCGATTTGTAAGATACCATTCAACTGTTTTCTTAAGCCCTTCTTCCAACCCGACCCCTGGCTTGAACCCCAACTCCTTTTCAGCCTTCTTGCATTCCATCGCATACCTTCTATCGTGCGCGGGTCGGTCTTTGACATGCTTAATCAAACTTGAGGGCTTGTTTAAATATTGGAGGATGAGATTGGTAATCTCAAGATTGGTTTTCTCCGCACCCCCTCCAAGATTATAGACTTCACCTTCTTTACCTTTGTGTAAAACTAAATCTATACCCTTGCAGTTATCCTCCACATAAATCCAGTCGCGGATGTAAAGCCCGTCACCGTAAACCGGAAGCTCTTTATCTACTAAAGCATTGGTGATAAATAAGGGTATTAATTTTTCCGGAAACTGGTAAGGTCCATAATTGTTGGAGGAGCGGGTAATAAGAGCCGGAACCTTGAAAGTCTTGAAATAAGACCTGACCAAAAGGTCGGCGCCTGCTTTGCTCGCAGAATAAGGACTGTTGGGTAAAAGCTTGCTTCCCTCAGTGAAGAACTCCCCTTTTTCCACGCTTCCATAGACCTCATCTGTGGAGATCTGAATATACCTTTTGATCTTAAATTTCAAAGCAGATTCTAACAAAACCTGGGTTCCGGTGATATTCGTATTGACGAAACTTTTCGGATCATACAGGCTTCGATCCACGTGAGTTTCCGCAGCAAAATTGACTATTACATTTATGCCCTCGGATACAATCTCCTCGACAAGTTTTTGATCGCAGATATCGCCTTTGGTGAATCTGTAATTGGAGGATTTCTCTATATCGGACAGGTTATCCAGATTGCCGGCGTAGGTGAGCTTATCTAAGTTTATGACCTGGTAGGAGGGATAATTTTTTAGCAAATAACGGATAAAGTTGGAACCGATAAAGCCCGCCCCCCCGGTGACTAGAAGCTTCATCATCCATCCTTTCTTTCCCACTTATAAGGGATCTCATCGGAATGAGGAGGGATTCGGTATTCATCCGGCTGAAGATGGTTATAAGCTTCAGTCGGGCAGTTGATGCAGACAGCTTCCTCCTGGCTGATACACTTGAACCCATGCAGGACCAGAGCTGGTATTTGAATCAGCAGTGGGTTGTGCTGTCCGATGAAGAACTCATTGATCTCTCCTTTGGTAGGCGAATCATCCCGGTTATCATACAAGACCAACTTGACCATACCTTTTATCACTATGAAATTGTCGATCTGTTTTTTGTGGTAATGCCACCCCTTTACCACTCCGGGATAAGCGGTGGTCATATAGACCTGTCCGAACTGGATGAAAAGGTCCTCATCCGATCTCAAAAGCTCCATCAGCCTTCCCCTTTCATCCGGGATGATTTTGAGTTTCTTTTGTCTTACCCCCTGGATCATTTTGCACCTCTAAAAATATTTTTTATTTGCCCCTTTCTGGGCTACGATTTTATTGGCTTTTAAAAGAGCATTTATCGATTCGCCCGCATCCAGCCAGTAACCTTTAAGTGTGGAGTAGAAAAGCTCACCCATTTTGAGATAGGCGTTGTTCACGTCCGTAATCTCCAGTTCGCCCCGAACTGAAGGTTTCAAAGTCCGCACGATATCGAAGACTTGATTATCATACATATAGATCCCGATCACCGCATAGTTGCTTTTGGGCTTCTTCGGCTTCTCCTCTATTTTTGTGATCCTGCCGTTCTTTATCTGGGCGATCCCGTACTCTTTAGGATTATCGACTTCCTTTAAGAGTATTTTAGCCCCGCTTCTCTGGGACTTAAACTCCTCCACTGCATCTTTTATATTTCCTTCGATAATATTATCTCCTAACATAATCAGGACCCTCTCCCCCTCGGCAAAATGCTCTGCCAGGCCAACTGCTTCAGCTATCCCGCCTTCTTTTTCCTGATAGGTATAATTTAAATGTTTAAGCCCGAAATCTTTTCCGTTCCCTAAAAGGCGCAGAAAATCTCCGGCATTATTTCCACCGGTAACTATCAGGATGTCCCTTATACCAGCATTTATCAAGGTCTGTATAGGATAATAAATCATGGGCCGGTCATAAACCGGAAGGAGATGCTTATTGGTGATCTTGGTCAAAGGGTGAAGCCTGGTCCCCAATCCCCCGGCTAAGATAATTCCTTTCATCAATATTTCCTTGTCTTATTTGTCATTCTGAGTCCCTGTAGGGGACGAAGAATCTTATTCCATCTGATGCCGATTCAGTCGTCCATCTGGATTGCCACAGAATTATGTGAGGAAGATTCCACCCTCTTTCTTTTTCCGTCTTCCTTCTTACTTTTTTTCTTCCTTTCCCTTGGCTCCGGGTTCGGGTTTTTCAGCTTTTGTCTCTTTGCCTGGCTTGGCAGCTTCTTTTCCTTTAGCCTCTTTACCTTCTTCTGCTTCTCCTTCTTCGCCTTCCTCACCCTTCTTCTCAGTTATCACCTCAGGCTCAGTTACTTCCGCCGCCGCTGGGACAACCTCTTCT
>MEWM01000157.1:14727-14935 GCA_001775355.1 candidate division Zixibacteria bacterium RBG_16_43_9 | reverse complement strand
AATCGAGTCGCCTATCTTGAGATTGGATACGTCGAACTCCACCTTCTCCGGGATATCTGAGGGCAGACATTCGATCTCCAGCTCCCTCAAAACGTACTGAAGTATACCTCCATCCTTTGACACCCCGATAGGTATACCCACCAGATGAACCGGGACCTTGACCGTAATCTTCTTGGTCAAAAGCACGTGCTGGAAATCGACATGCAGG
>MEWM01000157.1:14353-14639 GCA_001775355.1 candidate division Zixibacteria bacterium RBG_16_43_9 | reverse complement strand
TCACGTTTTCGCCTTTCCCCGCTCTTAAGATGGAATTTAAGGACTGGGCATTGATCTCTAAGGGCAACGGCTCATCTCCCGGGCCATAGACCACTGCCGGGATTAATCCCTTTCTTCTTAATTTTTTGGCTATCTCCTTGCCGGTTCCAGTTCTTTTCTTAGCCTCAAGCGTAATCTCCTTCATTTCCTTCTTTCTCCTTTCACATTTTTTTCTTTTTAAATCTATCTATTAAGCAGAGGTTTTTAGACCTCCCGGTTATTAATATTCGAAAAGCGAGCTTATCGA
>MEWM01000157.1:9674-14333 GCA_001775355.1 candidate division Zixibacteria bacterium RBG_16_43_9 | reverse complement strand
TTATCGCCTCGCCGAATAGTTGAGCTACGGACAAGACCTCGATCTTATTGGAAAAGTCTCCGTTCGACTGGTTGATCGTATCGGAGACAACCAGTTTTTTGATGGGTGACTTTTCCATTTCCTCCACTGCTTTTCCAGATAAGACCCCATGGGTGCAACAGGCATAGATATCCCTGGCGCCATTCCTTTGCAAGGCCTTGGCAAACTCTATCAGAGTTCCTCCGGTATCCACGATATCATCCCGGATGATGACGTTTTTCCCCCTGACCTCTCCTATGATGTTGTAGAAAGCTTCAGCCTGATTCGGAGCAGGTCTTCTTTTTTCCAACACCGCCATAGGGCAGTTGAACTTTTTGGCGAAGTTGCGCACCATCTTCATCCCGCCTAAATCTGCCCCGATAACCAGGTCAGGGAGATTAAGTTTGAAAAAATAGTCATAGAAAACAGGGTTGGAGAAAAGATGGTCAGTGGGGATATCGAAAAAACCCTGGATCTGGGCCGCATGCAAATCCATGGTTAAGACCCGGTTGGCTCCAGCCTGGGCTATTAGATTAGCCACCAACTTGGCAGTTATCGGAACCCTGGGCTGGTCCTTGCGGTCCTGCCTAGCATACCCGTAATAGGGAATTACTGCGGTAATCCTTCTGGCTGAGGCTCTTTTAGCCGCATCTAAGAGGATCAAAAGCTCCAGCAGATTTTCCGCTGGTGCTCCAGTTGACTGAATTATAAAAAGGTCTGCCCCTCTGATATTCTCGTCTATTCTGACCCTGATCTCACCATCTGAAAACCTTGAGACCTCAGCCTTGGAAATAGGCACACCCACATACTGGCTGACCTTTTCAGCCAAGGGCCGGTTTGAGTTGCCGCTGATAATTTTTAATACATCTGGCATAAAATTTTACCTTGATTTAAGTGAAGAAAGTGACATATGTTCCTGTATGAACTTCCAGTTCCCTTCCTCCTTGAGTAAAACTCCGGTAAACCGGATATTTTTCTCTTTGGGTTTTCCTTTCAGTTCATAACCCAACTTGAGTTTGGAGGAAAACCAGGCCACCCCATCTACAAACTTAATCTGAAGTTGCGACAGGGCAAAATTCCTCTTTTTCCACTGGGAGATATTTGACATGAAATCTCTGTAGAAGTTTTCAGCGTTACTATATCCGGTAAAAAACTCCTCCCCGGTCCCAATCAGGATTATATCCGGAGTCTTGGCATAAAAACTCAAGACCTTATCCCGGTCAGCAGATTCCAAAGCCACCACGAATTCCTTAATCGTATTCTCCAAAACAGTCTGCTCAGACTCGACTTTTATCTCCCTTTTTTTAACGCAGGAGACTGAAAGCAGAGACAAAAAAAATATAAGAGTGAATATTATTCTTATTTTCATCCTTTGGGATTACCTTTGTTCCGTACTGAACAGCCTCGAAAATAATACTTGTTTTAACTATGAACCAATTACCATGAACCAACCACCAGCTACGCTGGGGCGCCAGGATTCGAACCTGGGAATGCGAGATCCAAAGTCTCGTGTCTTGCCGCTTGACTACGCCCCAGAAGAACCATTCGCTTTAGACCGGGTGGACCTTCAACTCCATCTCGTAAGCTTCTAACACTTTTTCCTCTATTATCCTCCTCATCTCGTTGCTCACCGGATGAGCGATATCCTGATGAGTACCGTCAGGCCTTTTCCGGCTGGGCATAGAAACAAAATAGCCTTTGGTGCCATTGATAACCTTCAGACCTCTGATCACAAAGGCGTTATCAAAGGTGATGTTGGCAAAGGCTTTGAGTTTCTCCTCGTCCCTCAAGGTAATCCTTACCTCTGTGATTTCCACCTTCTCTGCTCCTTAAGAAAAAAATTGTTAGATTTTTCGGACCTTTTTAGCTTAAGGGATTGGTCGGGTTATGAAGATCTGCCAATCTTCTCTTTTGAAAAGTCTTTTCACCTCCTCATTGTTTGGTTCCTGTTCAAAGACCCCATAGACAGTAGGTCCGCTTCCTGTCATGGAGGATTTTATTGCTCCTTGTTTTGATAAGAGCTTAAGGGCATATCTGACCTGAGGGTATTTTTCGGTGATCTTTCCCTCAAAATCGTTTCTCCAGGCATTCAAAGCTTCAAAGAAACCTTCTTTTTCCTGGAGATTTTTAATTTTAATATATTCTGCTCTCCTTGTCAAGTTTATTTTGACATCCTGGTAAGCCCAGGCAGTTGATACCTGGAAGGGGAAAGTTACCAAAACTATCCAGTAATCTTTGTAGACTTTTACCGGTTTTATCTTTTCTCCCCTTCCTTCAGCTAAAGCGGTTTGACCATAGAGGAAAAACGGGACATCCGAGCCTAATTTTTCAGCCAGAAGATGGAGTCTTTTTAGTGAATAATTTAAATCATACAATCGATTCACGCCCAGAAGAGTGGAGGCTGCATCTGAGCTGCCACCGCCTAATCCGGAGGAGATGGGGATTTTTTTTCTGAGGAATATCTTAACCCCTTGAGCAACTTTTCCCTCAGATAAAATTAGCCGGGCAGCCTGATGAACCAGATTTCTCCGATCCGACGGAAGCTGGATGTTATCAGTTTTTATGATCACGCCTTCATTTATTTTTAAAAAAGTAAGAGTGTCATGTAAGGAGATCCTTTGCATCAGGGTGGAGATATTATGATACCCATCCTCCCTCTGGTTTAATATCTCCAGAAAAAGATTTATCTTGGCTGGCGCTTTGAGTGTAAGACCTTTCAATTTATAACCACTTCTCTTTCCAGAAATTATAGCTGACTTTTATTTTAAACAAGAGGTTACTCCCATTTTTTCCAGAGGAATTCAGTTGGTTTTTTATGCGAGCGTATCCCAACTCTCCTTCCAGAAACAGATGCGCATCCGGCTGAAAAACCCCCTTGAGATCAAAGCGGTTGGTTTTTTCTACGATACCTGAAGGGAAACTTGTCGTTTTTGGAACTGGAGAAGGCTGAACCTCGATTTTTCCCTCCCCTTTTCTTTTCAGCTCATAAGAAAAAGAGAACTGAAAGCTTTTATTGTAATGATACAAAATCTCTGCAAAAAAGTCATCCGCATCCGGACCCAAAAAACTTCCCATCCCCACATCCCGATAGGTATAGAGATTCCAGGGCTTATCCTGTCCATAGACCCATTTATTAATCCGGGTATATTCCAGAGTCAGATAACTTCTGGTAAATCCTAAAAGATCTGCTCCTTTTAGCCCTAAAAGGAAGCCGATTTGCTGAGGCTCAGATTTGAAATCGTATTGAAAGTCATCTATCAACAGCTCCCCATAGAATTCTTTATTCTTAAAGTGAGTAATGGAGAAGTCGAAGCTCCAGAGAGGATTATCATCTATATTATGATTGAACTGCTCGCCATAAAAAAGAAAAAGGGGATTAAGGTAATATGGCTCAAGTTTCCTTCTTTCCCCACCATAGACCACTACCTCAGAAAGACCTAACTCTATGCCGGATTTTAACTTCATATTTATCCTGTGTCCGGAAAAATACCTCTTGGCAAAAAAGTTAGAATCCGGCAGAAAAATCTCATCCAATCCCGTGGCGAAAAAATCGAACCTGAAAACTCCGATCTTCCCTGTAAGCTTCAACATATCAAAGGGAGGCGAAAAGCCTGAAAGTAGAAGATAGTCCCTGCTTCCTGGTCCCCAGCGCAGGTAATCCCTGCCCCATTGAAATTCGAAATATTTGAAATTCCCTTTAATATATCCCTGGTCGAAGACACCTGTTAAATCTCCTTTCCATTTCTGCCCGAAGAAGTTCGTCTCCTTTTCTGCTTTAGTGTCTATGATGATTCGATCCTTGAACAAAAAGTTTTTCCACTGAAAAGCTCCTTCTATAATACCTTTTCCCCTGGTATAAGAAGAATCATGCTGATTACTCACCAGATATAAGACAGGACTTAAGAAAACCTTAAGTTTTTTAGGTTCTTCTTTTTTCTTCGAGACTTCAGATTCCTCAGATAAAGCTTTTAACTCATATTCAAATTCTTTCTTAAGCTTATCTATAAGCCAGGATTGGGTCCGGGTCAAAACCAGATCGCCCTTCTCTGTCCGGGTGTCAATTTCCTGAAGATATGAGGCGATCTCTCCCCGGGAATAAGGCTTATTTCCTCTGACCAGTTTAGGGAAAAGTCCCTGGGTATAAAGCTCTTCTATGCTCGGATATACCCAGGAATCCAGAGGAATATTCTCCAGGGAAGTGGAATAGCTTGGTATCGAGCAAAAGCAAAAAAGAAATAAAAAAAATATAATGGCTTTCAGAAACTTTAGCATGGATGCAAATTCGAAGTGCTTTTCTCCTCAGCCTGGAATTGAAAAATACGTCGGCTTCGTCAAAAAGAAAAAAAATCACAGGAAAATCAGAAAATCTATAGCTTTACAATTTTCCCCCGGTTACTCTTTACCTGCTTACAGGCGTTACGGGTATCAAAGACTAATTTTGAATTCTTCACAATCCAATCGTAGTCATAGGCTGAGTGATCGGTGACGATGACTACACAATCAGTCCGTTTAAGAAGGGGAGAGGTTAATTTGACTGACCTGATAGTATCGCAATTCATCAAGATTTCAGGGACATGCGGGTCGCTGTATTTAACCTTCGCACCGGCATTTTGCAGAAGCTTGATCACGTCTAAGGCAGGA
>MEWM01000157.1:8019-9664 GCA_001775355.1 candidate division Zixibacteria bacterium RBG_16_43_9 | reverse complement strand
CGTCCCTGATATCCTTTTTATAAGCTACTCCTAAGACCAGAATATCCGAGCCTTTAACCGTCTTTTTGACCTGGTTCAAAGCCCGGGTAACCCTTTCCACCACATATTCCGGCATATGCGAGTTGATATCCCCGGCTAATTCTATGAAGCGGGCATAATAGTTCAAAGATTTCAATTTCCAGGAAAGATAATGCGGGTCTATGGGGATACAGTGGCCCCCCAAGCCGGGTCCGGGATAAAAAGGCATAAACCCAAAAGGCTTGGTTTTTGCCGCCTCGATTATCTCCCAGACATCGATTTTCAGCCGGTCACACATAAGAGCCACCTCGTTGACCAGCCCGATATTTACGCTTCTAAAAGTGTTTTCCAGAAGCTTGGCCATCTCCGCGCTCTGGGTGGAGGAAACCGGAACTACCATGTTGATTATCTGTTCATAAAAAAGCTTAGCTATACGGGTGCACAAAGGAGTAGTTCCTCCAACCACTCTGGGCGTATTCTTAATAAGGTAATTTCTGTTAGCCGGGTCTACCCTTTCCGGAGAAAAGGCCAAGAAGAACTCCTTTCCAATCTTGAGGCCGGTCTCCTCCAGAATCGGCCGGATAAGCTCCTCGGTTGTGCCCGGATAAGTAGTGCTTTCCAGAACGACCAACTGTCCTGGATGAAGATATTTTTTTACCTGATTTACCGCAGCCAGGATATAGGATACATCCGGGTCTTTGGTCTTGCTCAAAGGGGTCGGCACACAGATGGAGATGCAGTCAGCATTTTTCAAAAGGGCGAAGTTGAGAGTAGCTTTAAGAAGTCCTTTCTGAACCAGCTTTCTCACCTGAACGTCTGCAATGTCATCTATATCCGATCTGCCGGAGTTGATCAGATCCACTTTCTTTTTGCTGATGTCAAATCCCAGGACTTTAAAACCCTGGTTGCCGTACTCCACTGCCAAAGGCAGCCCCACATAACCCAAGCCGATAACCCCTACCACTGCTTTTCTTTTCTCAATTTTTTCTTTCAGCTTATCAAACAATTTCAACCTCCTTATATTTCTTAGAAGATGATGTTTTTAATGGTTAATAAATATATACTATATTTTATCAATGTCAATTGGAGTTTAGCCTTTTTTAGGAAAGAAAAAGCCCGGGCATATGCATCGGCCTTTTATTGGCTTTGCTCAATAATCTTTTCTGAAATGAAAAATGGAGTAATTTCAATAACAAAAAAGTCCGCCCTACGGGCGGACTTTTTATTTAAAACTCTTTTTTAACTATACCTTACCTTATTTCCTTCTTCTGAAGAAGTTAATCGCTCCTAAACCTAAAAGGCCAGTCCCTAAAAGGATTACCGTCCCTGGCTCAGGCTGTGCAACTATGTAACGACTATCCACTCCGGTTATATTGCCTGCATCAGCCATAAAATTGTCATAGTGAACTTCTACCGCGGGAGCATTTCCAGCATTTCCGTCATTTCCTACTTCTATGAAAACCCTTACATCTGAACCATAACCTGTAGGAAGTAACGCACTGCTGGCTAACTGATAATTACCAGCTGAAAAATAATAAGCTGAAAGTGTAGAACCAAACCTACCCAATCTTAATTTGCCAGTGAAGTCGTTTGTGACTGTGCTAAATCCAGTTTGCCAGTTACCGTC
>MEWM01000157.1:4197-8000 GCA_001775355.1 candidate division Zixibacteria bacterium RBG_16_43_9 | reverse complement strand
TCATAATAATTAAGACTATTCATATCGAATTTTCGAGTTAACAGCATTGCAAAAGTGTTATCTCTTGCCCAGATACCGAAAGTAGCACTGCTGAAAAAATCATTAAACTTAATTAAATCAAAATCTATGTTAGTAAGGAAATCTCCTGCAAGACTAAAATTAGAGGATACCGTCCCTCTTCCGAATCTTACACCTTGTGTGGTTCCCTGGTTAAGATATCCATTTTCTACTCTGGCATAACCGCCGTCATGCGAGTAATCACCCCATAGTGCCGGATCAAACGAATCGAAGTTATCTCTTAAAAGAAACTGGGGATAGGCTGATACTGCTAACGTTAACACTGCTACCAAGCTCAAAATTATTATCTTTTTCATTTTTTCTCTCCTTATCTAATTTTTCTATCAATCATATAAGCAACTATTATGCCAAAATACCTCTTTAAATCAATAAGCTTAACTGATTGATAAGCAACAGATTATATTTGGCAGCAGATTCTATTATAATATTCTTTCTTTAAAATGTCCATTTTATTGACAGGAGTAAAAGAATAAAATCTGATTTTTGGGTGAAATTCATTGAAAATCAAGAAGTTAGGTAAAAAAGTTGATACGTTCAAACAAATGACATTTTTCAAACAAACTCGACAAGGGAAAAAGTTGCTTTTACCAAAGAAATATATTCCTTTTTTGAACAACTTCTGTTTTAGCTTTTAAAAAACTCGACACTTCTAACCATTTAGTATACAAGGGATTATATTCTTATTCCAATAAACAGACCTTACAGGCACATCTTTTGCTAAAATTTTGAACAAAATTGAGTCAAGGTTTTTGGAATGTTGCCGAACTATCACAAAAGGATAAGCAATGTCCCAGGAAGGGGCGGAAAAAATATTAAGAGCTTGTCCAGAAAGAATGGACTCTAAAAAGCAAAGCCTGGAGGCTAAAGACACACTGCCGGAGAAAAAAGGGGGGTCCTTTTTACAGCTCCATTTCGAATCCAGAATTACTCTTAGTCCATTTTTAAACTTAATGAGAGTCTGACAATCTTTATGATTGATCTACATACTCATCTTCTTCCGGGAATAGATGATGGCGCAAAATCTCTGGAGGAAGCAGTCCAGATAATAAGACAGGGAAGAAAGATCGGAATAACTGCAATCTGCACTACGCCGCATCTTTCATCCAGCTTTACGAAAGATAGAGCTGAAAAGATTATGGAAAATTTCCTAATGCTTCAAGAGAGAATCTATGAGGAAAAGATAGATATACAGCTTTATCTGGGAAGTGAAATCGATTTGCGCATGAACTTTGATTCTATCAAAAGACTTCCCTTTTTCTTCATAAATCAAACCCAAAAATATCTGTTTGTGGAACTCCCCCTGGGAGAATTTCCTTCCTTTACGGAAAGGATTCTTTTCTCCCTGCTGATAGAAGGCTTATCACCCATTCTGGCTCATCCGGAAAGAAGCCTGAGCAAGGAGGGTGATTTCGAAAGAATCGAGAAGTTGAAAGATTCAGGAATTCTGATCCAGTTAAACGCCGGCTCGTTCTTAGGAGATTTTGGCAAAAAGATTCAGAAACAAGCCCAGAGGTTACTGGAAAAAGACCTGGTCGATTTTGTATCCAGCGATGCTCACGATTTGAATAGACGACCAATAACCGTAATGGCTGAAGCTTTTAAAATGGTCAAGAAAGATTCAGGAGAGGAAAAGGGGGTAAAACTTTTCAGAAAAAATCCAGAAAAAATCCTTCGGGCTGATAATATCGAGACGCAAGTAGAAATCAAATACTTTTAAGAAAGGAGAATGAAAGATGAAGAAAGTAAACCAAATAATTAGTCTCTGTTTAGTAGTTTACCTGGCATTTTTTCAGGTATCAAATTTGGTCTGGGCTCAGGAGGAAAAAAAGGCTGAAGCCCAGAGGAATACAGGCATGGATTATTATCTCGCCCCGGGCGCAGATAACCAGCTTTTGATCAAAGTTAACGTTTGGGGAGAGGTTTTAAAACCCGGGATAGTGGAGGTCCCGGATAATACCGACCTTCTCTCTCTTATCTCTATGGCTGGAGGACCAACGGAGAATGCCAAGCTTTCCAAGGTCAAGATCGTGCGCAATTTCTCCGAGAGTAAAATATTCACGGTGAACGTCAAAGACTGTGTCAAAAATGGAAAAGCAGAAGAGATACCTCTGATCAAACCAGGTGATACGGTCATAGTTCCGCGCAATAGCTTTCACTCGGTTTCGAAATACATAACCTTTGTTTATAACTTAGCGGTCATAGCCAGTGTGATTAAATTATTTACTCAATAAAAAGGAGCTAAAAATTGGAAGAGCAAAACGGTATATCGAAGATTCCAAAGGAAATATCCTTTCAGGACTATCTGATCATCCTGAAAAGGAGAAGATGGATTGTCCTCAGCGCTTTTTTAATAATACTCCTCTCAGCAGGGGTCTTTTCCTTTACTACCCAGCCGATCTATGAATCCTCCACTACTTTGATGATCGAGGAAGATGGGGGGATGAAGAAAGAGATCTTCGAGATCTCCTCTTATATCAAGCAGGAGACCATGATCAAAAACCAGGTGGAGATAATCAAAAGCCGGACCTTAGCTGAATCAGTTCTTCAGGCGCTTTTATCCTCTCCTTTTAATAAGGTCTGGGAGGAAGAAGTTCTGAAGAATAGATCAGATAAGGTCAATACTAATGATATGGTTTTGATCCTGCAGCAGAATACCAAGGTCGTTCCCTTGAAAGAGACCGACATAGTTCAGGTTAAAGTGACTGCCCCGGACCCAGATTTAGCCGCATTTTTAGCCAACACCATAGCCCAGGAATATTATAAACAGAGCCTGCAGGTCAGCCGGGGAGAGATCACTGAGGTCCGTCAATTCTTAGAGGAACAGCTTTCCAATATCCAGAAGGAACTCCAGCAGGCTGAGGAGGCTTTAAGGGTATATAAGGAGAAAGAAAAAGTTGCCGCCCTGCCTGAGGAGACCGAGGAACTGGTCAAGCAATTAGCCAGTTTTGAGTCTTTATATAACGAAGCCACAACCGAATTGGAAGCTAATCAGAAAAGGCTTTCCTATATGCGGAGCCAGCTTTCTGAAAGAAAAAGCCATTTGGTGGAGGACTTATCTCAGATCTCCAGCCCTCTGATAATTCAACTACGACAGGAGATGGCAAATTTAGAAGGGATAAGTGCTGGATATTTAGCTCAAGGATTCCCTGAAAACCACCCGAAGATGGTAGAGATAATCAATCGCATAGAGGATATAAAGCAGAAACTTATTAAGGAGACCTCCAAATTAGTTTCTAGAGAGCTTTCCTCTTCAGACCCTTTAAGTTATTCTCAGGAGTTAGTGGATAAGATACTAATCTTAGAGATCGAGATCCAATCTTTAACAGCTAAGGCAGAAGCTTTGAAGAAAATAGTGGATACCTATGCTCTTAACCTTAATACCTTGCCAGAGAAAAGTTTGAAATTAGCCCGTTTGGAGAGGAATGCTAAGCTGGGTGAGAATATCTTCCTGATGTTAAAGGAAAAATATGAAGAGTCACGGATAAAAGAGGCAGGCCAAATAGGTAGTGTGAGGATAATAGATAAAGCTCTGCCGCCTGAAGACCCTATAAAACCGAAGAAGAGGATCAACCTCTTTTTGGGCGCGCTCTTAGGGCTGGGATTGGGATTAGGGATGGCGTTTTTTGTGGAGAGACTGGATAATTCTCTCAAAAGTATTGAGGATGTGGAAGGTGTTGGACTTTCGATCTTGGGCTCTATCCCTCTGATAAAGAGCAGTAAAGATA
>MEWM01000157.1:3909-4183 GCA_001775355.1 candidate division Zixibacteria bacterium RBG_16_43_9 | reverse complement strand
GAAGAAGAGAGTTCTGAAGACTATCAGATAAAGAGAATTGCCTCAAATTTAGTTACTCATTTTGAACCGAAGTCTCCTATATCTGAGGCTTATCGTACTTTCAGGACTAATCTGCAATTCGCCAGGCTTGATACCCCTTTAAAGACCATACTTGTGACCAGCTCAGGCCCTTCTGAGGGTAAATCTACCACAGTGGCTAATTTAGCCATTACCATGGCTCAGATGGGAACCAATACTATTCTGATCGATTCAGATTTAAGGAGGCCAGTTCTGC
>MEWM01000157.1:1566-3897 GCA_001775355.1 candidate division Zixibacteria bacterium RBG_16_43_9 | reverse complement strand
GCTCCGGGCCTGACCAACTACCTAGCGGGTAATGTCCCCTGGAAAGAGATTGTCCAGAAAACCCCCATAGAGAACTTGAGCCTTTTGACCTGCGGGGTTTTGCCACCTAATCCCTCTGAGCTATTAGGGTCCAAGAAGATGAAAATGCTATTGGAGGAGTTGAAAGAAAAATACGATATGATTTTGTTTGATTCTCCTCCGGTAATAGCGGTAACCGATGCGGCTGTGTTGTCAACCCTATTAGACGGAGTGGTCCTGGTTGCCTCTTCTGGTTCCACTTCAAGAGAGGCGCTGGACAGAGCGATTACCCTTTTAGAAAATGTGAAAAGTCATCTTATCGGTGGGGTATTAAATAAGATCAAGGTGGAAAGCGTGTACGGCTCTTATCACTATTACTACTATTACCACTACTACGGAGGAACCAAACAGAAGAGGAAAAAGAGGACAGAAGAACTGGTCAAAACCACGTGACTCAGATGAAAAGGAACAAAGCATGAAAATCGGCATTCTGGGCGGAGGCCTTACCGGCTTAACCATCGCCTCTCAGTCGAAAAATGAATTTGAGGTCCTGGAGAAAAACTCTGATTGCGGCGGTCTATGCAGGAGTCTGAAAGAAAATGGTTTCACTTTCGATTATGGCGGTGCGCACATTATCTACTCTAAAGATCAAAGCTCAGTAGATTTTATGTTGAAGTCTCTCAAAGACAATTGGCATCAAGGAAGAAGGGACAACAAAATCTATTATAAAGGAAGTTTCGTCAAATACCCTTTTGAAAACGGGCTTTCTGACCTGCCCAAGGAAGATAACTTCGAATGCCTTTACCATTATTTAAAAAACGATTATCCTCCACCTTCTGACTTCAAGGAATGGATCTATTTCACCTTTGGCAAAGGGATAGCCGAGAAATACCTTCTGCCTTACAACAAAAAAGTATGGAACACAGAACCTGAAGATATGAGCCTGCACTGGGTAGAAGGACGAGTTCCCAAACCTCCCTTGGAGGATGTGATAAAGTCTGCCATCGGAATCCCTAC
Organism: candidate division Zixibacteria bacterium RBG_16_43_9; assembly: GCA_001775355.1. GTDB lineage: Bacteria > Zixibacteria > MSB-5A5 > MSB-5A5 > RBG-16-43-9 > RBG-16-43-9. The sequence goes on along the minus strand of MEWM01000157.1, from coordinate 2,862 downwards.
TGAGGGATATACTCATCAGTTGAATTTCTTTTATCCAAAAGAAGGAGGGATTCAGGCTTTAATTCAGGGGTTAGAAGAGAAAGTTGAGAATAAAATAACCAGGAATTTTGCTGTAAAAAAAATATCTAAAGAAAAAAATGGATGGTGCATTTCAGATGGAGAAGGTCAGAGGAAGTATGACCTGGTGATTTCAACTATCCCGGTGTTTGACCTTTTGAATGCCTTAGAAGATATTCCAGAAGAAGTCAAAACTGCCTCCGATCGACTTCAATATAATTCGCTTATCACAATTCTTCTGGGATTAGAAGGGAACAGTCTTCCTTCTTATACTGCAGTTTATTTCCCGGATGAGGACTTGAAATTCAACCGGGTGGGTTTTCCTCATATCTTCAGTCCCAATAATGTCCCTGAAGGATATAGTTCTCTGGTAGTTGAAACTACTGCTAAGGAAAATGATTCCACCTGGAGACTTTCAGATGAAGAGCTTTTGAGACACTCGACTCAGGGTCTTGTCAGATGTGGACTTTTAGACCCAAAGAAGGTCTGTTTCAAAAAAGTAGTTAGGTCAAAATATGCTTACGTGATCTATGACAAAGATTATCTGAAGAACATAGGAATTGTAAAAAATTACATAGAAAAGCTTGGAATAATCCTCTGTGGGAGATTTGCCGAATTCGAATATCTCAATATGGATGCCTGTATTCAAAGAGGACGAAACTTAGCCGAGAAGATAAACTCTTCCTCCAAAGAGGAGGAGCTTTCTTTAGTTTCAAAAAAGGGGGGTAATTTTTATGAAAAATGATTTGCTTCAGATCTTAGCTTGTCCTTGTTGCCCGGATGCTTCACTGGATTTAAGAGCTTTTAAACGGGAAAAAGACGAAATAATCTCCGGTGAATTAAACTGCTCTAACTGCCAGGAGACTTATCTCGTTCAGGAAGGCATCCCCAGGATGGTTCCACCTGCTCAAAAAGATTCCCTCAAAAACCATGATCTGAAACATCATGAGGTGAGAGAGGCTAATATTACCTATTATGATTCTGTGGCAGAAGTGTATGAGGGGGAAATAGAACAGTCAATTCATCAGTGCGATTTCAACCAGAGAAGAATAGATGAAATGGTAAGAGGTTTAGCTGAGAAAACGCAGAAAGATCTGTTTTTAGACCTGGGGTGTGGCACAGGGAATGTTTTAAAATTTGGACAGAAGTATTTCCAAAGGGCAGTCGGGGTTGATATCTCTTTCAATATGTTAAGACAGGCAAGGCAGAACGGCTTAGAGGTTGTTCAGGCTGACATTT
>MEWM01000157.1:1208-1507 GCA_001775355.1 candidate division Zixibacteria bacterium RBG_16_43_9 | reverse complement strand
CTGGTGTTTGGCCAGATCAGCCGGATTCTCAAGAAAGAGGGTTACCTTTATTCCGATTGGGATCCGACCAAAAAACCATCACCGGAGAGCAGAAAGTTTTCCTGGGGAATTTACCAGCTTGCGCACATGCTTTTTTCGAAAATGGGAGGAGCGAAAGCGAGACTCAATGCCCTCTATGGAAAGAACGGCTCCAGAAAAGCTCCTCTCAACTTTCTAAAAATGAGGCCTGATTTAAAGGAGATCAATGCCAAAGCTGAGTTTCATAATATAACTGAAGTGGAGAAAAGAGGAATCGATTT
>MEWM01000157.1:0-1154 GCA_001775355.1 candidate division Zixibacteria bacterium RBG_16_43_9 | reverse complement strand
TTATCATCAATCCGGCTTGTCCCTGGATCAGTTGACCGGGGTGCCTTTCTTGAAGAGTAAACTTCTGACCTTTTTGGGATTTGACCCTGAGCCGTTTTTGGAAAACATCTTAATCCTGGCTAAAAAGAAGTCGGGCGGCGATCGGGAAGTGCCATTTAGAAAAGATATCAAAAGAATAAAGCAGATAGGCGGCTAATAAAAATTTAAGAGAACATGAGTAAGAAAATAACCATCCTTAAGAATTCCGGTGCCTTAGGCATATCTACCGTAATTGGAAAGCTGTTCTATTTCATTCTTTTTCTGTGTATTGGGGGATCCTTAGGACCCGAGGAGTTAGGGAAATTTGCGTTCGCTGTCTCCTTCATAGCTCTCTTCTGTGCCGGCAATGACCTCGGTCTAAGTATCCGCTCCGTAAAAGAGGTCTCCCAAAATAAGGGGTTGGCCGAAAAGTTCCTGAGCAACCTCGTCACGATGAAGTTGGTCTTAGGCTGCCTGACCTTGGCTCTCGTAATCGCAGTAGCTACGATTCTTGGATACTCACAGGAATCAGTAAGACTTGTTTTCCTGATAGGTCTCTCGACGCTATTCATCGTCATCTCACAAGGGATGAGGTGGTATTTTCAGGCCATCCAAAAACTGGAGTATGAATCTCTTATCTTCATTTCACAAAATTTCCTTTATCTAATTCTCGGCTATTTAGCAATCAAGCTTGGGCTTGGAATCCGAGGTGTGGCTTATACCCAAGTTCTCGTGGGAGTTCTCGTTCTGGCACTGACATGGATAATCGTGAGAAATAAGTTAATCCCGTTTAATTTCAAATTCGATTTCGCCTTTTGGCGACAGCAACTGAAAAGTTCTATTCCCTTAGGTCTGATGCTGATTTTTACCGGGATATACCTCAACTCTGACACGGTCATCTTGTCTGTTTTCAAGGGAGATAAGGCTGTCGGATTTTACAATGCAGCTAACAGGATCGCCGGGGCCGCCAAAATGTTACCTATAGTAATCATACCCTCAATTTTCCCGGTCATGTCAGAGATAACTGATTGGTCTAAGTTTAGAAAACTTATGGAAAAGGCTGTGCATTACAGTCTGGCTCTAGCACTTCCATTCGGCCTTATGGTGGCCATCTTGAGCAAAAAAATTATGCTCAC
>MEWM01000156.1:8879-9611 GCA_001775355.1 candidate division Zixibacteria bacterium RBG_16_43_9 | reverse complement strand
GCACATAAAGACCCTGTCCTTGGGAACAAAAAAATTTTCGAAGAAAAGGTATGCCTGGGTTATTCCTCCTTTTTTGACCGGGATGTCAAACCCTTCTTCCTCTTCTCTGGTATCGCTGGGCCTTCTGGTCTCCACAATGGTCAACCCTTCAACATCTCTAGGGATAACAAAAGAGACCGCATAATCTTTATCCTGTTCCTTGTAAGCTGAGCCTGGCAGTACGAATATTTCATTGGACGCAGCGACCCCGCAGATCATCACCTTGGCTCCCCGGACAACGATTCCATCTTCTCTAACTTCCACTATATGTAAACTCATATCCGGGTCTTTTTGCTCTGAAGCGGATTTGGTGCGGTCGCCTTTAGGGTCGGTCAAAGCTCCGGATATGGTGATGTCGTTTTTCTGGGCGGCGATAAGCCAGTTTTTTAATCTCTGATGGTAATCGGTGCCGTATTCTTTATCCAGATCAAAGGTGGTTGCCCACATCGCATTGATCGAATTCCAGCCAACGCATCTTCCTCCGGTGCAGGTGCCGGTCAACTGGAAAAGAAGCCTTTTCATTTTCGAATTAGCGATCATATCCTCAGAGGATTGAATCAAGGACAAATACCTGGAGATTTTTTCACCGGTCAGATGTGAAGTTGTGGTCAAAAGCTCTGTATATTCCGGGTTATGCTGGGTAGAGAAGATCTGGGAGTGTCCTTCAATGGTATTTTTGGTGGCTTTGTGGCT
>MEWM01000156.1:8271-8854 GCA_001775355.1 candidate division Zixibacteria bacterium RBG_16_43_9 | reverse complement strand
AATTTATATATATTGGGGCGCATCTTTCTTAAACTTTCTTTGTATTGTTCAGCAGTTTTTAAAGCCATTTTTTTCTCCTGTCTTCAAAGTTTATTTTCTCAAAGCGGCCCAGGTTGAGGGCAACCTTACGGGCAAGCTCTGGGTTTATAGATTTTCTACGCGTAGCCGAGCCTTTAAGGCTCGGCGCGGAGGTCTAATCCGCCTCAGGCGGACCGTTACACGAGCTGCACTCCATAATTATGAGAAAGCTATCACAATTAGATTTTTTGTCAAGAGATTTCAATAGTCGTTAAAGGAGTGCATCAGCTTGTCGAATTTGACCTTGAGGCTGATGCTTAAAAATGCGAGGAAAAGCCCTACGGGCACTCCGGATAGTAGGGCAGGTTTCCTCGCCCTAAACCTCTCCTGGAATGGGCGGGGTAACCCCGCCCCTACAAAAACTTCTCGTTTCGTTCTGTCAGATTCTTTACCTGACAGAAAAACATGGTGTAAGAAGCAGTTCCTGACTTAGTCCAGAGAATCAGAAATTGGTGAAACAGGCATCTTATCTTTTAGGTCAGCCAAAGATTTCTAACCCACCTAA
>MEWM01000156.1:6506-8234 GCA_001775355.1 candidate division Zixibacteria bacterium RBG_16_43_9 | reverse complement strand
TTCACAATCTTTCAACTGGTTTTGAAAGAGGTAAGCAGAAAGGAGCAGGGAAATCTACCTTAAATATGTTTGAATCTTATCTTGCCTTAGCTTTGCTGATAATTATAGTTACGGGATTCGGCGCAGGCATTATCCTCGTATCAAAGTTTATTGGCAGAAGACCACCCGTGAGGGAGAAGCTTCTACCTTACGAATGCGGGAATATCCCGGAAGAGGATGCCAGGGGAAGGTTTCCGATTAAATTCTATCTGGTGGGTATACTTTTCATAATCTTCGACATAGAGATTGCTTTCCTGTTTCCCTGGGCTGTTATCTACAGAGAGTTAAGGATTTTCGGGTTAATCGAAATGGGGATATTTCTGGCAATCCTTTTAATAGGTTACCTATACATCCAGAAGAAAGGGGGACTGAGATGGGAGTAAATGATAGAATCTATAATCCGGGCGCTAAGGTCTTTTCCTCAGATAGGGAAGAAGGAATAATCATAAATCCTATTAAGGAAGAGCAGATCCATCACGGGATAATCTTGACCACGCTGGATAAGGTGGTGGGCTGGTCCAGAAAATCCTCAATGTGGCCCTTAGGATTTGGCCTGGCCTGTTGTGCCATCGAGATGATGTGCACTGCTGCTTCCCGGTACGATCTGGCTCGATTCGGGATGGAGATTTTTCGCTCATCTCCCCGACAGGCTGATTTGATGATCGTGTCAGGCAGGGTCTGTCAGAAGATGGGTCCGGTTTTAAAACAGCTTTATAACCAGATGCCGGATCCCAAGTGGGTTATCGCTATGGGAGCTTGTGCGTCCACCGGGGGAGTATTCAACAACTATGCGGTTATCAAAGGGGTGGATAAAATCGTGCCGGTGGATATGTATGTGCCTGGATGCCCTCCGCGTCCGGAACAACTCATAGACGGACTGATGAGATTGCATGAGAAGGTTAGAAAAGAGGGGTTACATTATAGAAGGATGTAGTTGCCCAATTTATCGGGTGTTTTGCGAGGTGAACTGAGTTTTGCTCGATGAATCGAGCAACTACAGAAGGAAAATAAATGGAAAGCATCACTTTAAGAAAACTGAAAGAGAATTTCGCCAGCTCGATTTTAGAAATGGTCGAATATAAGGGTCAGCTTTCCCTGACCATAAAAAAAGAGGACCTGCTTTTGATCTGCAGGTATTTGAAAGATGACCCGGAATTACAATACAACTTTCTTTCTGACCTCTGCGGTGTAGACTATCCCAAGAGGGAGAAACGATTCGATATCGTGAACAATCTTTACTCCCTTCCCTTCAAATGGAGGGTAAGGCTCAAAATCAGAGTGGCAGAAGGGGAATCTGTTCCTTCGCTTACTCCTATCTGGCACACTGCCAACTGGCATGAAAGGGAGGTATACGATATGTTCGGGGTGAAGTTCGATAATCATCCAGACCTGCAGAGGATTTTGATGCCGGACGACTGGGTCGGGCATCCCCTAAGAAAGGATTATCCGCTGATGTTTGAAGAGGTGGCTTTTACCCATAATAAGGATAAGCCGCCGAAAATAATAAAATAAAAAAGAAGAAGGAAGACGAGAAAAAGAGAGAGGGAAAATTGGCATTGTCATTCTGAGCCCTACGGGCGAAGAATCTCTCCGGAGGTTGAATTCGGTAGATTCTTCGGTCGTCCATTTGGACTCCCTCAGAATGACAGAAGAGAAAAGTAGCGTCGGGCCTTATGCCCCACGAAAAAT
>MEWM01000156.1:0-6486 GCA_001775355.1 candidate division Zixibacteria bacterium RBG_16_43_9 | reverse complement strand
GAGAAGAGAGGGAGTGTATTCCGCCGGAGGCGGGCTGAGTGAGCAAAAGCCTCAAGGTCAAATTCGACAAGCTTTTGCACTCCGATTCAAACCGCGAATAGCCAGTAGCGAAAACCGAACAGCGAAATTATGCAGATAAAAAGGGAAAAACCGGATACTATGATTCTGAATATGGGTCCCCAGCATCCAGCTACCCATGGAGTGTTAAGGCTTGTTTTAGAGCTGGATGGCGAGACTGTGGTGAAGGCTACGCCGGATATCGGTTATCTTCATACCGGAATAGAAAAAACTGCCGAATTCCGAACCTATTCCCAGAATATCACCCTCTGGGACCGGACCGACTACGTGGCTAACCTTTCGAATAATTTAGGTTACGTGTTAGCTGTGGAGAAGCTTTTGGATATTGAGGCACCTCCCAAGGCTCAACATATAAGGGTCCTTTTGACCGAATTGCAGAGGATTTCCTCCCATCTGGTCTGGGTCGGCTCGCATGCTGCAGACATTGGCGCAATATCGATGCTCCTTTACGCCTTCAGGGAGCGCGAGATACTCCAGGACATATTTGAAACCATATCGGGACAGAGGATGATGACCTCTTTCATTCGGATTGGGGGTTTGGCAAAAGATTTACCAGCTTCAGGCGATTTCGAAAAAAGAGTCAGGGAGTTCATAAAAATCTTCCCGTCGAAAATCCAGGATTACGAGAACCTTTTGACCAAAAATAAGCTTTGGCTGCAAAGGACTGTAGGGATCGGCACCATATCCGCGGAAGAAGCCATCAACTGCGGGCTTTCGGGTCCGATTATCCGGGGGTGTGGGGTGAAATGGGACTTGAGAAAATCTAATCCCTATTCCAGTTACGAAAAGTTTGAATTCGACATCCCCACCGGGAAAAATGGGGACGTGTATGACCGGTATTTAGTCAGGGTTGAGGAGATGCGACAGTCGTTAAGAATCGTTAAGCAAGCTTTAGAAGGGATACCAGAGGGGGACTATACTGCAAGGATACCGGGGGTAGTTTATCCTCCCAAAGAGGTAGTGAAAAAGGAGATGGAGGCTTTGATCTATCATTTTAAGATCGCCCAGGAAGGGTTTGCGGTTCCGTCTGGTGAAGTCTACCATTCCATCGAATCGCCTAAAGGGGAGTTAGGATATTTTATCGTGTCAGACGGCTCTAAAAAACCTTACCGGGTAAGGGTCAGACCACCTTCGTTTGTGAATTTGAGCGCTTTCAACAAATTAGTCGCGGGCAGACTGATAGCGGATGTGGTGGCGGTCATCGGAAGCATAGATATTGTGTTGGGGGAAATTGATAGATGAAGAAAGCAAGGAGCAGGTAGCTTGTGGCAAGTAGCTTTTAAAAAATCAAAAAATGATCACTAAAGAAATAGAAGAAAGGATTCGCAGTCTCAGGAATAAATACCCAAAGATGAAGACTGCTATCCTTCCAGCTTTTCATATCCTGTATCAGGAGGAAGGTTACCTTTCGCAGGAAGGGATGCAGAAGGTGTCTGAGCTTTTAGGGATTCCTCTTCTGGAGCTGAATGAGGTTTTGTCTTTTTATGTTTTCTTCCCCGCAGGGAAGGTGGGCAAATACTGGATCAGGGTGTGCGACAATCTTTCCTGTTCACTTATGGGAGCGGAAAGCATAATCAAATACCTGGAGGAGAAACTCAAAATCAAGGTGGGCCAGACCACGCCGGATGAGCTTTTCACCCTTTCCACTGAGGAATGCCTGGGCTCCTGCGGAACAGCCCCGATGATGATGGTGAATGGGGAGTTTCACGAAAATTTAACCAAAGAGAAAATCGATAAGCTCATAGAGGAGCTTTCCAGAAAATAATTTATGACCGAGAAGATAGTTTTCAAACATATCGATCAGCCGGACCAGCACAGGATCGACATCTATTTAAAAAATGGAGGGTACCAGGCACTGCCCAAAACTCTGAAAGAGCTTTCTCCGGCTCAGGTGATCGAGATTGTCAAAAGATCCGGCTTAAGAGGAAGAGGAGGAGCAGGGTTTTCCACTGGTGCTAAATGGGGATTTGTGCCGGTCGACTCATCCAAGCCTAAATTTCTGATCTGCAATGCGGATGAAAGCGAGCCAGGTACCTTCAAAGACCGGGAATTAATAGAGAAAGACCCTCACCAGTTGATCGAAGGGATTAGCATAGGAAGTTATGCAATAGGCGCGCATATCTCCTTTATCTATATCCGGGCTGAGTTTGGCTTCGGAGCAAAAAGGTTAGAGCAGGCTATAAAGGAAGCATACGATAAAGGTTATCTGGGCAAAAATATCTTGGGCTCAGGTTATGACCTGGATTTGATTCTGTATCGAGGTGCAGGCGCATATATCTGTGGTGAGGAGACCTCGCTTCTCTCATCGATTGAAGGGATAAGACCTTTGGTCAGGCTCAGGCCTCCTTATCCGGCAGTGGCAGGATGTTACAACTGTTCAACAGCAGTGAACAACGTGGAGACTCTTTCCAACGTGCCTCATATAATACTTAACGGTGCGGAATGGTTTGCCCGTACGGGGACACCCAAGAGCACAGGAACCAAGATATTCTGTCTTTCTGGTCAGGTCAATAAGCCGGGGAATTACGAGCTTCCTATGGGGACATCTTTGAGAGAACTGATTTACGACTATGGTGGAGGAATAAAAAACGGAAAAAAACTCAAAGCGATTATACCGGGTGGGGTTTCAAGCTGGGTGCTGCCAGCAAGTAAAGTGGATGTGAAATTAGATTTTGAGTCTGTGGCTGAAGCGGGTTCTGCCTTAGGAAGTGGAGGGGTTATTATAATGGATGAAGATACCTGTATGGTGAAAGCCACTTTAAGGCTGGTGAAATTCTACGAGTGGGAATCATGCGGTGAATGCACTCCCTGCCGGGAGGGGACTTACTGGCTCTCCAAAATAATGCAGAGAATCGAGGATGGACAGGGAAGGATGGAGGACCTTGACCTGCTCTTGGATTTAAGCGACAATATCTACGGGAAAACGATCTGTCCCTTGGGTGAGTCTGCCACTATGCCGGTTACCAGCACTATAGAACATTTCAGACAGGAGTATGAGGACCATATAAAGAATAAGCGATGTCCTTTTGAAAAAAAGGTTTAAAAGTTCAAAGGTTCAATGGTTCAAGGAAGAAAAAAAAGGGAGACGGGAGACGAAGAAAATTGTAGCGTTGCCACTCCTGTGGCAACGTTATGGAATTCTTTTGAAACGTAGACCTGAATGGTCATTCTGAGGGAGTCCGCCTGCGGCAAGACGACCGAAGAATCTGCAGGGATTCTTCGCCCTGCGGGCTCAGAATGACATCTGAGAAATAAGAGATGATAAGTCTAACCATAGATAATAAGCCGGTTGAAGTAGAAGAGGGGAAGACCATCCTGCAAGCGGCAAAGAAGGTAGGGGTCGATATTCCTACATTCTGCTGGCATGAGAAGCTGAAAATCCTGGGCGGGTGCAGGGTCTGTCTGGTAGAGGTGGAGAAAGCACACAAGCTGATGATTGCCTGCAATACACCGGTAACTCAGGGTATGGTGGTGTGGACTAATACGCCTAAGGTTATCAAAGCCGGGAAAGGAATAGTAGAGTTTTTGCTGATCAACCACCCGCTGGACTGTCCCACCTGTGACAAAGGGGGGGAGTGCGACCTGCAGGAGATCACCTTCAAATATGGCACTGACAAGAGCAGATTCGTTGAGGAAAAAAGAAGATATATCATAGATAAAACCTCTACTTTTGATGACCTGAGGATTGGTCCACAGGTAATCAGGAATCAGAACCGCTGCATCTATTGTTTGAAATGTATCCGTTTCCTGAAGGAAATTGCAGGGGAATACGATATGGGTGCTTTTATGAGAGGGTGGAGAAGCGAGATAAATATCCTGCCAGCTGTACCTATATCCAATGTTTATTCCGGCAATACTGTGGAGATCTGTCCGGTTGGAGCTTTGACCGCAAAGTCCTGGAGGTATCTGATCAGGCCCTGGACAGCGAGTAAGGTCAAAAGTATCTGTCCTTTCTGCGGGGATGGATGCAATCTCACTTTATGGGCAAGGTTGAATAAGCTCTACCGGGGAACCTCCAGAAGAAACGATAAAGTGGATGAAGGTTTCATCTGCGACAAGGGGAGATGGGGGTACGATGTAGTCGGTCATCCGGAAAGGATAAAATCTCCCTGGGTCAAAAAAAATGGAAAATTGGTCGAGTCGAATTGGGAAGAGGCTTATAGCCTTCTGATCTCCAAACTGATAGAGATAAAAGAGAAATATGGGCCTAAAGCTTTAGCCGGTTTTGGCTCGGAAAGAGCAACTAATGAGGATAATTACATCTTCCAGAAATTCTTCAGAACGATTCTAGGATCCAACAACCTGGACTTTAGAGAAAAAACCAAGAAGGTGCTGCCTAGCCCTGCTCTTTTTGAATATTCTCAGGTTTACACTATGACCAATTCGATAGAAGGGATAGAAAAAGCAAAGACTATCTTGATCTTTGGCTCGGACTTAAATTCGGAGCATCCCATAATAAGCTTGAGAGTAAGGAAGTCAGTCCTCAGAGAAGAGAATGGCGCCAGTCTACTGATAGCCAATCCTAAGAAGATTAAATTCAGCTCCATGGCTGAAAAAGAGCTGGTATATAAATTTGGAACCGAAGGTTTTTTGATAAACGCTCTGCTAAAAATTATTCTGGATGAGAAGTTATTTTCTTCTAAGGTCAGTCAAGAGCAGATAGATATGCTGGGGAAAAACCTGGAAAAGTACCCTCTGTCAAAACTTTCGGAAATTACAGGGATTGAAGAAGAGGAGATTAAAGATTTTTCCAAGAAGATAGCTTCCTCTGAGAGCCTGATGGTTTTCTGTGGCAGATGGATTAGCGAAAGTCCGCAGGCAGAAGCAATTATAAGAGGATTCAATAATCTTCTGCTAACTACTGGAAAATGGGGAGAGAAATATTCAGGGTTTAATCTCTTGTGGGAGAATAATAACTCTCAAGGAGCTCTGGATATGGGTCTTTTACCGGACAGGCTGCCCGGATTTGTTCCGGTTGAAGATGAGGTAGGCAGGGAAAGGCTGGAGAAAATCTGGAATTCATCCATACCCAGGGAAAGGGGTCTAAATTATAACGAGATTTTGCTGGGTATAAATGCTGAGAAAATAAAAGGGCTATATATAATGGGACAGGACCCGGTTGAAAGTTTCCCGGATCGGAAATATATAGAAGATACCCTGAAGAAGTTAGATTTTCTGGTGGTTCAGGATATCTTCCTGACCGAGAGCGCAAAGTTAGCGGATGTGGTTCTGCCGGCCGCATCTTTTGCTGAAAAAGAGGGGACTTTCACCAATGTGGAAAGAAGGGTGCAAAAACTCTGCCGGGCTTTAGCCCCACCCGGGCAGGCAAAATCTGACTGGGAGATAATCTGCGAGCTTTCTACCCTTATGGGGCATAAACAGCATTACACCTCAGCTTTCCAGATAACTGAGGAGATTGCCCAGGTCTCACCGATTTACGGGGGAATAAAAGCTGACCGTCTGGACGACTGTGGCATTCAATGGCCCTGCCTGAATCTGAATGATCTGGGAACAACTGAGCTATTGCCGGAGAATTTCTTAAACAAAACCTCTCAACTTGTGCCAGTCGATTTTGAAGAGGTGCCTGTGGATAACGAATATCCCTTCATTCTACTTACCGGCAGTCTGGCTCATCATTCAGGGAAATTGACCAACAAGTCATCCAACCTTTGTTCGATTGTTCCGGAAGGCTTCTGCCAGATAAATCCTCAGGATGCTGAGAAGCTCAACTTGAAAACCGGTGAGGAAGTTTTGGTAGAATCGCCCAAAGGGAAGATTAAAATAAAGGTCAAGATGGATGAATATGTGAATCCGGGAACGGTTTTTATTCCACTCAATTTTATGGAGATTAAGGTAAATGTTCTTTTAGACAAAGATAAATTAGTCGATAGGGTAAGATTGAGCAAGGCAGGATAGATTATATGGTCGAGTTTTTAATAATAACGTTAATCAAGATAGCGGTCTTCCTGGCGATCTGGCTGATGGGGATGGCTTATCTCACCTGGCTGGAAAGAAAGCTATTAGGCGACTTTCAGGTGAGGCTGGGGCCGGCTTATGTGGGACCTTTCGGGCTTCTCCAGCCGGTTGCAGATGGTCTCAAGCTTTTCTTTAAGGAAGACATAACACCATCCTCTGCCTCCAAGCTGATCTATACCCTGGCTCCGCTTCTGACTTTTGTGCCTGCCTTTATACTCTTCGGGGTCATTCCCATAGGTGATGAGATAACTTTATTCGGGAAACAGATACAGTTGGTCGTGGCTGACTTGAATGTCGGTGTTCTGTATATCTTAGCAGTTTTCTCAGTGGCAGTCTACGGCATAGTTTTAGCCGGTTGGTCCTCCAACAATAAATATTCGCTTATCGGAGGGATCAGATCAACTGCCCAGGCGATAAGCTATGAGGTCTCTC
>MEWM01000155.1:5709-5774 GCA_001775355.1 candidate division Zixibacteria bacterium RBG_16_43_9 | reverse complement strand
AGATAAAAAAACGCCCGACATCCGCCAGAGGCGGATCGGACGCTACGAACTGACAAAACAATAGT
>MEWM01000155.1:4439-5684 GCA_001775355.1 candidate division Zixibacteria bacterium RBG_16_43_9 | reverse complement strand
ACTCTTGCTATGTGCTGTCAGGTGTTACCACCTGACAGCTTGATTCATTTGGTGTCAGGAGGTAACTCCTGACACCACAGATAAATTACCCTACCCAGGCGAACCTGAAAGGTTCGCACTACTCAAAAAAGATGGGAAACTCAAACTGATAATTAATCTTTTAGATCAGCCAGAATAAAGCCTCTGCATCTTTAAAATAGTTTCTCTTATATTCACTCTCAACTCTTCAGGCTCCAACACTTCTACCATCTCACCGAAGCCTAAAATCCATCTGGAGATTTCTTCCATTCCTTTTACTTTTACGGTATAAAGAAGCGAGCCATCTTTCTCCTTAGTCACGGTCTCGGAAGGGTGGTGCGGCCCTGACTCGATCACTTTAACTGCCTTTCCGAAAAATCTTAACTTTACCTCGATTAGTTTACCCTGATAGATCTCCCAGCTATCCCTGAAAAATTCCTCTACTGAGAAATCAGATTTCCTCTCGAAATTCCTGTCAGTTAAGGTGACCTTTTTGATTCTGTTCAGCCTGAAAGTTCTTGTTTCCTGTCTATAGTGACAGAACCCTAAAAGATACCAGGAGTGGCGTTTAAACACCAGAGCATACGGGTCCACATCCCTTGTGCTCTTGCCCGATTCCAGAGATTCATAGTCTAAACCTACAGTTCTTCTGTTTAAGATGGACTGCTCGATCAGATTGAAGATCAAGCCCAGCTTGGAGAAATCCCCGGTTGTTTTGAGGTTTATCCTCAATGGGTCTCCTAAGTCGCCCAGCCTGTTTTTCACCTCCGGGCTTAAACTCGCATCTATTTTGGCTAAGACCCTTTTGGCAGATTTCCCTAGAGGCGTGTTGACAGACATAGGGGATGAGTTTAAACCCAATTTCAAAAGCAGATACTCCTCCAAAGAGAAATTCAAAGGTGGAAGAAAGGCATCCGTTAAAAGTTTATACCCGTCATCAAAATAAATCGGGATATTGGCTGACGACAAAGACATTATATCTCTATAAATTGTCCGCTCAGAAACCTCGCATTCTCTGGCTAAATCTGCTGCTTTCAGATTATTCCTTGATCTGAGAATATTAAGCAGATGAAGCAGACGATCATATTTGCTCATTCGCCCTCCAGCTTATGTTCAATTATAAGTCAAATATTCACAGTAGGTTATACACCGCTCCTAAAGTTTTACTTGATAGATTAAACCGGATTGACTTAAGGGATCTTCCTGGGTTTAGGACCATCATACTCG
>MEWM01000155.1:4117-4259 GCA_001775355.1 candidate division Zixibacteria bacterium RBG_16_43_9 | reverse complement strand
TGAAGTTTCCTCCAATTTCTTTTCTATGACTTGAGCTAATTTCAAGTGTTTGCCTGAAAAACCCAACTCCTCTGCCAGTTTAAAAAGCTCAACTGTGCGTGGATCAGTCTCGTGCAGGCGATGGCCATAACCAGGTATTCTC
>MEWM01000155.1:3722-3943 GCA_001775355.1 candidate division Zixibacteria bacterium RBG_16_43_9 | reverse complement strand
ATAACTGTCCTGGTAGCAAGAGAAGATGGCGGAGTGGCACCATGGTCGATGGAGGAGACTAAAATCGCCTCCATCATCTTGCTTTCTTTCGAATTTGGAAGTTCGCCTTTGAGGATGAGAAAGATTACCTGGCTAAAGGTGAGCTTTTCCATCAGCTCGGCTATATCATATCCCCTGACTCTGATTTCCCCTTTTTTTATGTCAGAAATAGAAGTTTTCCA
>MEWM01000155.1:1851-3612 GCA_001775355.1 candidate division Zixibacteria bacterium RBG_16_43_9 | reverse complement strand
AAATAAAGTTTTTTACGGGAATTGTCAATTCATTTTTTACAAAACACAAGAGTTCGATTTTCCCGAATCCGATTTGACTTGACAAAAACGAATTTAACTCTATATATAAAAGTGAACCTGGAATAAAGATGAGCTGGAAAGACAGACTAAAAAAAATCAAATCTGAGGCTCAATCCTCCAGAGAAAGAAAAAAAGAGGAAGCGCTTGAACTGTCGGGTCAGGTGACTGAGCTGATAGAAGCAGCGGAGGATTTGGCTAAAGAGTTTGCCTCGGTAAGCAGGGCAAAAGTGCGACTATTGAACCAGAGACACAAGGAGATAGATGAAGTTACCGGAAAAAAGTATTACAGCGGGGGAATTGTCCTGCAGGTTTTCAAACGAAAAAGCTCGATTTCGCACTGGCTTAAATCAGAAGAGCCTGATGAAAAGATTATCTTCCAGGTCGAATTCCCGCATCCAGAAGCCATAAGAAGATTGGAAGGGTTTGAGGATAAGATAAAGATTTTATATTCACACACGGAAAAGGAAATTCCCCTGAAAGAGTTCAGCCCTGAGGCATTAAAAACTCATCTGGAAGAAGCTTATTCCTGTTTTCTTTCAAAGCTGAAAACATAATATTTCTGGCACCTGCGTTTAGAGTTAAACATCCGTAGAACAATCAGTTTTTTCAGGGAAGTCTCAAAACAACTTGATAAATTTCAAAATCGCTGGAGGCAATAAATGAAGGATAAGGATTCAAAACCTTTTTTTCACATTAGAAAGAACAGCAGGTATGGCTTTATCGACAAAACCGGGAAGATAGTCATAAAGCCGGAGTTTGATTATGTGGGACCCTTTTCTGAAGGGCTGGCAGTGGTCTGGATCGGAGATAAGGAAGGATATTTAGACAAAAAAGGAAAGGTGGTAATCGAGCCAATATTCGATGAGGCTGGAAACTTCTCAGACGGATTTGCCGCAGTCTGGTATCTCGGAAAATGGGGATATGTCGACAGGAAAGGCAAATACCTGCTTGCCCCGGTTTTTGACTACGCTGTGGATTTCTCCGAAGGGCTGGCTGCGGTAGAAAGTGACGGGAAATCCGGCTTTGTCGACAAGAAGGGTAAGCTGGTCATCCCTCAGAAGTTTGCTGAAGCTGGAGATTTCTCCGAAGGGTTGGCAAAGGTGATGGTCGGCAAAAAGTGGGGATTTATTGACAAGAAGGGTAAGATTGTCATCCAGGAGAAATTCGACGATGCCGGCGATTTTTCTGAAGAGTTAGCCAGGGTAAACATCGGTGGTGAGCTGCATAAAGGCAAAGGAATCGTAATTGGTGGAAAATGGGGCTATATTAATATGAATGGGGACCTGATCGTCAATCCTCGATTTGATGAGTCTGGAGAATTTAGTGAAGGATTAGCTCCGGTAAAGAGCACGGGCAAGTGGGGTTACATTGATAAACAGGGGAGAATGGCGATAAGACCTCAGTTCAGCGGCGTTAAAACTTTTTCCGAAGGTCTAGCACCGGTGAGCAAAGGCAATAGATGGGGATATATCGACCAGAGCGAAAAGATGGTGATAAGTTTACAATTCGATAAAGCTGAACCTTTTTCCCAAGGCTTAGCTGAGGTCTGGATAGGAAATAAATACGGCTACATTGATAAGACTGGAAAATATATCTGGAAACCTACGGAGTAAAGTCTGCTTGATTTCGATAGGAGGATTTTTTTTGATTTCTCCGTCGGGTCAGTCCCGCCGTTGGCGGGACGACGGGCACATAGGAATG
>MEWM01000155.1:587-1806 GCA_001775355.1 candidate division Zixibacteria bacterium RBG_16_43_9 | reverse complement strand
GACCCGCCACTGGCGGGCTCGCCCAAAATTGCGGAATTGAGGTAGCCGCAAGCTTCAGCTTGCGCATCAGCACTATAAGGAAGGTTAAAGTCTGCGATAACCAATCGCCATCGGGTCAGGGGACCCGATGGCCACGAAGGTAAAGCACTTGCGCTCCTTTAGGAGATAAAAATGACCGAACAAAACTTAGCCATGCATTACGTCTGCACCAGAGAAGAAGCAAAAAGTCTGGTTTCAAAATTCAGACGATTCTGGGTATCCAACTGCGGATGCCGGGAAGGCCGTGGCAAATGCAACAGGTCGCGAATGGATGTTTGTTTGATGTTCCGCAGTGACTTTCCACCCACCGGTTCGGGCTTCAGGGAAATTACCCGAAAAGAAGTAGCTGAGATTTTACAGGTGGAAGAAGACAAACATCTGGTAACCAGACCTTTCAGAAACGAAAAGAATATGGCTGAAACCGACGGCATCTGTTTCTGCTGTGATGACTGCTGCGGCTATTTTCTAAACCCGCAGGAAAAATGTGACAAGGGAAAATTCATCGAGAAAACCGACCGGGAGATCTGCAACAACTGTGGCGAGTGTGTGGAGGTCTGTTATTTCAAAGCAAGAAAAATGAATTCCGAAGAACTCTTCATCGACCAAGATAAATGTTACGGCTGTGGGTTGTGCCAGGATGTTTGCCCGTTGGAATGCATAAAGATAGTACAGAGGATATGATTCGCTATAACCTCGTTGGGGCGTATAGCAGTTCGACCGGCTCACTGCTCTGAGCGAAGTCGAAGAGCAATACGCCCCTACATCAGGTATGTCAGACATTCCTATCTGATAAAAAAGAACAGACACGAATGTCTGTTCTACCGAAGAAAAAACAGAGACGCATTCAATGCGTCTCTACATTTTTAACCTCTCCCTTCCCTCTCCTTAATAAGGAGAGGGTAAAAATCAGATCTCAGCCGCCTTCAGAACTTCCGCAATAAAACTTTCCTCTGGCAAAGCCCCTTCAAAGCTGTGGGTTTCATTTATTACTACTTTGGGAACTGCATATACATCATATCTGTGCGAAAGATGCGGAAACTCTCCTGCTTCCACCATATCAGCGGTAATAAAGCTGCTCTCTAAAGCCAACATCTGAGCCAGGCCAACTGCCTGGGGGCAGTATGGTCAGGTCAGGGTGACAAAAACCTGAATATGAACTTGCTTGTTAAGTTTCTGCAAT
>MEWM01000155.1:0-514 GCA_001775355.1 candidate division Zixibacteria bacterium RBG_16_43_9 | reverse complement strand
ACTCATATCCAGCCGGGATCCCGTAGAATCTTATTCCGTAATCTTTGCCTGTCTCATCACACACTGCAATAGCCGGGATTTTATCGATCTTATACTCCTCAACCTTGTTTTTGTCCAGGGTAAAATTATACACCTCAACCTTGATCTTATCTGAAAGAGAGGCTATCTCCTCAGCTAATAGCCGATTTTCATTACAGTATTCGCATTCGATCTCCTGGGTGAAGACAATGAGTTTGACTTCCTTCTCTAATCCCTGCAACTCGGTCTGGACTTCTTTTTTAATCTCTTCACTAAGTAAAGCCACATCCCCTCCTTGCTTAAAGTGTTACTTTAAGCTAAGAAATTTAAGTTATTCAAGTTCCAAGCCACTTTAGTGGCGTTTCAGCCCTGACTAAAGTCAGTTAGAACAGAGCATCAGCAAAATGAAATTAGGGATTCACCACGACCAGAGTGACCCCAACGACCTCCCTTGCCCCCGCCTCCTTTATAACCCTTGCGCATTCTTTTAAAGTTG
>MEWM01000154.1:7571-7693 GCA_001775355.1 candidate division Zixibacteria bacterium RBG_16_43_9 | reverse complement strand
GTCCACGGTCTTGAAAACTGGAATAATCCCTGACGATTTCCTTTTTCTTCTGATCCAGTCCTCATCCAAACCTAAAAGGGTTGAAAGCTGCTTATCAGAAAACCCATATTTTTTAGCCTTCA
>MEWM01000154.1:4952-7384 GCA_001775355.1 candidate division Zixibacteria bacterium RBG_16_43_9 | reverse complement strand
CTTTTTCAGGTATATGACCCTTTCCCTGTCCGGTACTATCAACTTCTTTCTGAGTTCTTCTATGCTGTGATCTTTATGAGCAGACGAGTCAGTTAAACCTGAATAACCTGCCTCTAAAGACCTGAACCCTTTCTGCAATGCCTCTTTGAAATTTCTTCCAATAGCCATAGCCTCACCCACAGATTTCATCTGGGTGGTAAGAACCGGGCTTGCCTCAGGGAATTTGTCAAAAGTGAAGCGTGGAATTTTCACCACCACATAATCCAAAGCCGGTTCAAAGCAGGCAGGGGTCTTTTTGGTGATATCATTCGGTATTTCATCCAAGTTATACCCGACTGCAAGCTTGGCTGCTATTTTAGCTATGGGAAACCCTGTGGCTTTAGAGGCCAAGGCTGAGCTGCGTGAGACCCTGGGGTTCATCTCTATAACCAAAAGCCTGCCTGAGTCAGGATTTATGGCAAACTGGATATTGGAGCCGCCGGTCTCAACTCCGATTTGGCGAATAATCTTAATCGCCGCATCCCTCATTCTCTGATATTCTTTATCAGTCAGAGTTTGAGCAGGAGCAACAGTTATCGAGTCCCCAGTATGAATCCCCATCGGGTCTAAATTTTCAATGGAGCAGATTATCACCACGTTGTCCTTTTTATCCCTCATCACCTCTAATTCAAATTCCTTCCATCCTATAACTGACTCCTCAATTAAAACGGACTTGACCGGGCTTAAATCCAGCCCCAAAAGCACTATCTTTTTTAACTCCTCTAAATTGTAGGCAATCCCCCCACCACTCCCTCCTAAGGTGAAGCTTGGCCTTATTACCAGAGGATAACCCAGCCTCCTTGCCAGAACCTTTGCATCATCTATCGATTTGACAATCCCGCTTTTAGGAACTTGCAGGCCTATCTGAGTCATCGCTTCCTTGAATAGCTCCCTTTGTTCAGACAGTTTTATGCTTTTCAAAGGTGCGCCGATAAGCTCAACTCCATACTGGTCCAAAATCCCGGAATCTGCAAGCGAGGTAGCTAAGTTCAGCCCGGTCTGTCCACCTAAAGTTGGAAGAAGTGCCTGAGGTCTTTCTTTCTCGATTATCTTCTCTAAAATCGGCAGGGTCAAAGGCTCTATATAAGTCCTGGAGGCAAGGTCCGGGTCAGTCATAATAGTTGCAGGATTATTGTTCACCAGTATAACTTCATAACCTTCTTCCTTCAAAACCTTGCAGGCTTGGGTTCCTGAATAATCAAACTCACAAGCTTGCCCAATAACAATAGGCCCCGAGCCGATTATCAGAATCTTTTTTATGTCAGTCCGCTTAGGCATATTTTGAGAAATTCGGCGGGTCCAGAATGGATCCATTCGGACAAGGTGCCCGCCCTACGAAATAAGAATGCCCGATATTCGTAGGCGTCCGCCAGAGGCGGACCAGCCCCGCAAATTCAAGCCTGTTACTCGTAGCGTCCTCACTCCCGTCCTACGGATCCGTTAATAGGATGAGGACGTCCCTTCTTTCCCTCCCTTGAAGGGAGGGATAAAGGGAGGGTGAAATTTCTCCTCCTCTCCCACAAGCCGATAAAAGCCTTACGGTCCTACGGAGGCTTCGCTCCTCGTAGAGGGAAGACCAGACCTCACAGTCGAATTTGACCTTGAGGCAGATTACTATGATTAAGCAGATGCTCTGCTGTAATCATCTGCTTAATCTGCTCGATCTGCTGTGAATTCTTTCATTTAGTAAACCTAAAGGTTTACACTCCAGCCTTTTTGCTGGGCTGGAAGCCCAGCTTACGAGTATCATCCTCATAGGTCGGGCACCCTTGCCCGACGACTGAACTCCCTCTTACATGCCGATGGACCCTTTCTCCATCAACTCCACAAACTTCTCAAAAAGGTAATCAGAATCATGTGGTCCGGGTGAGGCTTCTGGATGATATTGCACAGAGAACAAAGGATAATCCTCGTGCCGCATTCCTTCAACTGTATTATCATTCAGGTTAAGATGAGTCAAAACCAAACCTGCTCCCTTGAGGGAGCTTTCCTCCACTGCAAAACCATGATTCTGAGCAGTGATTTCAATTTTCCCGGTGATAAGATTTTTCACCGGATGGTTTGCGCCATGATGACCGAATTTCAACTTAAAGGTCTTTGCACCCAATGCTAAAGCCAATATTTGATGTCCCAAACAAATCCCGAATATGGGTCTTAAACCGATCAGCCTTCTCACTGTTTTGATAGCATAGGAAATTGCCTCCGGGTCACCCGGCCCGTTGGAAAGAAATATCCCATCTGGTTTTCTGAAAATAACATCTTCAGCCGGAGTGAAAGCTGGAACAACCGTCACTTCACATCCATAGGAAGAAAGTTTCTTTAAGATATTATACTTGATCCCGAAATCATACGCGATGACCTTGTAGATTTTCTCCTTCTTAACTTGAGATTTG
>MEWM01000154.1:1623-4945 GCA_001775355.1 candidate division Zixibacteria bacterium RBG_16_43_9 | reverse complement strand
TGATCTCAGAGACTAAGTCCTTTCCCACAATGCTCGGAGAATCTTTAGCTTTCTGCACCAGTCTATTTTTGTCGAAGTCAACTGATGAGATTATTCCTTTTTTCGCCCCGAAATTCCTGAGATGCAAAGTCAATGCCCTTGTATCAATATCTTCAATCCCGACTATGTTGTATCTTTTCAGAAACTCATCTAAGTTAAATTGAGAGCGCCAGTTTGAAGGGAAAAGAGAATGCTCCTTGACCACAAATCCCTTGACAAAAGGTTTTCTGGATTCGAAATCTTCTTCATTTAAACCATAATTCCCGATCAGAGGATAGGTCATCACCACAATCTGCCCGTTATAGGATGGGTCAGTTAAAATCTCCTGATACCCCATCATCGAGGTATTAAAAACCACCTCACCAGAAGACTCACCCACCGCCCCAAAACACCTCCCCTCAAAAACTCGTCCGTCCTCAAGTGCTAAAATTGCTTTCATAGTCGTTTTCGTAGCGTCCTCACTCCCGTGAGGACGATTACCCGTTGCCACAGGAGTGGCAACGCTACCCTCAATTTCCCTCCCTTGAAGGGAGGGACAAAGGGAGGGTGAATTTTTTCCCCTCTCCCTAACCCTCTCCCACAGGGGGAGAGGGAACTTTGCCTTTGGAGTGCATTGACCGTGTCAATGCCCTTTTGCATCGTCACAGACGATGCACTCCATATCTTAAGAACTCCAATAACTTCTTCATATCCCCCGGCAATTCCGATTCAAATTCCATATATTTTTTTGTTCTCGGATGAACAAATCCTATTTTCTTAGCTTGCAGTGCCTGTCTATCAATCAATTTCAAAACCTGATTTGCCTGAGCCTTTAAACTCTCTTTAATCATCCCCAGATGTTTTCTCCTGCCCCCGTATTCCGGGTCCCCCATAATCGGGTGGTTCAGATATAAAAAATGGACCCTGATCTGGTGGGTCCTTCCGGTTTTAAGCTTTATCTTGAGAAAATCCCCAAGGGGGAATCTTTCCAAAACCTCATATTCGGTCACAGCCTCTCTCCCTTTTTGCTTTACCACAGTCATCATCTTTCTATCTTTAATAGACCTTCCGATCAAAGTCTCTACGACACCTTTCTCTTTGGGCAAATCCCCCCAACAGAATGCCGCATATTCCCTGGTCAGAGTTCTGTCTTTCAGTTGACCAGCCAGGTTAGTATGCGCAAAATCATTCTTAGCTACGACCAAAAGCCCGGAAGTATTTTTATCCAGCCGGTGAACTATGCCCGGACGCAGGACTCCATTTATGCCGGATAAATCTTTACAGTAGAATAGAAGCGCATTAACCAGAGTATCTTCATAATTCCCGCCTGCAGGATGAACCACCATTCCTGCAGGTTTGTTGACGACTAATAAGTCCTTATCCTCATAAATTATATCCAGAGGGATATCCTGCGGCTCTAAAGATAACCTCTCAGGAGGTGGGATTTCAATAAGAATTTTTTCGTCACCTTTTATTTTATAATGAGATTTCACTTTTTTATCATTGACTGTGATTTTCCTCTCTTCAATTAATTTTTGAATCCTGGAGCGGGAAAGGTTGAGTTCCTTGCCAGCCAGGAACAAATCCAGCCTTTCACCTTTATCCTGTCCTGTAGCCTTTAGTAGAATGTGCTTATCCATCTGTTATTTTGGAGTGTAAGTCTTCAGCCTTACCTCTGGTAAACCTGAAGGTTTACACTCCAGTGAGGACGTTGTTTTTCCCCTCCCTCGATAGGAGGGGATTAAGGGGAGGGTGAGATTCCCTGCATTACCCTCTCCCTAACCCTCTCCCGCAAGGGGAGAGGGAATTCTCACACCGTTGCCACAGGAGTGGCAACGCTACCGTGTTTTTGGGGTCTTATCACATACAACAAAATCAAAATCATCCCAATCGTTACTGCACCATCTGCGACGTTGAATACTGGCCAGCGTTCCATATAAAAACCTGAGAAGTCAATAAATCCGAATTTAAACGGAGGAATCCTTATTTTGAAAAAAAGGAAATCCAGAAAATCTATAACCTCTCCCAGGCGGAAACGGTCTATGAGATTACCTGAAGCCCCTCCTAAGACCAGGGAAAAAGATATTTGCAGAAGTTTATCTTCTCTTTTACTTTTTAAGAAAAAATAGCCGGCAATCAGTATGGCTAAGACCGAAAGGATGGTGTAGAAGAGATTCCCCCCTAATTTAGTGCCGAACGCTCCGCCTGGATTTAAAACATAGGTCAATCTAAAAAAATTGTCCAGAACCGGGATGGACTCACCTATTTTCATAGAGTTTGCCACCAGGGCTTTGGACAATTGGTCTAAAAATAAGACCAGAAGGCTAACCCATAAGATTTTTCTTCTCAATTCCTTAAAGCTAAAAGGCTATTCGCTTTCCACCAGCTTCTTTTTCTCTTCCTTTTCCTTGCACTTGATGCAGAGCCGGGCATGAGGGACTGCCTCTAATCTGGTTGTGCTTATCTCCTGTCCGCATTCCTGACACTTGCCGTAGGTCTTGTCTTGTATGCGGCGCAGAGCCTCATCGATATGGTAGAAGAGTCTTCCGTTCTTGGAGGCAAACAGGAACGCCTTTTCCCTTTCCATGGCATCGGTCCCCTGATCAGCCATATGATAGGAATAAGAGGACAGGTCTCCGGTTGAGTCCTTGATGGTAGTGTCCAGGGCATCCTTTTTCAGAAGCCCTAACTCAGTGATAAGCTCAGCCCTTTTAGCCAAAAGGAGCTTTTCGTATTTTTCCAGGTCTTTTTTCTTCATCTGCTGCTTATCCTTTTAATCGATTAAATCCTGGCAACTGATATTTCTGCTTTTTCTCCATTGATATCCCATTCCAGGGAGAGTTCTCCTTTCTCTCCTGCCTGGGTTATAGATTTAGCTAAGGTCTCCTTTTTGATATAATCCTCAAAAGCTTTAATTGCCTTTTCTAATCTTTCGGTTCCTTTTATGTCAACTTTAATCCGATCCATTACCACAAAACCGGCCTGCTTGCGCATATTCTGAATTTTATTCACCAGCTCCCGGGCAAAACCCTCATCTTTCAGAGTCTCGCTTATATACGTATCAATCCCCACTTTGTATCCATCACCAGACTCAATCACCAGCCCTTCTTTTTCCTTTTCCTCCAGGTCCAGGTCATCCAGGGAAACCTCGATTTGTTCCCCGTCCAGTTTAAGGTAGGTTTTTCCCTGGGCTTTCAGTTTCACCAGCTCCTCAGAACTTAGGGAGCGGATAAGTTCAGCCACCTTATTTGCCTTCTTGCCGAACTTGGGACCTAAGGATTGGAACTTAGGCTTGGCTTTATAG
>MEWM01000154.1:239-1503 GCA_001775355.1 candidate division Zixibacteria bacterium RBG_16_43_9 | reverse complement strand
ATTTTCTCTAAGGGTTGCCTGATCTTTATCCCGGCTTTGTTCCTTCCGGCACGCGCTAAAGAGGAGATTATCCTTGCCTTGTCCATCTTTTCTTCTAACTTAGGATCGATCAAGCTTTCCTCAGCTTGAGGGTAATTTTCTAAATGCACGCTTTGAGCAAAACCCTTTCCAATTTTTCCGGCCAATTCCTGGTAAAGCTCCTCTGAGATAAAGGGAACAAATGGAGCAATCAGCTTGCACAGATTGATTAAAACCTCCCACAAAGTCTGGTAAGCACAAAGCTTATTTGAATTAAACCCTGACTGCCAGAACCTTTTTCGGTTTCTTCTGACATACCAGTTGGACAGGTCCTCAATCGTGAAATCCTGAATCCTTCTGGAGGCTCTGGTTATGTCGTAATCATCTAAATCTGCTGTCACTTCTTTAATTAGAGAATTGAGCCTGGAGATTATCCACCTGTCGATTTCCGGACGCTTCTCTGTCTCGATTTTTTCCTTCAGGGGTTCAAACTTATCTATGTTTGCATAAAGGGCAAAAAAGGAATATGTATTCCTCAAAGTACTCAAAAATTTCCGTTCAACCTCAGTTACCCCATCCATATCAAAACGGGTTGGAAGCCAGGGCTGACTAACCCAGATCAAATACCATCTTAAAGCATCTGCTCCCTGAAGATTCAGTACATCCCAGGGGTCGACCACGTTCCCCCTGGATTTGCTCATCTTCTGTCCTTCCTTATCCTGTATGAACTCAATCACTATGACATTCCTATAAGCTGGCTGGTCAAAAAGAAAAGCAGAGATAGCAAGTAAAGAATAAAACCATCCTCTGGTCTGGTCAATCGCCTCGCTGATAAACTCTGCCGGGAACATCTCCTTGAAATATTCCTCATTCTCAAAAGGATAATGAAACTGGGCATAGGGCATAGAGCCGGAATCAAACCAGCAGGCGATAACCTCAGGTGTTCTTCTCATCAGCCCTTTGCATTTGGAACATTCAAAGGTAACCTCGTCGATCATCGGTTTATGCAGATCAAGGTTTTGAGGAACGTTTTTCCCAAGTTTCCTCAATTCCTCAATGCTGGATATGCTCTTTTCTTCCTTGCATTTCTCACAGACCCAGATATTCAGAGGTGTCCCCCAGAACCTCTCTCTGGAGAGCGCCCAATCAACATTATTTTCCAGCCACTCGCCAAACCTTCCCTCTTTTATCTCCCCTGGATACCAGTTAATCTTTTTATTATTGGCAATTAATCTTTCTTTATAAG
>MEWM01000154.1:0-136 GCA_001775355.1 candidate division Zixibacteria bacterium RBG_16_43_9 | reverse complement strand
CAGACCTCTTTTTTTCAAATCAGCCAAAATCTGAGGGTCTGCATCCTTTACAAAAACGCCTTTCCAGGGAGTGACTTCTTCTGTAAAACTTCCAGAAGCATCCACTGGCTGGACCAAAGGGAGTTTATAAACAGTT
>MEWM01000153.1:3646-5261 GCA_001775355.1 candidate division Zixibacteria bacterium RBG_16_43_9 | reverse complement strand
CTTCCCCTTTGAGACTGTATTCCATTATCCGGGAAAGACTCGGATCGTCTTCGACTATGACGATTTTACTTTTTCTCATCTTTTTCTCCCCCTTTAACCGGGAAAATAAGGGTAAACGTGGTTCCCTTGCCCAGGTAACTCTCGACCTTTATTTCTCCTTTATGATTCTGAATTATCCTTTCGACGATCCCCAACCCCAAGCCTGCTCCGTTCTCTTTGGTGCTGAAAAAAGGGGTAAAGATTTTTCCTTTGGTTTCTTCAGACATCCCTTTACCAGTATCCTGGAATTTTACCGTTACTTTATTTTTGTCCTGAAGAGTCGAGATGACAATCTCGCCTTTATCTTCTACCGCCTCTAAGGAATTTAAAATCAAGTTGATAAACGCCTGTTTAAGCTGGGAAGGGTCGGCTTTAATCCGGGGCAGGTTTTCATCCAGCTCGGTTTTCAACTCTACCCCCTTTTTTGCTGCCTGGGGAGAAAGGATTAAAACCGTTTCGCCGATGAGCTGGTTTAAATCGGTTTCAATCAGATTAGGCAGAGCTGGCCTGGCATAATTTAAAAAATCGGTTATCACTTTATTTAATCGGGTAACTTCTTTCAAGAGTATATTTATAAATTCAAATTTTGAATCCTCAGGCTTATAATCCTTGCGCAAAATCTCCAGAGATCCCTGAATCGAGCCAAGTGGATTTCTGATCTCATGGGCAATCCCTGCGGCTAACTCACCAATGACTTTGAACTTATTAGCCTGGATAAGCTCTTCTTGAGTTTTTTTTAACTCCTCTTTTCTTTTTCTTTCCGCCTCAACTAAAGTCCCTGAGACCCAGGCAACTATATTGTAAAGTATGATCTCAAATAGAGCATCATATCTTTGAGAGGGGATATGCCCCCAGCGGTGAAAAACATGGGGTAGAAAGACCAAGCTTGTAGCCAGAGAAGAAATCATTGCTCCTTTAAGACCAAAAGTGAAGGCAGAGAAAATAATCGGAACGTAATATAGCCTCCTATAGAGGTCGTGTAGAAGCGGTTTATCAACCGGGGTAATGTAATGCAGGACCGAGAGAACAATTATGCTCAGCCCTACAAGTATCATCTCTTTTTTTTTGTGCATTTGCTCTTTAATAATACGAAAATCGAGTAGAATCTAACATGTTAGTGATGATAAATCAACTCTTTATTAGATTACCTTGTCTGTTATCCTGACAAAAAGGTACAATTCAAAAAAAGTCATCAGTTCAAAAAGATTTTAAAAAAAATTGCCCAGAGGGTCTTGACAATTTTGAGAAACTAGTTATATTTGAAAAGTTCAAGATTTTCTGCTCATTATCCTAAAAACCCCCTTTTAAGGTTAAAGAGCAGATAGGAGGAGAGGAAGCAGTCAACCCGGATTGAGTTAGTTAAAGGCTCCTCAGGCTGTCTCCCACAGTTTTTTGTCAATACATATTTGCGAGGACCGGATGCCTCTGCACTGCAACAAAGAAAATAAAGCTGGTCTTTTTGAAGTATTCTGTAAGACTTTCCTTTTTCTTCTTGTATTGAGTCTTGCATTTTTATCTGGCTCACAGGCATCTACTATTCCAGTGGGCTTGACCTTCACCACTGCCAATTACACTC
>MEWM01000153.1:3396-3624 GCA_001775355.1 candidate division Zixibacteria bacterium RBG_16_43_9 | reverse complement strand
AGGTTTCAACTGATAAAGCCTTCTCAAACATTGTAGATCAGAGCAACTGGACCGTGTGTCAATCGAACACTAATTTCACCTATTCAGCTTATCTCCCTCCGGTTCAGGGGAACTTTTACTGGCACGGCAGGCACATGAACCGTTGCACCGGTGAAGTCTCTGCCTGGTCTGTTCCGTTTAGATTTTATCTTTTGCTCGACCCGAGCAAACTTGTTCCCGGGGATGTCA
>MEWM01000153.1:2536-3260 GCA_001775355.1 candidate division Zixibacteria bacterium RBG_16_43_9 | reverse complement strand
TTTGATTAACTACCTGTGGAAGTTCGGGCCTCCACCCTGCAGACCTTATTTTAAACCTTTAAGTCTGCAACAAGTTAAGTAGCATCTACCTCTTTTATGGATTTTAGTCAGCCTACCTTGCTCAAACTGCAGATTGGCCGCTCCACACATCCCGCTCCTCAGGTTTTTTGAAAAAGCAGAGATTTACTCTTCAGCCTGAAGCCTGCTGTAATAATCCTTCAAAATTGTAAAAAACTGAAAAAACTCTTGATAATTTAGGTTTTTATGCTTATAAAGTGAATGGACACACTTCAAAAGATTAGAAATAGAGAGAAAAATGACAGAAGGGTTAAAAGAGGAAAATCAAAGGCTCAAGCGAGCAGTTGAGGAATTGTCTATTCTCAACGAGATAGGTCTGGCAATCAGCTCGACCCTGGGCGTGGAAAAGATAACTGAGTTGATTGTGAAAAAGTGCACCAAACATATCCGGGCAGAACAGGGTGCTATCTGGCTTCTGACCGAAGAGGATAAGATTACTCCCTTGAAAACCTTTGTGAGAATAATGAATTCAACCTTCAGCGGAGTTCCCTATCATTTCGGGATGAGCCTTACCGGCTGGATGCTCAAAAACCAGGAGCCGCTTTTGATAAACGAGCTGACAAAGGACGAGAGATTTAAGGGAATTGAAAAGGAGTCGGAAAAGATCAGATCTCTATTAGCAGTTCCTTTAAAATTGAAAAACAAG
>MEWM01000153.1:0-2416 GCA_001775355.1 candidate division Zixibacteria bacterium RBG_16_43_9 | reverse complement strand
CGAAGAAGAGCGAAAGCTTCTGGTTTTAGAAGAGGATCTGAGAGTTGCCCGCGAAATTCAGCAATCACTTCTGCCTAAAAGTGATCCGGCAATCGAGGGTATGGAGATCACAGGTTTATCCCTTCCTGCAAAACAGGTCGGCGGCGACTACTATGATTTTATTCAAATCGATGAAAGTCATCTCGGGCTTGCCATAGCAGATGTTTCTGGCAAAGGTACTCCCGCGGCTTTGCTCATGGCAAATCTGCAAGCCTGCTTAAGAGGGCAGGCGGTGATAAACCGCAGTGTAAAGGATACCGTGGCTAACGCAAATTTTATGCTTTCCAGATTTATGGACACTGGTAAATTTATTACTCTTTTTTATGGCATCTTAGACATCAAAGACAAAACTTTTACCTATACTAACGCCGGACATGACTTCCCCATCCTTCTGCACCCGGGCGGAGACTTAAGAACGCTGGAGAAAGGGGGACTGATTCTGGGGATTTCCGATAGGTCAAAATATGAAGAGGAAACCGTTCAGTTGAAACGGGGCGATTTACTGCTATTGTATACAGATGGAATAACTGAGGCAACGAATGAAAAAGAAGAGATGTACGAAAAGGAAAGGCTTCTGCAGCTTCTTAAAGACAACTTCAGGCTCTCAGCTCTAAACCTCTCCCGCAAAATCGTCGATTCAGTTATTGACTTCCAGGGCACTTACCCCCAGGAGGATGATATCACCTTGGTTTTATTGAAAACCTGAAATCTCGATAGATGGTTCTCATCCTTGGCTGGTCTAAGGCAGAGGCAGCTTTGGCTTCATGCTCGAATCTGGTCTTGGCTTCTGCATCACACAAAAGATGCTTGGGCAAGAACTTCAAAGCCACTATTCTATCTAACTTGGAGTCCTGGGCTTTATAGACCACACCCATCCCACCCTCTCCCAATTTCTCCAAAATCTTATAATGGGAAATTGTTTTGCCGATCATTTCTCCAATCCCATTTTCTTCAATAGGGCTTTGAACCTTGGGTCTGTGCGAACACTATCCATCAGGAAATCTATTTTGATTTGAAACATCCACATGTCGTGTTCTTCATAGGCCTTCTCCAGCCACTGGAAACCGATGTCATTCTCTTCGAGGGCAAAGCACAACAAAGCCAGTCCATAAGGTGATATGAACTCTTTCGTCGATGATTCCATGTATTTACGCAGTATCTGAAGGGCTTCCTCTCTCCTCCCCATACGGGCATAGACAATCCCGATTTGGGGGTCGAGTATGGGTTTCGGCAGAGTCTTCTCTTTTTCCACCTCAGCCAGTGCTTCTTCGCACATGGATTTCTGTATGTAAGCGTACCCTAAGTAAAGGTGGGTTACCGGGAAGGTTGGATCCATTTCGATCGTCCTCTGCAGGGTTTCGATTGCATTCTCCAACCGGCCGGCACGGAAATAGGCCTCACCAAGATTTCTGTTAAAGGCCAGATTCAGCGGATCGAGATCAAGCCCATTTTGTATCTTCGTGATCGCTTCATCAAACCTCGCCTGGTACAATAAAATATTTCCAAGATGGAAGTGACCCCATGGATAACCTGGATTCAGTTCTATAGCCCGCTTGAATTCCCTCTCTCCGCTTTCCCAATTCCATTCGAGGTAAGCACTGACCGTACCTAGTGATTCGTGGGCTTCAGCAAGCTGATCGTCGAGTTCTATGGCTTTCAAGGCTGCTTGTTTGGCTTTTGGATAGGCTTCTTTGGCTGAAACCTGCGCATAAAAGGCAAGGAGCATATAGGCGTAAGCCAAGCCTGCATAAGCCAGGGCATAGTCTGGTTCTTTATTAATCGCCAGGTTGAAGTGTTCTATGGCTTTTCTAATGTCATCTTCCATCACTTTACGTCGGAAGTAGAGACCTTTCAAATAAAGGTTGTATGCTTCGAGGTCCTCAGTATAATGCTTGACCATTCTCTCCTTTTCTTCGCCCAGAAGTTTGAGCTTCATCTTTTCGGTGATAGCCAGGGAGATTTCATCCTGGATGGCAAAAATGTCTTCCATGTCGCGATCGTATTTCTCGGACCAAAGATGGTAACCGTCAGTCACGTTTACAAGCTGTGCTGTGATGCGGAGCCTATTTCTTTCTTTCCGCACACTCCCTTCAAGCACCGTTTCTACATTTAACTTCTTTCCGATCTCTCGAATATCCTCACTTTTCCCCTTGAAAGCAAAGGCTGAGGTCCGGGCTACCACACGCAACCCTTTTACCTGTGAGAGGGCATTAATTATCTCCTCTGCCATGCCATCGCAGAAATACTCCTGCTCCGGATCGGCACTTAAATTGACAAATGGTAGAACTGCAATGGAAGGCTGAGGCTTTTCGGTTAAAGCTGGCTCTTTCATCGATTCAACTACCATTCTAACTTTTCTCAAATCAATTAAGATATC
>MEWM01000152.1 GCA_001775355.1 candidate division Zixibacteria bacterium RBG_16_43_9 | reverse complement strand
GAAAACGATAGATAAGAAAGGGAAAGAGGTATTTTCTTCTCTGGCAGAGGATGAGAAGAAGCATTATCAGATTTTAAAAGGGCAGTACGAGAAAGTGAGAAAAACCGGAGGAATAGAATTCAAAGATAAAAAAGTTGAATTCTTCAAATCCGAAAGCCCCAGCCCGATCTTCTCTGAGGATTTCAAAAAAAGGATCAAAGATATGCACTTTGAGATGTCAGCCTTATCCATCGGAGCCCTCCTGGAGAAAAACTCGATCGAATTTTATCGAAAATCTGCAGAAGAAAGTGGGGATGAGGAGGTCAAAAACCTTTTCTCCTATTTAGTGCAATGGGAACAGGAGCATCTTAAAGCGCTGATTACCCAGCAGCAATATCTCAAAGAGGCTTACTGGCAGGATGCCAGATTTTTCCCGGATATTTAGAAAAACTTGTTTAGGAAGATCATAATTCATTCAAAGGAAGGGAGGAAAAAATGCCCATAAAGCCAGGAGAGAAAGCGCCGGATTTTGTATTGAAGGGGCAGGATGATAAGGAATACAGGTTATCTGATTTCAAAGGCAAAAATATAGTCTTAGCCTTTTATGTGGCGGATTTCAGCCCGGTATGTTCCAAGGAGAATACCTGTTTTGTGAATGATTTAAAAAGGTTTGAGAATCTGAACGCTCAGGTTTTCGGCATAAGCGTTGACAATGTCTGGTCACACAAGGCTTTTGCGGAGAAGCTCCAGATAAAATATCCGCTTTTGTCTGATTTCCACCCCAAAGGGGCAGTTGCCTCCAAATACGGGCTATATCTGTCTGATCTGGGGATCACTAACCGGGCTACGGTGATTATTGATAAAGAAGGGATCGTTCGCAACGTTCAGGTTTATGATATCCCCCAGCAGAGGGAAAACAGCGAGCTCTTGAAAGTCCTGGAGGACTTAAAGTAAGTTTCACTAAAAATTTGGAATACGTTTTAAAACCTCGTCTATCTGTTGAACCTTGAAGGGCTTTAACAGAAACCCGTCCGGTTTGGGCTCTTCTTCCGGATTAAATTCTGCTTCATAACCGGTGATCAGAACCACCGGCAAGTGAGGGAAATTATGCTTCACGGTCTTTAAAAGCTCATGTCCATTCATCTTAGGCATCATCAAGTCAGTTATCACCAGGTCAAAGGCCTCGTCTTTTAAAATATCTAAAGCCTCCTGCCCATCTTTTGCTTTTTCACTCTTGAGGTCAAAACATTGCAACAGAATATCCGCCAGAAGACTGGACATATTGGGATTATCTTCTACGATCAGAACTTTCTTGTTTTTAAAACCACGGCTCATATACTGCCCATCCCTTTCAAAATGATCGAGTAAAACTTAATTTAATACTATTATCGGCTGGAGAATAGTTTTCCTCAATAAAAAAGGACAGGCTTTTGAAACCTGTCCTCTTTTTATTTCCAATATACGGTAGCAGCAACCTTCAAGATGCGCAAGTTTTCTGAGCTGAGTATTTCAATCTCGCAGGCTACTTTATAATCAAAATAAGCTTTCTTCCTTCCGCTCTTCTCTGATGACCCGGTATAGTTCTTTTGCCTCCTCTTTTCTCAAGTTCTTTGAGGGAAGCTTTAAGATCTCCAGTTCTATCTTTTTATTAGCCAGGTTCAGGATTATCCTCTGTCCGGGTTTAACCTCTTTTCCCGGCTTAGCCTTAATCCCGTCCAAAAAAACAAGACCCTTATCGCAGGCTAATTTCGCCTGAGTTCTTCTTTTTATGAACCGGGATTCAGAAAGAAACTGGTCTATACGCAAGTTTAATTTATATCCTCACCTCCACGTAAGTCCTCTCTTTAAGAGTATCTATCCATTTCATAATCTCATTGCTTGCCTTTTTTCTCTTGGCCATCTCCTTGATAGTATCGTAGTCCTCCTCCAGGCTCAACTTCCTCTGCTTTTTCTTGTCAAGCACCTTGAGGACATACACGCCGTCCTCGGCAGTGACAGGGGGGATTATCTGACCGGTCTCTGCTTGGGAGATCTTATCCTTTAACTCTGGAGGGAGCTGGGCCAAAGGTAACCAGTCCAGTTCTCCTCCTTTTTTCTTGGAGTCCTCATCCTGAGAATAATCTTTGACCATCTGGACAAAATCGGCCCCGTTTTTAAGTCCCTGATATAAGGAATCAGCCAGACTCAAAACCCGGGCCGAATCAGCCGGGGAGGGCTGGATTTTGATCAGGATATGATGAACATGTATCTGGTCATCCTTTTTTTCATCTAACTTGATTATGTGAAAACCCAGGGTGGTCTGCACTACCTGGCTTATCTCACCCGGATTTAAGGAAAATGCCTTCTCCTCAAATTCCGGCAGTATTTCCCCTTTTTTCAGAAAACCTAAATCCCCACCTTCCTTGGCACTGGGGTCCTCAGAGTATTTTTTTGCCAGTTCTGAAAAATCCTCTCCCTCTTTAGCCTTTTGTGCAAGAGTCTGGGCAAAACTCTTCAGGGAATCTTTGGTATTCTGGCTTGGCTCTATTTTCAAAAAAATCTGGCTCAATTTGGCAGACTCTGACTGTTCAGGCAGACTGTCCTTAAAGATATCGTAGAATTCCTTGACCTCGCGTGAGGAGATATTCACCTTGGATAACCTGGAGGAGATCAGCTTGTCCCTTAAAAGCTGCTCCTGGATTTGCCCCCGATACGTTCTTCTGAGTTCGGCTTCGGTAAGCCCCTCAGCTTTCAGCTCCCTCTGGAAGACTTCCTCATTGGGGAACTGGCTTTTGATCTTGCTTAACTGGCTTTCCAGGGTCTGATCTATTTCCTTATCGCTAACTTTCAAAAGCGTATCCTTTTGCGCCTGGATCAGAAGAAGCCGGTCGTTTATCATCTGGTCCAGCAGGCTTTTTTTCAGTTGGTCTAATTCCTGCGCAGAGCTGATCTTCTGACCGGTCTGGGTCAGATAGATTTCCAATTGAAGCTTAAGTTCTGAATTCAAGATGATCTCTTTCCCCACCACAGCCACAACATAATCCAAAGTATCCTGAGCCAGAAGGGGCAGGGGGAACGAAAGCAGGAACAAGCCGAGGAAAAAGAGACTCTTTATTATCTTCATTTTCTTTGAAAGCTCTTACCGGGTGACCTGGGAATCTGTTGCCCACCCGAATTTCTCTATCTTTGCTTTTTTCTTCAATTCCCCCAACAGGCTGGAGATTGCTTGGCTTCTTTTCTCCTGAAGCAACTGGTTCATCAGGGTCGCTTTGACCTCCTCGAAATCCCTTATGCTCCCTTTAGGTTTTCTATCTGTAACCTTTAAGATATGGTACCCCATCTCGGTTTGAAAAGGGGAGGAGAATGCTCCGACCTTCAGATCAAAAGCTACCCCGGCTATGACCGGATGCATATTGGAGAGACTGAAATATCCGATATCCCCTCCTGAATTTTTAGTCTGGGAATCTAAGGATAACTCCTGGGCTAACTTTTTGAAATCCTCACCCTTCTTCAGCCGGGCATAAGCTGAGCCTGCCTGTTCCCTGGTAGAAAAAAGGATGTGGCTGGCCCTGACCTCATCCTGATCCCTTTTGAAAAGAGCCTGATTCTGTTCATAAAATTTTCTGGCTTCATCTTCTGAGACCTGAATCTGTTTGGTTATCTGACCCTGGAGCAAACTGACAACCATCACATCCTTGTCTGCCTGCTCGATCCTTTCTTTCACCTCAGGATTTTTTTCCAGACCTCTTCTTTTAGCTTCCTCATAAAAAAGCTGGTTATCGATCCAGCGATTCAGATAGTCTTTTCTGGCTTGAGCTGGGATATTATCCCCATAGGCTAAGGAAAGCTCTGCATTTATCTGTTCCTCGGTTAATTCCTGGCCATTTACCTTAGCCATTACTTTACCATCTGGGCTATTCTGTGAGCTCTGACAGCCAAAGGCAATTAAAAGAGAGAATATAGATAAAAGAAGTGTAAGTTTTCTCACGTTTTCTCCTGGGGAAGTTCTTTTTGAACCATTTTAAAGGCGGCCTGAAGAGTCGGCTCGTAAATTTTGATCTGGGTTTTTGCCCGGGCCTCAGCCACCCATTGTTTGGAAACAGCGCCTCGCTTCTCAAAGGTAGCTCCCCCTTTGAGCTGCGGTTCCATCTCCTCGAAGGTTTTCTGTCTTTGCTCCTCTTTTTCCAAGAGCTTTATGACCGAATAACCCTCTCCCACCGGACTCTGTAAGATATGAATGGGACCAGCCAACTGACCTTTTTTAAGCTTGAAAGCCTCATCGAACAGCTCAGGATAGTTGCTCTTCGTGATATTACCCAGGTCTCCTCCGCTATTTTTAACATATGTCCGAATAGTCTTCTCCTGGGCGAGTTTTTTAAAATCGGCTCCTGCCCGCAGCTGTTTGAGGATGGCTTTAGCCTCATCTTCAGTTTTGACCATAATCTCTAAAACATGCGCCTGGGGTGGAACGATATATTTGTCCTTATTATTTTCATAGAATGCCTCCAGATCAGCTTTATCTACCACTAAGTCTTTCCAGATAACATCGTTCCTGTATTTTTCTCCCATCAGATTTTCTTTAATCCGCTCCACCTTATCCTTAAACTCCTGGCTTTTATCTATCCTCTTCTGCTGGGAAACCTTTTTTAGAAGCTCCGGGGCTAAAAGGTAGTTGAAAAGCATCCCTTTCAGGTTCTCCTCATCCTCTAAAGGTGGCCTCTGGAAAACTGGCCAGCTATTATAGAACTGCAGGAATTTATCCACATTTAACTCCCCACCTTTGTATTTTAGAAAAGGTAAGGATTTCTCCTGCTCTGAGAGCTGATTAGGGTCTATATTTGTAGCTCCGATCTGTGCCCTGGAGGTATCCTGGGCTGCCAGAGCCTTAGCCTTTTCCTCTAACATCTTCTGGGTCGAACTGACTATCTTTATGTCCGTCTTTTCCATTAGATCGACCATATAGTTTATAGCGGTTTCCTGCTGCAAAGTCATCTGCAGACTCATCCTCAACCTGTCTTTTTCCTCCTCAAAACTTTTCTGGGTTTCTTTTCTTGTATCCTCTACCTTAATTATATGCCAGCCCAAAAAAGTCTTTACTGGACGGGAGATCTCCTGCGGCTTTAATTTATAAACCACATCTTTAAAGGGGATTAAGGGTGTTCCACCAATTGCCGTATTCCAGTTGATATACCCCAGATCTCCTCCCCTGTCCTTGGAACCGGGATCAATAGACTTCTGTTTGGCCAGAGAATCGAAAACCGCTCCTTTCTTAAGCTCCTCATAGATCTGGTCAGCCTCTTTTTTGGTCTTAACCAGTATATGTTTTACCTTGATGCTCTCCCCTAACTTTTTGTAGAGGTCAGCCACATCTTTGTCAGTTATTTTGATTTTATCTAAAATCTCTATGCGGAAAAGTTCGCTCATCAAGATTTTATCCTTTTCCTGTTCCATCCGGCTTACGATCTGGGAGTCTTTATCTAAACCTTTTTCATAAGCAGCCTGGACTAAAAGCTTGGAATCGATCTTCTGATCTAAAAACTGTTTGAACTGGTCGTATTCTGGTAGATTCGAGACGATCCTTACCTGCATATTTTTCTTCATATCCAGGTAATCTTTAACTATCTCCCCTGTAGTTATATCAATCTTCCCCACTTTGGCAACTATTTGTCCCTGTTTGGATGAACAGCCGGTTATCCACACCAGTCCAAGTACCACCAGGGCTAATACTGCAATTCTCTTTCTCACCGATTCCTCCTTATTAGGGTTAAGTTCGATTCATTTAAAATGCTAATATAAATTATTCTACAATTTTTGCAAGACCTTTTTTGCCTGCCCCAGGCGATTTTCGGTCGAATTTAAAGATAGTTCCATTTTCAAATTCTCCTCCGCGAAAAACTCCATCGGGTAAGTAAGTCCTTCCCGGTATTTCCTGATCTCTTCTTTCCCCACTTTTTTGCTTTGATCGAATTCTATCTTCAACCGATCCCTTCTTAGGGAAAGCTTGGAGATCTCCTTTGCCTGACATAAGAGTTTAATCTCCGATACCTCCAGAAGCTCTTCTGCTTCTCTGGGCATAGACCCGAACCTGTCCCTAAGTTCTATCTTCAACTCCTCGATATCCTCGTTCCTTTTGACCGCTGAGAGCTTTTTATAGATCTCCATCCTCTGCTGGCTATCTTCTATATACTGCTGGGGAATGAAAAGATCTAAATCTATCTCTAATTTCGTCTCTTTGACTTTCTTGATTTCTTCTCCTTTTATCTCCCTTACCGCCTCATCTAAAAGCCTGCAGTACAGGTCAAAACCGATTTCCTCTATGAAACCGTGTTGCTGGGGACCTAAAATGTTTCCTGCTCCCCTGATCTCCAGGTCTCGTAAAGCTAAATAGAAGCCTGAGCCTAACTGGGTATACTGCTGAATAGCAGAAAGTCTTTTCCGGGCTTGGGGGGTCAGGTCCCCGAAATCCGGGACTAAAAGATAAGCATAAGCTTTACGGTTGGATCTGCCTACTCTTCCTTTTAGCTGGTAAAGCTCAGCCAATCCGAATCTGTCCGCCCGGTTAATGAGTATAGTGTTGACATTGGGCAGGTCTAAGCCGGACTCGATGATATTAGAACAGAGTAGACAATCGTATTTCCCCTCCAAAAATTGCAACATGACCTTCTCCAGGACCTTTTCCTCCATCTGGCCATGGGCTACTGCCAGCCTGAGATCAGGAAGTAGTTTTCTTAATAAATTATAAATGGAATTGATCGACTCAACCCGATTATGCACAAAATAGACCTGCCCGCCCCGATCAGCCTCCCTTAAGATCGCCTCTGCAATAAGCTCCTTATCGAACCTGGATATGCTTGTCTGGATCGGCAGTCTGTCCTTGGGCGGCGTGTTGATTATGGACATATCTTTAGCCCC
Source organism: candidate division Zixibacteria bacterium RBG_16_43_9 (assembly GCA_001775355.1). Classification (GTDB taxonomy): domain Bacteria; phylum Zixibacteria; class MSB-5A5; order MSB-5A5; family RBG-16-43-9; genus RBG-16-43-9. The sequence continues at coordinate 1,675 of MEWM01000152.1, read as the reverse complement.
CAATAAGGAAAGCTGCAAAGTCCGGGGAATAGGTGTGGCAGTCAGGGTCAAGACGTCAACTGATTTCTTGAACTTTTTGAGCTTTTCTTTATGAGCAACTCCGAACCTTTGTTCTTCATCTATTATCAGGAGTCCTAAATCTTTAAACTGGATGTCTTTTTGCAGGCGCCTGTGTGTGCCGATGATGATATCGATTTTCCCCTTTTCAACGAATTCGATTATCTCTTTTTGTTCTTTAGGCGACTTAAAACGGGATAAAACTTCAATTTGAACCGGGTAATCTTTTAGCCTCTCGGTGAAAGTGGTATGGTGCTGTTGAGCTAAAATCGTGGTGGGAACAAGCACTGCTGCCTGTTTCCCGTCCATCACGCATTTGAATGCTGCTCTTAAGGCAACTTCGGTCTTCCCATAACCTACGTCTCCGCACACCAAACGATCCATAGGCACAGGTTTTTCCATATCTTTCTTGATAGCTTCTATAGCCTCTATCTGGTCAGGGGTCTCCTCGTAGATGAAGGACGATTCTAACTCTTTCTGCCAGGAGGTGTCTGGCAAAAAAGAATATCCTGGTTTTGCCTTCCTCTCCGCATAAAGCTGGATAAGCTCTTCTGCCATTTCTTTCAGGGCTTGCTTGGTCTTTTCTTTGGTCTTCTCCCAGGAAGGCGAGCCTAATTTGGAGAGGTTCGGCTCACCATCTTTTCCAATATATTTCTGGATCCGGTTAAATTCCTCCACCGGAACATATAACTTATCTCCGTCCTTATATAAAAGAAGCAGGCAATCTCTCTTCTTTTCATCTATTGAAAGAGTCTCCAGCCCGGCATACTTCCCTATGCCGAAATCGACATGCACAACAAAATCACCTGAAGAAAGGCTATTATAAGCTGAAAGCGGCAGACCTTCTTTAAATCTTCTTTTCTTTCTTCTTCTGAAATAGCGCCTGAAAAGCTGATGCTCTGGAAGGACTGCTAAATCCAGCTCCGGGAAGACAAAACCTGAGCTTAAGTTGAGTAACAAGAAGATGACCTTTTCTGCATCCTTTTCCAGAAGCTCTTCCAGTCTTTCCCTCTGACCTGAATTCTCACAGGTTATATAGATTCTTCTTCCTCTATTCTCCTCTTTTTCTAAAGTCTTCTTCAACCGGCTAAAATCTGAGATCAGACTGTCCGGCTCAGCCATTTCAAAATCGAAATCCAGATTCTCCTTTTTCAAGTAATGATTTTCCAGATGCTGGAACTTCTTTATCCGGTTTTCAAAGGAGGTTATTCCTCTCAGAAAAGCACCCGGTTTCGGAACCAATTCTCCTTTTGAGTCTGCCTCCTGATACCTTTCTTCTGCTTCTTCCCAGATCTGCCCTATCTCCCTTTGGATTAACTCCGGCTCATCCAAAAAACAGAGAGTTTCTTCTGGTAGGTAATCGAGCAGCTCACCCTGAGGAAGTCTGAAAAGGGGTGCCATCCATTCTAAACCCGGGATCTCCTGATAGAGGTTAATCCTATCCCTTAAGTTTTGAGCTTCCTTATCTTCCAGCCCTCTTAGGTATTTTTCCAGCTCTTCGTCCCTTAGATGAAACTCCCTTTTAGGTAAGATTATAGCCTCATCTTTTTTGGTAACAGTTCTCTGGTTAAAAACCGAAAACTCCCTTATCGATTCGATTTTGTTGCCGAAGAACTCT
>MEWM01000151.1:4770-15657 GCA_001775355.1 candidate division Zixibacteria bacterium RBG_16_43_9 | reverse complement strand
ATTCTCCTAAGGATGTATTAGGCTTGAAAGTGAATTGTCTGGCTGGAAAAGGGGCTTCAACTCATCCAGAAGTAGCCTTAGCCTTGGCTGATTTGCTCAAAGAAAGCGGGATTAAGGACAAGAATATCATAATCTGGGATAGATCAAATGATGAATTGGAGGAAGTAGGTTTTCCGCTGAATTTCAACCATGATGGTTTACGCTGTTTCGGAACGGATACGGATGGAGTGGGATATTCCAGAGATCTTTACGAATTTTTGAATATCGGCAGTCTGGTGAGCAAAATTCTTTTAAATTATACCAATGTTCAGGTGAACCTGCCTGCTTTAAAAGACCATAGCTTAGCTGGAATAAGTTGTTCCTTGAAAAATTATTATGGCGCAATCAACAATCCAAATAAATATCATGAGGGAGGCGGTGACCCCTTTGTGGCGGATTTGAATGCCCTTCCAGAGATAAAAAATCAGAACAGGTTGATCATCTGCGATGCTCTAACTGTTCAATATAAAGGCGGTCCTGCTTATCACCCTGCCTGGAATGAGGATTTCCGGGGCATAATCATCAGCTCTGATCCAGTAGCTTTAGATTTTGTCGGCTCTCAGATAATAAACTCGCTTCGTCAGAAAAAAGGAGTTCCTACTTTAGAGAAATCAGGGTTGAGTCCTAAATATATCTTTACTGCGGCGGATAAAAATCATAATTTAGGTAAAGCTTCGTCAGAAGAGATTGAAAAGATAGAGGTCAATCTTTAATAATTGCTAAATTGCAATGAAAAAGCTTAAACGAAGAGAGTTTTTCAAATATTCCTTGGCAGGTACCGGCGGTGCGCTCTGCTCAAATCTGATTACGAAGATACCTTTTATAGCTATTCCAGATACAGCTTATGCTCTAAGCTCAACCGGAAAGCTCTCTCACGTCGAAGCAAAGTATTACAAGAAACTTGAGCATAAAGAGATAGAATGTCAGCTCTGCCCAAAGAAATGTAAAGTAGGGGACAGGGAAAGGGGCTACTGCGGGGTCAGGGAGAATAAAAAAGGGATTTATTATACTTTAGTTTATGGTTTAGCTTGTTCCTTTCATAAAGACCCGATTGAGAAGAAACCTTTCTTTCATTTCCTTCCCGGAACTGATGCCTTTTCCATAGCCACTGCCGGTTGTAATTTGAACTGCAAATTCTGCCAGAACTGGGAAATATCTCAGGCTCGTCCGGAGCAGACTTATAATATTGAGTTGTCTCCTGAGGCTGTTGCAGAGTATGCTCTGAAAGGGAACTCCTCGTCAATCGCCTATACTTATTCCGAGCCAACCGTTTTCTACGAATATATGCTGGATTGTGCCAAGCTGGGTAGGCAAAAAGGGGTAAAGAGCGTGATGGTTTCAGCCGGATATATTCAGCCTGAGCCTTTAGTTGAACTGTGTAAAGAATTGGATGCGGTTAAGATCGACCTTAAAGCTTTCACTGAGAAATATTATCAGGAAATCTGCAGGGGAAAGCTCCAGCCAGTACTTGATACTCTGAAGGAACTAAAAAAAATTGGCATCTGGTATGAAATAGTTTATCTGATGGTTCCCACTTTGAATGATGATATGAAGGATATCAAAAAGATGTGCGAGTGGATTCTTAGCAACCTGGGACCAGATGTGCCGGTTCATTTCACCCGTTTTATACCGCTCTATCTATTAAAAAATCTACCGCCGACTCCGGTCTCCTCCTTAGAACAGGCAAGGAAAATAGCTCAGGAAAGCGGGCTGAAATTCGTCTATATCGGAAATGTCGGAGGACACGAGGGGGAGAATACCTACTGTCCGAAATGCAAGAAAATCCTTGTCGGCAGATATGGATTTACCATTACCCAGATGAATCTGCAAAAGGGGAAATGCAAATTCTGCGGAGAGAAAATCCCCGGGGTTTGGGGATAGATTTTTTTTGTAGCGGAAGGCTTCAGCCTTCCATTTCTACTTTATTTTTTCGTCGTGCATAAACTCCGAAGCTACGAACTTATAGTTTTGTAGTTTTGTAGGTCAACCATCCCCCGCCTTTGGCTGGAGTGTTGACGAATTTGTATCTATGACGTCATTGCGAGCGATCCCGCAGTATGCGGGAGAGCGAAGCAATCCATAACCTCATTGGGATTGCTTCGTCGTTCCCTACGGGTTCTCCTCGCAATGACAGACACTACTATTCTTCTTGACTTCTCTTTAAAATAGGTTAATTTTTTTCAAATGAACCGAAATAAATTTCTTTTTGTTCTTGCCTGTTTACTTTTAGGTTTTGTTTCAATCCTTTCTCAGATTATCCTTTTTCGAGAGCTTTTATCTGTTTTTTATGGGAATGAGCTGTGCCTGGGCATTCTGCTCTTCGTCTGGCTTTTGTGGGTGGGGTTGGGAAGTAAACTGGGGAATGTTATTGCAGTTTCTAAAAGCTCTCTCTTGAAGAATCTTTCTTTCTGGTATTTTCTCTTAGCGATTTTTTCAATCTTAACAATTATAGTAATTAGATATTCTCGAATAGTCCTGAATGTCCTTCCGGGTGAGATAATCGGTTTTGTGCCGTTGCTAATATTCACTCTTATCATCCTTTGTCCTCTATGTTTAATTTTGGGAATACTCTTCGTTTTGAATTCCACTGTATGGCACCTTGACCCCAAGTTGGAACAGATGGTGACTAAGGTCTATCTCTGGGAATCTTTAGGAGCTGGTCTGGGTGGATTTTTGGGGAGTTTAGTTTTAATTCCCCACCTGTCTAACTTTTCCATTCAGAGCTGGATATTTATAACCCTTTTTTTATTCTCGGTTTTACTCATCGTAAGTTTTTCCAAGGGAAAGAAGTTTCTTTACTTGGTCATCGCCATTTTAGTTGTTCTGGCTTTTAAGATAGGAAAGCTGGACATCTACCTCGAAGGAAAATCCATGAGCAAGCTCTGGAGGGGTCAGCCGGTTGTAAAATCGGTTGATTCAATTTACGGGAATTTAATCGTCCTGAAAAATAAAGAACAGATTTCCCTTTATGAAAATGGTTTGCTTTTATTTTCCTACCCGGATGAATTTTCCTCTGAGGAAGCCGTTCTTTATGCCTTAGCGGAACATCCTGAGCCTAAAAGATTATTGCTGATCGGAGGAGGAGTCGGTGGAGCGCTCAGTCAAGCACTGAAATATAAAGACCTGAGAATCGATTATGTGGAGTTAGATCCAAAGATTATCGAGCTGGGGAAAAGTTTTCTGCCAGAAGCAGAGGTCAGAGCTTTAGAGAATGATCGGGTAACTATTATTCATAAAGACGGGAGGCTTTTTGTCAGACAAAAGGCTGAGGAGGGAAAAGGGGGATACGATTTAATAGTCCTGAATCTACCTGACCCGTATAACGCACAGCTTAATCGATTCTATACAAAGGAACTCTTTGGTTTGGTCAAAAAGCTCTTGTCCCGGGATGGCATTTTTTCCTTCCGGGCTACCTCCTCTGAAAATTATCTAAATAAGGAACAGGCTTCATATATTTCCAGCCTCTGCCGCACGTTATCCTCAGAGTTCAAGTCAGTGATAATCCTTCCCGGTTCAAACAATATCTTTTTAGCCAGTCAGGGAGAAAATCTGACTTACGACTGGATGAAAATTTCTGAGAGCCTGAAAAAGAAAAATATCCAGGCCACTTATATAAACGAGAATTTTTTGAGTAATCGTCTTTCTCCTGAAAGAATAGAATACCTTCTGGGCATCATCCAATCTGTTAAAGGAAAGATAAATTACGACCTTAAACCAATATCTTATTTCTACAACGCCGTTCTGTGGAGCACACAACTTAAATCTTTTGAAAAACCGGTTTTCAACTTTCTGGCTAAACTCGACCGGTTATGGTATTTCCTTGTTGGGTCAGTGCTCTCTTTTTCTTTTTTGTTTTTGATCTTCGGACGAGAGAAATTTGTTTCGAGTCTTTCGTTATATGTCATATTTGTTGCAGGGTTTTCCTCGATTATTTTTGAGATCTCTATCATATTGATTTACCAGGTATTCTATGGGTATGTTTATGCTAAGATAGGTCTGTTTCTGACTCTGTTTATGCTGGGGCTTTTTGCCGGGGCTTTATACATTGATAAAAGAAAAGGGGAGACAGGTTTGAGGAATTTGACCTGGTTGCAGATGCTTCAACTAATCTTGATTGCGTTTTTTCTGCTGTTAATATCAAATTTCTTCAGGTCCTGGTTAAATCCTTACTTTCTGGAACTAATTCTGGGCGGGACGATCTTCTTCTCAGGATTTATTGGAGGGGCAATCTTCACCTGCGCCAATCAACTTTACCTGCAAATAAAACAAGAGAAAAAAGCAGGCACCGGCTATGCGCTTGACCTTTTTGGGTCAGCCTTTAGCTCCATCTTAATCTCAGCTATCTTTATCCCTCTTTTAGGTATACCCTCAACCCTCTGGCTTATCTTTCTTTTGAATCTTATTATATGGGGCTTTCTTTACCTCTCTTCCTTCAGAACGAAAACTGCACAACTGTAGTATTTTTGCACAGAGTTAAGTCTCAAACAGGCTGAAGATTAACCGTTTTCAAGAGTTAATTGTTCAAATATTGATATTGACAAAAGAGTATAATTTGTTAGATTTTAAGCAGAGATAGGATGTCTATTTGTATCATAAACTATTTTTAGTGGAGGCTTTATGTTAGGTGAGAAAAAATATGGAATTATCGCTTTGGTTTTAGCGTTAGCTGCAGTCGGGATAATCTGGATAGTAGGCTTAGGCCAGACCGGAGAACAGACTCTTCAGGCTCAAGCCCAGCCGCAAAACAAAGATACCATAATGGAGTATAGCAAGCTCCTGGCTCAGGTAGCTTACAGTATTAATGATCGCTATGTCGAAAAGCTCGATCCAAAAGAATTAGGATACGCCGGAATAAAAGGGATGTTAGAGCTTTTGGACCCTTTTTCGGATATGTTGGAGAAAAAGACCTTTAACCGGCTGATGGAGTTTACCCATGGGAAGTATGAAGGTCTGGGAATGACTATCGAGAAGAAGGATAAATACATAATCATCGTTTCACCTATGGAAGGGACACCAGCTTTCAGGATGGGTTTAAGAGCCGGAGACAAAATAATCGAGATCGACGGCAAATCGGCCTACGGGATGAGCTCTGAGGAGGCTTCAAATCTGATGAGAGGACCTGCTGGCACTAAGGTTACGCTGAAAATAAAAAGAGAGGGCATCGAAGAACCTTTAGATTACGAGATTGAAAGAGCGGTCATCGCGATAAAGAATGTTCCCTATTACGGAGTAGTTGGAGACGGGATCGGATACGTCAGGCTTTCCAGATTTTCTGAAGATACTGGAAAAGAACTGAAGGAAGCCATTCGTGACCTGAAAAGCAAGAATATCAAAGGAATGATTTTCGACCTGCGGTTTAATGGAGGAGGGCTTCTGAATGAAGGAGTCGAGACCTCTAATCTTTTTTTAGACAAAGACAAACTGGTAGTTTATACCCAGGGGAAAAAACCAGAAGATCTGATCAAATATCTCGCCAAAGAGGAAGCTCTTTATCCGGATAAGCCTTTAGTGGTACTGGTGGATGAGCAGACTGCCTCCGCTTCAGAGATCGTAGCAGGAGCTATTCAGGACTGGGACAGAGGTGTTATAATCGGTGATACCACTTACGGGAAGGGCCTGGTGCAGACCGTCTTGAACATGCCGGATGATGTCTACCTGAAGCTCACCATCGCCAAATATTACATTCCCAGCGGAAGATGCATACAGAAGCCGGAAAAGTCTAAGAAAAATTTAGCCTTAGCTTCCGCAGACGAGGGTGCCGATAGTTCCAAAGCTGAACTCAAACAGGACGAGGTCTTCCATACGAATGGAGGCAGGGTGGTATACGGAGGCGGTGGAATTGTTCCAGATATTGTCATCCCAGCAGAAAAATTCAAGCCCATAGAAATCGATTTAGAAAGACAGCAGCTTTTCTTCGATTTTGCAGTAAGATATATTTCCCAGCATAAAGACCTGCCCAGGAATTTTGAGGTGGATGACAGGATGATCTCAGATTTCAAGGATTTTCTCAAAGAGAAGAACTTCACCTACCTCAACCAGGTAGAGGTCTCCCTTCAGGACCTGGAAAAGAATATTGATGCGGAAAAGGACAAAGATTCTTTTGCTCCAGCTCTTTCGGAATTGAAAAAGGTGATCCAGAAGTCAAAGGAAGGCGATTTTGAAAACAGTCTGGATTATATAAAAAAGGCAATTAAAAGAGATCTCCTTTATAGCCTGTATGGGGAAAAAGCCTATTATGAAGAGATCCTCTTGAAAACAGATCCCGGGGTAAAAAAAGCGGTGGAGATATTGTCCAACAAGACCGAATACCGCAAGCTGCTCAAAGGATAGTCCGGTACAGGAAAAGTAATTCTATAAAGTCGAAGAGTTCCCGTATAAGACGCTTTATGCAGGAACTCTTTTTTTCTAAGGTTTTCAGGTAAAGAAGAGTCAATTTATCAGGTTTTCTGTTCCGGATATAAAGAAAATCCAAAATGCCGATAAAATAAGAGAGGTTGTGGATATAGAAAAATCTTGCATTTTGAGAGTTAAAGGTTTAAATTAATTTCGTTAAAGAAATCGGAGAATAGATGTCACAGGAGAAAATCTTAGTAGTGGATGACGAGCTTTTTGTAAGAGAACTGCTACTTGAATTTTTGGGCAAGCAGGGTTTTGAAGTACACTTAGCCGAGTCCGGAGAAAGAGCCATAGAGGTAGCCAAATCCACCCCGGTGCAGATAGCCCTGATAGATTTGAAGATGCCGGGGATGGATGGAATCCAGACCTTGAAGGAGCTGAAGAAAATATACCCGCAGATTTTGCCGATTATCATGACCGGGTATCCAACCATAGAAAGCGCGGTGGAGGCTTTAAGAAACGGTGCCTGCGATTACGTGATCAAGCCGTTCAAGCTAAACGAGCTCAGAGCTTCCATAGATAAGGCCCTGAAAGAACATAAATTAAAATATGAGATCGACGAATTGAGAGGAAAAATCAGGAATTTAGAGGATGAGCTTAAGAACTACCAGAAGGGGACCAAGAATCCTGATCACTTGAAATTCAACCCCGGCTCAGGGGTCACTCCAATTGCCGGAGGAGCCCTATATGCCAGGGAACAGAAGCCGGCTGATTCAGTAGTCTTAGAGCAGATTAAAAAATTAGGAGAGTTAAAAGATAAAGGACTGATCACCAACCAGGAATTCGAGCTTAAAAAAGGGGAGCTTTTAGACAGGCTATAAACTACCTGTAAAACGTTTTTTGAAGAAAGTCAAGTCCTTCTACCATGAGTTCTAATCTCCTGCCTCTTTACCATAAACTGCTCAGGGAATACGATAAAGTTTTAAATCTGACTGATAAACTAATTTACGCTATGCAGACAAAAGAAACCGAAGAAAACATAAATTTACTTTTAGATCAAAGGCTCCGGATCACGCAGGCGATTCAAGAAATGACCCGGAGCCTTAATAATTTTAGTCCTTCAGATTCGGAGCGGGTTGAACCTCAGATAATCGAACAGCTCAAATCCATACATTTAAAGTTAGAAGAAAAAGCCAGTCTTCTGGAAAAGAAGGAAAAAGAGCTGGAAAGGCTGGCGGAGGATTTGAATTAAATCCTGTTCTGTTTGTTTGGTTTATAGTTTTTTTAAAAAAAGGGGGCCTTATAATCTACATAGTTTCTCACCGGTTTACTTAAAATCTATTGACAGAATCTTTATTTATTATTTATATGTATATCGCAAACGCGGGAAAGGAGGATGGATGAACAGATTTATTGGATTTCTTGCTTTTATTTTAATCTTATCTTTTCCTTTAAACCAAATTTTTTGCCAGACTGATTCAGATACTCTTTTTACACTGGAAAAAGTCGTTTCTTCAGCCCTGAAAGATAACCCTGATTTAAAAGCAAGTTACCAGCTCTGGCAGGCATCGAGAAACCGCATTTCTCAGGCTCTTGCTCCATCCAAACCTCAATTAGGAGTGCGATACGAGGGGTTACCTCTCGGTAGCTTTAACCTCAGCAAATATGAGCTAAGGACTTTTCTTTTTAGCCAGGAGCTGATGTTTCCTTCGAGATATTTCTCTATGAGGAAAATGTCTGTATCTGAGTCGGATATAGCTTCATCTTTTTATCAGGATAAAAAATTAGAGATAATCCAGAAGGCAAAATCTGCCTATCTGGATCTTTTTCTGAACTTAAAAAGCATAGAGATCATTCAGGAAAACCTGAATCTGTTAGAACACTTTTTGAAAGTCACTCAGATCAAATATTCCACTGGCGAAGCTCCTCAGAGCGATATACTCAAAGCCCAGGTGGAATTAGCCAAGATGAACAATGAGCTGGTAACCATGAGGGCTATGCTGGAGGTATCTAAGGGAAGGTTAAATATTCTGATGAACCGTCTGCCTTCCATCCTTCTTTCCATTCAGACCGATATCATAATTCCGGATTTTACCTGGGTTCTTTCTGATCTGCAGGATAAAGCTCTATATTCAAATCCTCTTTTAACTGCCTCAAAATCGATGGTCGATGTTCAGAAAAGCTCCTTTTCCTTAGCTAAACAGGGTTATCTACCTGATTTTATGTTTGAATATATGAGAATGAAAACAAAGGAAGGGATGAGAGACTGGGGCTTAGAGTTCAGGACCAGCATACCACTCTGGTTTCTTCTCAAAGAGAAAAACGAAGTGAATGAGAAAAAGGCGAATCTTCTTTCAGCTGAGTCTGATTATCAAAAAATGAAAAATGAGATTTCCTTTGAGGTGCAGATGGCTTATGTTAATACTCAGGCAAGTTATCGACTGATGAAGCTGTATCAGGAAAGCTTCTTAGCTCAGGCAGAAGAAGCCCTAAAAGTGGCTGAAGCAAACTATACGGCTAATTTGACTGACTTCTTGACTCTTCTGGATGCTCAGAGAACTTTAAGAGAAACAAGATTAGATTATTATAAAGCCATAGTTGATTATCTACAAAATTTAGCTTCTTTAGAAAGAGCTGTCGGAGCTAATTTATAGGGTCAGGGAGGATAAGATATGTTTAGAAAAGTTCTCATCTTATGTTTTTCGATTATTTTCGTTTTTAGCGCGTGTTCAAAAAGAAAAACAGAAGAGCATAAAGGGATGGAGCATAGTGCTCCTTCTGCTCAAACCGGGACTGAGACGGAAGAAAAGGTGATGCTGACCCCAGAGTCTGAGCAAGAAATCGGGGTGAAATTGGAAAAAGTAGACTATCGCAAACTCACCAAAACCATAAGGACTGTTGGGAAAATAGATTTCAATGAGGAAAAGTTAGTTTATGTAACTCCCCGCTTGGGTGGAAGGGTGGACAAGATTCTGGTCAACTATGTAGGTTATCAGGTGCAAAAGGATGAGCCTTTGGTCTATATATACAGTCCTAATTATCTTTCGGCTGAACAGGAATATATCGAAGCTATAAATAATTTAGAAAAAGCTCAAGCCAGCCAATCTTCTGGAGCCATAGAGTCTGCCAGAGATCTGGTAGAATCTTCAAAAAGAAAACTCCTGCTTTTAGGTGTCAAGGAATATCACATAGAAGACTTAGAAAAAAGCCGCCAACCTCAGCCTTTGCTGATGATTCACAGCCCCATCGCAGGAACGGTCACTGAGAAGAATATCATTCTCGGAAAATATGTGAGTGAAAGTGACAATCTTTACACCATAGCGGATTTATCAGAGGTCTGGATGTATGCGGAGGTTTACGAACAAGATTTAGCTGGAATAAAGACAGGAGAATTGGTTAAGATAATTTCGCCTGCTTATCCTGAAGAGACCTTTGAAGGAAAGATAATTTATGTAGGCTCTACCGTCTCAGGTGAAACCAGAACTGTTCAGATCAGATGCACTTTAGCCAATAAGGGCTTAAAACTGAAGCCCGGAATGTATGTGGATGTCTATTTACAGATAAAATCTCCAAAACCACAATTAGCCATTCCCAGCTCAGCGGTTCTTATGACCGGAGTTAGAAATATCGTCTTCGTCTCAGAAGGTAATGGAGTCTATAGCAGAAGAGAGGTCAAAATCGGAGAAGAGCAGGATGGATATTTTAAGGTTTATTCTGGATTGAACCGGGGTGAGATGGTCGTAACCCAGGGAAATTTTTTAATCGATTCCCAGAGCCAGCTAGAAAAAGGAATGGGTGCAATGCCAGGTATGCCCGGAATGGAAACGAAGGAAAAGAAAACTCCTCAAAAAGAGAAGAAGGCTGAGGAAAAGAAGATGGAAAAAATGGAAGGGATGTGAAAGTTAAGTGTGGCTGTCCACTGGACGATGAACCTCTCCCTAACCCTCTCCTTAAGAAGGAGAGGGGATATGAGCCGCCAAGATTTACCTGTGATAAATTGGAACAGTTATGATCGATAAGTTAATCGATATATCTCTGAGAAACAGATTTCTTCTAATCGCTTTTTATATCCTGGTAATTCTCTGGGGGATCTGGTCAGTCAAAAATACCCCTATAGATGCTATCCCGGACCTTTCAGAAAATCAGGTTATAGTTTTCACCGACTGGCCCGGACGTTCACCGCAGGAAGTAGAAGACCAGATAACCTACCCTTTAACCGTCAATTTACAGGGGTTGGCAGGTGTTAAAGCAGTCAGATCAGCTTCAGCTTTTGGATTCTCAATGATAACTGTGATTTTCGAGGATAGGATTGATCTCTATTTTGCCCGCACCCGGGTAGCCGAAAGACTGAGTCTGGCTTCAAGTTTTTTACCAGAGGGGGTTGTTCCTACCTTAGGTCCAGATGCTACTGGCTTAGGGCAGATTTTCTGGTACACTCTGGAAAGTAAGGATCATTCCTTAGAAGAACTACGCACCCTTCAGGACTGGTTCGTGCGCTACCAGTTGAATTCT
>MEWM01000151.1:294-4521 GCA_001775355.1 candidate division Zixibacteria bacterium RBG_16_43_9 | reverse complement strand
GTGCCAGTTTATGTAAAGAACGTTGCAATTGTGCAGTTAGGTCCTGAGTTCAGGAGGGGAGCTTTGGATAAGGATGGAAAAGAGGTAGTGGGCGGAGTGGTGGTGATGAGGTATGGAGAGAACACCATGGATGTCATTAACCGGGTAAAACAGAAGATTGAAGAAATCAAGCCCGCTTTACCTCAGGGTGTAAAGGTTATCCCCTTTTATGACCGCACCGATTTAATCAAAGCTACAGAACACACTTTGAAAAGAGCTTTGATCGAAGAAAGTATTCTGGTCTTTTTGGTCATTCTGATCTTTCTAGGACATTTCTTAAGCACATTTATAGTCATCACCAGCCTTCCCATCGGCGTGCTGATCGCTTTCATCTTTATGCGCTATTTGGGAATTACCTCCAACATTATGTCTTTAGGGGGTATTGCCATAGCCATAGGCGTGATGGTGGATGCCGGGATCGTGATCGTTGAAAACTCATTCAGGCATTTAGAGAAGCTTGATGATAAGACTAAAAAGCTGGAGACTGTGGCTCTTGCTGCCAAAGAGGTGGGAAGGCCGATCTTTTTCTCGATGATCATAATCATCCTTGCTTTTGTTCCGGTTTTCAGCCTCCAGGGTCAGGAAGGGAAACTTTTTCATCCCTTAGCCTTCACCAAGACCTTAGCTATGATCGGTGCATCGATTTTGGCTATAACCTGGGTGCCGGTTTTGTCCACTTATTTCCTCAGGGGAAAATTAAGATCAGAGGAAAAGCATCCTCTGAATAGGTTCTTGATGAAGCTGTACGAGCCTATACTTTTATTTGCCTTAAAGCATAAAAAGATTATTCTAGGAGGTGCCTTAATTGTCTTAGCAGGTGCTTTCCTTTTAATCCCTCTTATCGGTAGCGAGTTTATGCCTCCGCTTGAAGAGGGGAAAATACTTTATATGCCTACTCTTCTCCCTGCGGTCTCTTTAACTAAAGCGATGGAAATTGTAAAAAAGCAGGATCTGATTTTGGAGGGTTTTCCCGAGGTGGAATCGGTGGTTGGAAAAGTAGGCAGAGCAGAGACTGCCACAGACCCTGCTCCAATAAGTATGATCGAGACGGTCGTCAACTTGAAGCCGAAGGAAAAATGGCGTAAAGGGATGACCAAAGATAAATTGATACAGGAGATGGATGAAAAATTATCTGTCATACCGGGAGTAGCCGGTGCTTTTACTCAACCGATCAGGAATAGAATCGATATGCTTACCACCGGCGTGCGGACTCAGGTGGGAATCAAAATCTTCGGCTCGGATTTGAAGGTATTAGAGGAAAAGTCCCAAGAGATTGAAAAAGTGGTGCGGATGATCCCCGGGGCAGTAGATATATATGCAGAAAGGGTTATCGCTTCTCCTTACCTGGAAATAAAAATAGACCGGAATGAGGTGGCAAGGTACGGCATAAAATTGGGTGACGTTATGGACGTAGTGGAAACTGCTATTGGAGGGAAAAATCTGACAACCACCATCGAGGGGAGAGCTCGTTTCCCGGTTAGGGTCAGATATGCCCGGGAGCTGAGGGACAATATAAATGCTTTAAAAAATATCCTGGTCTCAGCACCAAATGGTGCACAGATTCCTCTAAGCCAGTTGTCCGAGATAAGTATAAACATGGGACCATATATGATCTCCAGCGAAAACGGTCTTTTAAGAAATATCGTTCAGCTAAACGTCCGCGGAAGGGACCTGGTAGGGTTTGTGGAAGAAGCAAAAAAGTTAGTCCAGAAGGAAGTAAAGCTTCCACCAGGCTACTTTGTCACCTGGAGCGGGCAGTATGAAAATCAGGTAAGGGCAAAAGAGAGGTTGAAGATTGTAGTTCCTCTGGTTTTGTTTATTATACTTATGCTTTTATATATCATTTACAGATCGTTTAAAGAGGCTTTGTTGATTATCGCTTCTATCCCTTTCGCTATGGTTGGTGGGATTTTACTTTTGTTTATCTTAGGTTATAACTTCAGCGTGGCTGTCTGGGTGGGGTTCATCGCCCTTTTCGGAACTGCAGTTGAGACCGGCGTGGTTATGGTAGTATATTTAGATGAGGCTATAAAAAGAAGAGGGCTTTCAAATGTCAAAGATAAGGCCGAGATAAGAGAAGCAGTCATAGAGGGAGCCTTGCTGAGGTTGAGACCCAAACTCATGACCGTAGGAGCCATAATCCTTGGTCTGCTGCCGGTGATGTGGACCAAAGAGGCAGGCTCCGAGGTAATGAAACCTATCGCCACTCCGGTGATCGGCGGAATGATCACGTCCACTCTTCTGGTCTTGATTGTAATCCCGGTAATCTATGAGTGGATGAAGGAGAGGGAGTGGAGAAAAACGAATAAACTGTAGTTTTCGCTGGCTATAGAGTTAGTAAAATTTTCTATTTCACCGAGAGGAAATGAAATTTCTGTTGCAATCCCCTTTAATTTACTTATATTTCAAAAAAAACTGGAGATGTTAAATGGCAGAAGAGGGAAAAGGAGAGATTACCCAGGAACAGTTGGAAGCCTTTGCTGACTCTTATGCCTCCTTTAATAAGATCATCCAGCAGCTCCATCAAGCCTACAAGGATTTAGAACAGAAATTCGAAAACTTAAACCTCGAATTAGAGCGAACCAACCTCAAGCTCAGGGAAAGCTTAGCCGAGAAGGAAAAAGTCACCAACTACCTGAATAATATCCTGGAGAGTCTCACCTCAGGAGTTCTGGTCGTAAATTTAGAAGAAAAGATCGCTCTCTTTAACCGTGCCGCTGAAGAAATCACCGGGTATAAAGCCGATGAGGTTTTGAACCGGCCTTATTTGGAAATAATGGGTAAAGAGGTAGACCTGCAATCGACTCCTGTCCATACTCTGCGTGCGGGGACCTCCCATTTAAATGAAGAGAAAGAAGTCTTGACCAAGTTGCAGGCTAAAATACCTCTTGGTTACTCGACATCTCTTTTGCAAGATAGCGAAGGAAATCTCCTGGGTGCAGTGGAGGTGTTCTTCGATCTCTCCAAAATCAAGAAGCTGGAAGAAGAGATTGCCCGGGTAAGGACTTTAGCCGCCTTAGGCGAGATGGCGGCAACAGTTGCCCATGAGGTCAAAAACCCCTTAGGCGGGATCTCCGGTTTTGCTGATCTGCTGAACCGGGATATTGAAGAGGGGGACCCCAGAAAAAATTACGTCAGGAAAGTCATCGAAGGAGTGGACATTTTAAACCGGATCGTGATGAATCTCTTAGATTATACCCGGAGCATAAAGTTAGATTTAAGACCCATAGATTTTAAGAGATTCCTGGAAGAAATAGTTGGTTTTTTTGAGATGGATATCTTAAGGGAGAAAAAAAATATAAAAATAGAGCGCTTCTATCCAAGCGAGAAGTGCGGCTGTTTTCTGGATGCAGAAAAGTTCAAGCAGGTGGTTTTAAATCTCCTGTATAACGCTTCCCAGGCTTTGCCGGACGGAGGTCTGATTCAGCTTTCTGCTAGTCTGGAAGCAAGGAATATCGAAAATAAAATACCGGGTTCGACTGCTGAGCAAATGCTCTGCTTGAGGATCAAAGATAATGGTATCGGTATGAGTGAGGAGGTAAAAGATAAGCTCTTCACTCCCTTTTTCACCACCAAGGAAAAAGGCACGGGCTTGGGACTTTCCACTGTGAAAAAAATCGTGCAGGCGCATAAGGGTGAGATAAAGGTAGACAGTAAGTTAGGAAAAGGAACCACGGTAACGATATTTATTCCTAAAAGCGGGTGAAAAGTAACAAGAGCGACCCTAAAAGGGTCTATTGAAAAACTGGAACAGATGGAGTGTCATTCTGAGTCCCCGTAGGGGACGAAGAATCTCCACGTTAATCTCAGAGATTCTTCGATCGTTCCGCCTTCGGCGGAGGCTTCCTAAGAATGACCGGGAGCGTTTTTTCACCACGCCAAGAACTGGTCGATCTGCGAAAAAAGGAGGCGAATAGAAAATTGCTTGAGAAAAGGGTTTTAGTAGTAGACGACGATAATTTGATGAAGGATTCCCTGAGTGAGATTCTCACCCGCTCAAATTACCTGGTTGACTTAGCTTCCAGCGGGGACGAGGCGCTGAGCAAATTAAAAATGAGGGAATATGATGTCATCATCTCGGATATAAGAATGCCCAAGCTGGATGGTATGGAGCTTCTGAAAGCAGTTAAAGAAAACTGCCCAGATACGAAAATTATTATGATGACTGCATTCGGGACGGTGGAGAAT
>MEWM01000151.1:0-246 GCA_001775355.1 candidate division Zixibacteria bacterium RBG_16_43_9 | reverse complement strand
CTGATGAGATCGAGCTGGTGGTTGCCAATGCCTTTGAATTTAAAAAGCTTTTGATTGAAAACCGGATGCTGAAAACTGAGGTGGCTGGCAAATACCGGTTCCAGAACATAATCGGGAAAGCTCCCCAGATGCAGAAAATTTTCGAGATGGTGGATATGATTGCCGACAGCCGCTCATCGGTCTTGCTCACGGGAGAGTCTGGAACAGGCAAAGAGCTAATCGCCAAGGCAATTCATTATAACAGTC
>MEWM01000150.1:2532-9417 GCA_001775355.1 candidate division Zixibacteria bacterium RBG_16_43_9 | reverse complement strand
TGCGAGCACGTGAACGTCCAACCTCATTCAGGTTCTCAGGCTAATATGGGGGTCTATTTCTGCGTTTTGAAGCCCGGGGATACTATTTTAGGTTTAAATCTTTCCCACGGAGGTCATCTGACCCACGGCTCACCAGTCAATTTCTCTGGTAAATTCTTTAAGGTCTATTTTTACGGGGTGAGAAAAGATACTGAGGTACTGGATTATGATGAAATCCTGCAGATTGCTAAAGATTGCAAGCCTAAAATGATCGTAACCGGGGCAACTGCATATCCTCGCATACTGGATTTTGTCAAGTTTCGCCAGATAGCTGATGAGGTAGGTGCTTATCTGATGGCTGATATTGCTCATATTGCTGGACTTATCATTGCCGGTATACATCCCTCGCCTGTACCTCTGGCTGATTTTGTCACCACCACAACTCATAAGACCCTGCGCGGTCCAAGGGGTGGGATGATAATGTGCAAAGAGAAATATGCTAAGGAGCTTGATAAGGAGATAATGCCGGGAATACAGGGCGGACCATTGATGCATGTCATAGCCTCAAAGGCAGTGGCTTTTAAAGAGGCTTTACAGCCATCGTTCAAGGAGTATCAGATTCAGATTGTCAAGAATGCAAAAGCACTGGCTCAGGAGCTTTTGAATTATGGCTATCACGTGGTGGCTGGAGGGACTGATACTCATCTGATGCTGGTCAGCTTTGTGGAGAAAAGGATAACTGGCAAAGTAGTAGAGGAGGCTTTAGATAAATCGGGGATAACAGTAAACAAAAACACCGTCCCCTTTGATCCGCAGAAACCCTTCATAACTTCAGGAATAAGGATTGGAACGCCTGCGGTTACCACGCGTGGGATGAAGGAGACGGAGATGAGAAAAATCGGCAGGTTCATTAACGAGACTATTTCGAATTTAGGAAATGAAGAGGTCTACAAGAAGATAAGGAAAGAGGTCGAGGAACTGTGCAGAGAATTCCCTCTGTATAAGGAAAGATTGGAGGAAGGTAGCAAGTAGACAGTAGGCAGTAGACAGGGGAAAGACCGATTTAATGTAGCGGAGGTCTTCAGACCTCCATTAAATATGGAAAGCTAAAGCTTTCCGCTACAAAAAAACAATGAGTATTCACAAAGATAGAATCAGAGCTATTCTGAAAGGGGAGATGCCTGACAGGGTTCCAATCTCTCTATGGAGGCATTTTTATGAGAAAGAAGCGACTGCTGAAGGTCTGGCAGAGGCGATGATTTCTTTCCAGAAAAAATATGATTGGGACTTTATGAAGGTCAACCCTCGAGCAAGTTATCATATCGAAGGCTGGGGAGCAAAAGTCGAGTTTAACCACGGTCCTTTAAGGAAAACCGAGGTCATAGAATATCCGATCAAAAAAGCTGAGGATTGGAAGAAATTCGAAGCTCTGAAATTCTCGAAGAAAGCCTTAGAAGAGCAGTTAAGGGCTTTAAGTCTGATTAAGAAAGAATTCAAAGAGGAAATATTCCTCGTAGAAACAATATTTACCCCGCTATCCATTGCAGGGGATTTAGTTCCAGAGGAAAAAGATTTGGTAAAAGGTTTGAAAGAAAACCCTCAGATAATCCATTCTGCCTTAGAGATAATCACTGATATCTTCTCAGACTTTGCGGCCGAGTGCCTGAATGCCGGAGCTGATGGTATTTTTTTCGCCACCACAGAGTGGGCAACTAAAGAGCTTCTGACTGAAAAAGAATATCTGGAATTCGGCAAACCTTATGATCTGGAAGTTTTAAGGAAGATAGAATCTGCCGAGTTCAACATACTGCATGTCTGCAAAAGCAACAATTTTCTTTCGCTTTTTGTTGATTATCCGGTCAAAGTAGTGAACTGGAATGCAACCGACCTGACTAACCTTGATTTGAAAGAAGGTGCAAAGCTTCTGAATAAGGCAGTACTGGGAGGGATAGACCACGAGAAATTATTGTTGAACGGGACACCGGATGGAGTTTCTAAAAAAATCAAAGAGGTAGTTGAACGTAACCACGATGTCAGGTTAATTCTGGGTCCCGGATGTACTATTTCACCTCAGACCCCAGAAGAAAATCTTAAAGCCGCAAGAAAAGCTGTGGAAAATCTTTGAATGAATAAATTGTTTGGAATATAAAGCTTTAGCTTTATCATAATAGTAAGGAGAAAAAAATGAAGAAAAAAGAAACTGAGATTATCAAGCAGATTGACGAATTAGTGCAATCTAAGAAGGAAAGGGAGGATGTTCTCAGAGAAACCGTAAAAGTTCTCAAGGAAAACTATGAGCATTATAACTGGGTCGGGATTTACCTTTTGAAAGGGGATGAGCTTGTCCTTGGTCCCTATTTAGGCAAGCCCTCACCTCATACCAGTATCCGTCTAAATAAAGGAATCTGTGGGGCTGCTGCCAGCCAGAAGAAAACAGTGAATATCCCGGATGTGAATTCTGATCCGAGATATTTAGCCTGCAGTCTGGAAACCAGGTCCGAGATTGTCGTCCCTATAATGAGAGGAAAGGAAGTCTTTGGTGAGATAGACATAGATTCTGATAAGTTGAGTGCCTTTTCCAATGAAGACCAGTTACTTTTAGAGCAGGTCTGCTCAATTTTATCCGAACTTTTCTGATTCTCCTTATGTTCCCCCTTGCATCAAATATGAAAGGGAATGCACAAAGAATGAGTTAATTTTTTAGAGAAGACAGAATTTTAGAGTATTCACTTAATAGTTTATCAAGATTACGAGTTTCATAACTTTTTCTATTGCATAGACTTAATGCCAATACTTTAAGTTATAGTTTAAATTATTAGATGGAATGACACGATTTTTATTCATTCGAAAAGATGACGGCATATCTTTTGCATTTTTTTAAAGAGAATAATACTCTTTTATTAAGGAGAAAAAGTGGAGCAGGAGATATCTAAAGAAGGTCTAAAGTATCAGGTTCTAAGGCTTTTAGCCATCAGAATCAACAGCTCGGTTCCCATTAAAGAGATAATTCAAGAAGGAATCGCCAGGGCGATTGAGATAATGGATTTAGAGGCAGGCTCAATTTCCTTGTGGGACGAGGAAACAAAAGAGCTCGTCTCTGAGGCAGTTGCTGGTCCTAAGGATAAGACCGATCTGCTTTCCACCATTGAAAAAGGTGCCATTCAGGTGATGAGAAGAGACTTGAAAATCGAATCAGTATATCTTACCTTTGAAAAAGAAGGTATACACAGCGTTTTCTCCTATCCTATCAGAGCTGATGGAAGATTTTTAGGTGCGATAACCGGGCTAAGTCAAGGTAGCAGAAATCTGATTCTGGAGGAGGAGTTCCTGGAGGCGTTAGGCAGCCAGTTGGGATTGGCAGCGACCAAAGCTGAAGGGTACATGACCAGAGCCGAGAAAAAGAAAATAGACGATGAGAGGGAACAGTCGATAAGGTCTGAAAGGCTTTCAGCTATAATGCATACCTCTGTAGCGGTAAATCATGAGATAAATAACCCATTGACGGCCATCCTGGGAAATGCACAACTGCTTTTGACTAGAAAAGAGCACCTGGATCAGGAGACCATAGAAAAACTAAAAATAATTGAAGAAAATGCACTGAAGATAAAAGAGGTAACTCAAAATCTCCTCAGGATAATCGAGCCGGTAATTACAGAATATGCTGGCGGGGTTAAGATGTTAGATATCGAGAGGTCTAAAAAAAGAGAATTTTCATCAGAATCTTAATGTAAGGGCGACCCTTCCTTCGCTTCTGCTCAGGACGGTGAGCTTGTCGAACCGCGTGGTCGCCCGCGGGAGGGGACAAGCCCCTCCCCTACGATCTGAATAACCACGGAGACGCATTCGATGCGTCTCTACAAGACAAATAAAAAAGGCGAGTCAACCTCGCCTTTTTCTTTATCTCCTGTCTCCTGTATTATGCCACTTTGACTTCTTTCTTTTCGGGCATCACAGTCGCAGTTTTCTTCTCCTCCCTGCTGACAGGCTCGGTTAAGTTGGCTTTTGCCTTCCAGGCATCTACTCTTTCTTGTCTTAACCTGATCAGCACTCCTAAAGAAATTAGCATAAACATAAAGGAGTTGACCTGCCTGAAGATTTCTCCATAGTTGAAAATGGCATCCAGAAAAGCCAGCACGCCCAGGATGAAAAGCATGGTTGACCAGAAAAGCATAAAACACCTCCACGGATATGGGGTTAAAATTTGGTCATCTTGTTTAATTCACGCTTTCTTAATCGGCAGTTTAAGGATAAACCTTAGAGTTAATGTTAAAAAAAATAGAGTTAAGTTTTGTAAAACTTGATTCTTTTTACGTAGAATTGTTTTTAATGTTAATGGAAAAATAACTCAAGTTTTTTGACTTTTAAATTAATCCTTGACAGCCAAGAAAAATTGAATAATATAATAACCTTGTCGTTATGATAGAAAACCTCTTACATGAAGACTGCGGCATTTTCGCCATTTTCGGTGCTAAAAAGGCCTCGGAATTGACCTATTTAGGGCTTTATGCGCTTCAACACAGGGGACAGGAAGCATCTGGGATAGTTTCATCAGATGGGAATCGACTTTACCAGCGCAAGGGGATGGGGCAGGTCAACGAGGTGTTCGCCAGCAAGGAGGTCTTGTCCAGTTTAAGAGGAGAGATGGCTATTGGCCATAACCGCTATTCAACCACTGGTTCTTCTACAGTTGCCAATATTCAGCCTTTGCAGATAACCTATAAAGGCGATAAGCTTTTAGCTGTAGGACATAACGGAAACCTGACCAATTCCACCAGTCTGAGAAAAAAGCTGGAGAAAGAAGGCTCGATCTTTCAGACCACAACTGACAGCGAGATAATCCTGCATCTGATCGCCCGCTCTAAAAAAGAAAAAATCGAGGACAGTTTAGCAGATGCTTTATCTCAGGTGAGCGGGGCATACAGTTTAGTTTTCATCACGGCTGATTCCATCCTGGCAGCCAGGGACCCGTATGGCTGGAGACCTCTGGCATTGGGGAAGCTCAAAGATGCCTGGGTGGTAGCATCTGAGACCTGTGCCTTTGATATGATAGGTGCCAAATATCTAAGAGACGTTCAGCCAGGAGAAATCCTCCTGATAAATGAAAAGGGATTAAAATCAATAACTCCTTTTAAGAAAGTCAAGCATGCCTTCTGCATATTCGAATTCATCTACTTTGCCCGCCCGGATAGCATGATCTTCGGAGAAAATGTGGACAAAGTAAGAAGAAGACTCGGCAGACAGTTAGCCAAAGAGCAGCCGGCGGATGCGGATATAGTGATCGCTGTGCCGGACTCAAGCAATACGCATACTCTTGGATATTCTGAGCAGTCCGGAATAAAATTCGAGGTCGGGTTGATACGAAATCATTACATCGGCAGGACCTTTATTCAGCCGGAGCAGAAGATCAGGGACCTGGATGCCAGAATAAAATATAACCCGGTTAAGGGAGTTTTAAAGGATAAAAGAATTGTCATAGTTGATGACTCGATTGTCCGCGGAACCACCAGTAGAAAATTAGTCTGGATGCTGAGAAATGCCGGGGCAAAGGAAGTTCACTTCAGGGTAAGCTCCCCGCCTATCACCAGCCCCTGTTTTTACGGTATTGATATGCCGACAAAAAGGGAGTTAATTGCCTCCGCCAAATCGGTGGAACAGATCAGAAGATATTTAGGCGTGGATTCTTTAGGTTATCTTTCTATTGAGGGAATGCTTTCGATGCCCTCCTTACCCAAAGAGAGTTTCTGCGTTGCCTGCTTCTCAGGCAGATATCCTACCAAAATTGAAAACAATATTGGGAAATTTGCTCTGGAATTAAAGTAAGTCTTTAATAGAACTAAATTGTTAGACAGTCTTGCTAAATGCGAGGCTGCCTTTTTGTTTTCCAAAAAGTTAAGATAAGCACTAATTGTGATCTCAGGAGTTACCTTCTGACGAAAAAAAACTGTCAGGTGGTAACACCTGACAGCACAGAATATTCTCTAGCTACCTCCACTCATTTTTTATGAATTGAAATCTTAATGCATCCCTTCTCTTTATTCTTGACAAAGCCTAAGCAATTTAAAACATATTCATCTTTATTAATTCTGAAGTTCTCTTGACCTGGGCCAATGAAAAAGAGACTGCCATATTCAATTTTTAAGTTCTTTTCTCCAATAATATGAAATGAGGCTATCACGCCACTGCTGTCATAGTGACCATAAGAAACGATGACCTTACCATCAAGGATGCGTAGCCCTTCTCCTGGGCATAACGTTGTGTCATTAAATATTATTTTCTGTTTTACCTGTGCCTGAGCAAATTCTGAATTTTGCAGCTTTTTAGATAATTCTAATATCTTTAGACTATCAGCTATAGCCCTCTTTCTATAATTTTCATCTTCAGTTCTTAAAGTAGCTATTTCACGATCTTGCGAATTTATAATAGTGTCTTTCTGGTCTTTCTTTATATTGAAATATATGATGAAAATAGCGGCGGCAAGGGCAGCCGTGCTAAGAAATGTGGTTATTATAGGTCCTGTGCAACTTTTCTCTGAGGATTTCTTAGCCATAATATAGTAAGCCCATTAATTCGGAAATTAGCCTTCCATTAATTTATTTATACCTAAAATTCGAAAACAAATCAAGTATTTTTTTAATTGTTGCGTCGGGAGCTGTTCCCTGTCAAAAAAAGAACTGTTAGGTGGTAACTTCTGATAGCATAGAAAAAGCAGTCTTGTTGAATATGAGGTTGCCTTTTATTTTTCAAAAAATGAAGATAACCCCTTATTTGCCGATAGTATAACTGCAGGCTAATAATGCAGGCTAAAGGCTATAGGCAATAGTCTAAAGTCAAAAGCTAAAAGCTAATAGCGAATCGCGGTTTTTATAATCTAAGGGGAAAGAATGGAAAATGCCAAGATAATGGTGA
>MEWM01000150.1:196-2428 GCA_001775355.1 candidate division Zixibacteria bacterium RBG_16_43_9 | reverse complement strand
AAAAACAAGGATTATGATCTGGTGATCGCGGACCTTATGATGCCCGAAATGAATGGTCTGGAGCTTCTGTCCAGAGCAAAATCCATTCATCCGGACATCAATTTCATCGTTATGACAGCTTATGCTTCAGTAGACTCAGCCATAGAAGCTTTGAAAAAAGGTGCCTTTGACTATATCACCAAACCTTTTAAGGTAGACGAGATAAAGATAGCCATTAAGAAATCTTTAACTCAGAAAAGGATCACTGAGGAAAATGTCAATTTAAAAAGACAGCTTAAAAAAGAATACGGACTGCAAAGTCTGATCGGCAATTCCCCGGAGATGTTTCAACTGAAGAAACTGGTCGAAAGAATTGCAGATACAGACAGCACAGTCTTAATCAGAGGAGAAAGCGGAACAGGAAAGGAACTGGTTGCAAAAGCTATCCATCAACTTAGCAGCAGGGCAGGGAAGCCATTTGTCACCATTAATTGCGCCACATTACCTGAGACACTGTTAGAGAGTGAGCTTTTCGGGCATGTAAAAGGCTCCTTTACCGGTGCAATAAGGGATAAAGACGGTCTGTTTAAAGTGGCAGACGATGGGATTTTCTTCATGGATGAAATCGGGGTAACCTCCCCGGCTATCCAGGCAAAGCTTTTAAGGGTTCTGGAGGAAAGACAGTTCACGCCGGTCGGCGGTACCAAACCAATCGATGTAGACGTAAGGCTCATAACAGCCACCAATGCCAATTTGGAGGAAGAAGTCAAATTGGGAAACTTCAGATCAGACCTGTATTACCGCCTGAACGTCATTCCCATTTATATCCCGCCCTTAAGAGAGAGGAAGGGGGATACCGAACTCTTAATCAAGTTCTTCATAAAAAAGTATTGCGACAAACTGGGGATCGAAGAAAAGGAAATTACTCAGAATACGCTGGAGCTTTTGACCAGCTATTCCTGGCCCGGAAACGTCAGGGAGCTTGAGAACACAATAGAAAGGGCAGTGATACTTTCCTCGGGAAAAACGATCGATTTGAATTCCCTCCCGCAGAATATTGTGGAAAATAAACCACTGGGACTGGTCCATTCCTCTCAGCCAGAACTGCCTACCTTAGAGTCGATAGAAAAAGCTTATATCTTCTGGGTTTTGAGCCAGACCGGCTGGCAGAAAACAAAAGCCTCCCAGATACTGGGAATAGACGCCTCAACCCTTTATCGCAAAATAGAGAGATACAACCTCAAAGAGAAATGAGAAAAATCTCGGAGAAAACTAGAAATCTAAATCGTGTCCAGTCCGGACCCGTACGAACGAGAATGCCGGTTTCGGGAAAAGCGATAAGTCCTGCGAACACGAACATAAAGTCACCACGCGGAATCAAGCCTGAAACTAAGGTCTCAGCCGATACTGGCTTTAAATGGAATTCCTGGTTATTAGGAGTCCTTATATTCGCATTTTTTCTTTTGATATACTGGAGGACCTGCTGCCCCACGGTCTTCTGGTGGGATAGTGCGGAGTTTGTCGCAGCAGTAGCCACTCTGGGTATTCCGCATCCTCCCAGTTTCCCTCTATATATTTTGCTGGGAAAGTTATTCTCCTTTTTGCCATTTTTTTCTCTGTCTTTTAAACTGAATTTTCTCTCCGGAGTATTTGCGGCTCTCAGCCTGTCATTCTTTGCTTTTCTGTTTTTAAAACTATTCCGGACTTTCTTTGCAGAACTTTCGGGCGATACAAAAATGCTTTTTATCGTCCTGATTATGACTCTCTTTGTGGCGGGGTTAAACTTTGCTTTCTGGATTCAGGGAATAAGAGCAGAGGTGTATTCTCTAAACGGCTTAGTCTTTATCCTTTTATTTTATTGCGGGTTAAACCATCTTGTAGAAGAAAAATCTCAGAAAAATCTTCGCTGGCTTTATCTGTTCTTCTTCATCTTCGGTCTGGGCATGGGGAATCACAATGTCACCCTGCTTTCAACGCTTCCAGCTTTCCTCTATCTTTTTCTTAGTTATGATTCATCCGATTTTCTCAAACCAAAAAACCTGGGAGCTTTTCTCATCTTCTTTCTTTTGGGTTGTAGTATCTATCTTTATCTTCCGTTCAGGGCGATCAACAGTCCAGCCTTAAATTGGGGAAATCCGACCAGTCTGGAAAAGGTGGTTACCGCCGCATTGGCTTTGAAATCTGTAAAGCAGATCGGGCTTACCCTGGATTATACGCTGATGGAAAGAATCAAAGATGCCTGGATAATGATTT
>MEWM01000150.1:0-127 GCA_001775355.1 candidate division Zixibacteria bacterium RBG_16_43_9 | reverse complement strand
TTAAACTCTCTATTTTTTTTCTGCTCCTGATACTGGGAAATTCAGCCACTATTATTATTCTCCCTTCAGAGTTTATCTCCACCAGCCTTGATTTTCAGGGATATATACTCCCCGTAATTTTCTCTTT
>MEWM01000149.1:42854-43968 GCA_001775355.1 candidate division Zixibacteria bacterium RBG_16_43_9 | reverse complement strand
GAGAAACTCGCCAGGATTGTGGATAAAGCCCTGCAGGAGAAAAAAGGAGGAGGGGATTCTTCTAACTTTGGCAGAGATGGGAAGTTAGAGGAAGAAGAGGATTCAATCGTTGGAAAAAGTCCGGAGATAGTGGAGATTGCCAAGCTGATAGGGCAGGTTGCTCCGACTAATGCTGCAGTCCTTATAATGGGGGAAAGCGGGACAGGTAAAGAGTTGGTGGCCCGGGCAATTCACCGCAACAGCTTGAGAAAGGACAAGCCCTTCCTCTCAGTCAACTGTGCAGCTTTACCTGAAGCCCTTTTGGAATCAGAGCTTTTCGGTTATGAGAGAGGCGCTTTTACCGGAGCTTACCAGAGGAAATTGGGCAAATTTGAACAGGGAGATAAAGGGACTATCTTCTTAGACGAAATTGCGGATATGAGCCTGATGACCCAGAGTAAGGTCTTAAGGGTTTTGCAGGAGCAGGAGTTTGAAAGAGTAGGCGGTAACCAGAGCATAAAAGTAGATGTGAGGATAATTGCCGCCACTAACAAGAGTTTAGTCAACTGTATTAAAGATGGAAACTTCAGGGTTGACCTTTTCTACAGGTTAAAGGTAGTCTCGGTCTATCTGCCGCCTTTAAGGGAAAGGAAGTCGGACATACCCCTTTTAGCTGACTACTTCCTGAAGAAATATACACGGTTGATAGGCAAAAGGGTAGAGGGGATTTCAAATGACGGTATTAAGATTCTGCTCAAATACCCCTGGCCCGGAAACGTGCGGGAGCTGGAAAACAATATCCACACTGCCGTGGTTATGAGTAAGGGCGGGATGCTGATGCCGGAGCATTTTCCGATTTTCAGTGAAAACAAGGAAAAGTTAGACATAGATTTCGAAAAAATAAAAAAGGACTATCATAAACTGTTGTCTCAGATATTAGAGCCAATCTTCCCCAAGATCTTAGCTAATTCAGATGGGCAGATCTACGACCATCTGGAAGAAGCCTTAGAAAGAACTGTCTTTGATCTCTCCCTAAAACACTGCCAGGGAAACCAGGTCAAAACCTCTGAGCTTTTGGGAGTCAGCCGCAATACCCTCCGCGACCGGATGAAAAAATTCGGGTTATTCTAAAAAA
>MEWM01000149.1:42628-42838 GCA_001775355.1 candidate division Zixibacteria bacterium RBG_16_43_9 | reverse complement strand
TCGCGTAGCTGAGCCTTTAGGGCTCAGCCTGGTTACTCCAACAGCTCTTTTAAAACTTCCCCAGTAACAGCCCAAAAAAACTCTTGACAAGTTTTTAAATAACATTAAATTAATGAGTAAATGTTCACTCATTAATGTAGGTGAAAATGGCACGACCTACTACCAAAAAAGATGCGATCATAAGTTCCGCCTTAAAGCTTTTTGCCCAGA
>MEWM01000149.1:41782-42540 GCA_001775355.1 candidate division Zixibacteria bacterium RBG_16_43_9 | reverse complement strand
AAAAGCAAGGAGGAGCTGGCTTTAAAGATTTTTGCCCAATGCCTAATAGAGTTTGCAGATTTTCTTAAGGCCGAAGCGGGTAAGGGAGAAAGTCCGGAAGAGAAACTGGGAAAGACTATTGAGGCTTTTTTCCGTTTCGCTAAGGAAAAACCTCTGGCTTACGAATATGTGATCCTGGGGCATGAAAGGGAGTTTAAGAAACTTCCTGAACCCATCTTTTTGCCCAAAGATGTTTTCGTGGATATTATCCAGGAGGGTATCAGGAAAGGGGTTTTCAAAAAAAGGGATGAGAACTTAGCGGCGGCTATGGTTATCGGGATGGCTATCCGGGTGCAATTTTTTATAAAGAATAAAATCTCTAAGGTGCCTGAAAAAAAGGGAATAGAGGAAATCATTAAGTCTGCCTTACAGATACTCAAGAAATAAAAGGATGAAACAGGAGGTATGTTTGGGATTAGAGAGATTAGAGTTACTGCTGGATCAGAAAATTAAAGAGCTTTTTGAGAAAAGTGTGCCCAGATATTATCCTCATACCCTTCAGGTAGTGGCTAATATGAAGAAGATTATGGAGAATTCATCTCTGGATAAGAAGGTACTGCTGACTTCTGCTTATCTGCATGACATCGGGTATTCTGCTCCTTATGGAAAAGACTTTGTAGGGAATATCGAAAGTCAAAAGCTCAAAATAAGACTCCACTGTGAAACTGGTGCCAATATCACCAGGTCTATTTTAACTCAAATGAAAGTTGAGCCGGAGA
>MEWM01000149.1:41607-41758 GCA_001775355.1 candidate division Zixibacteria bacterium RBG_16_43_9 | reverse complement strand
TTTTGGTCCACCATCAAGAGAAGCCTAAGGAAGATTATCTGAAGCTTTTAATCGAAGCGGATAAAGTATGAATGTTCCCAAGCCTTTAATACCCAAAGAGCATGGAAGCTGGAGCGTTCTTTTCGTCCCCTTACTGGCTGGCGCAGGAATT
>MEWM01000149.1:31662-41599 GCA_001775355.1 candidate division Zixibacteria bacterium RBG_16_43_9 | reverse complement strand
AATTTGATTTGAAAATTATCTTTCTTCTCCTTTCGGTATTTTTCCTCTACCTGGGCTACTATTCTTGCTTGAGCTATTTCCGCTGGAGAAATCTTTCGGCTGAGAAGTTGGGGGATTACCTTTTCTGGTCATTTATCTATTCTGCTTTTGCTTTTCTTTTCTCCTTATACCTTTTGATTCAATATCAACTCGGGCTCTTAGTTCCCTTTGGATTCTTCTCGATTCTTTTCTTGTGCTTGCAGATAATTCAGGCTCTGCATAAAAAGGAGAGGACTATCTCAGGCGAATTTTCAGGGGTTTTAGCTTTGACCTTTAGTGCTCCTTTATCCTATTATGTTTCCACCGGGATATTTAACCAGGCTAATCTATCTTTATGGTTTTTGAATTTTCTTTTCTTCGGAAGGAGCATCTTCTATGTGAAGATGAAGGTCAAAGCTAATTCTGTTAAAGAGAGTTTGGATAGTTTAAATAAAAAATTTTACTCTGGAAAGGAGGTGCTTTTATATCTACTTTTAATGTTTTCAGGAGTTTTCTTTTTGACTTTCTTGCATTTAGCTCCCATTTTTTCTATGTTAGCTTTTGTTCCAGCTACGTTTTATACCTTGGGAGGAATATTAAGGCTTGGTCGTAAGATCAAAATGAAAAATTTAGGATTTATGGAAATGGCTAATTCCTTAGCTTTTGCCCTAATTTTAATTTTGACTTTCAGTAAAAAATAAAAATTTAAAATGGAGGTCTTATGAGCAAAAAAGCTGCTTTCTGGATTTTCATCTCGGGCACTTTGGTTTCTCTTATTATCCTTTTAGCTTTGACCTTTGATTTTCATCAAAAGGTCAAAGCCCTTACCCATGCGGAGAACCTGTCCCCCCAGGTCCTGGCCGGGAAATGGGCCTGGGAAAAATATAACTGCAACGACTGTCACACCATTTTGGGTTTTGGCGGATATTATGGTCCGGATATGACCAGAGCTTATTGGAGAATAGGGGAATCTGGTATAAGATATGCTGTAGAAAAACCGGAACAGGCATTTGCCAATTCCTTTCGCAAGATGCCCAAGAAAAATCTTTCACCAGAGGAGATAGATAATCTTGTAGCCTTTCTTAAGTGGACCAGCCAGATAGATACTCACGACTGGCCTCCTCAGGATAGAAAATTCAAATTGTCCTCTGAGGCAAAAAGATTAGTAGCTGGGGCTGGCATATCTGTAGGTGCGGCCTTATTTAAGGATAAAGGATGCTTTAACTGTCACGCTTTGCAAGGAGTTGGGGGTACTACGGGTTCTTCTCTGGACAAAATAGGCTCGAAACTGGATAAAGAAGCAATTGCCCGATATATCGAGGATCCGAGCAAGGTCAATCCTCAGGCGAAGATGCTTAAATTCGATTTATCCTCTGAGGAGATAGAGGCTCTGGCTAAATTTTTGGAAAATCAGAAATAGGAGGGTAAAAAAATGGAATATAAATCTCAAAAAGTGGCTTATCCTTATTTTGTGATCGCTTTGTTTCTTTTCCTTTTGCAGGTCCTTTTTGGACTATGGCTGGCAATCAATTACTTTTTCACTCTACCCCAAGGGCTGGTGAATGTTTTCCCCTTTGCAACTGCCAGGGCAATTCACACCAACTTACTGGTCTTATGGATGCTTTTAGGATTTATGGGCGGGACCTATTTTCTTCTACCAGATGAGACTAAAAGGGAGATCTATAGCCCGGGATTAGCATATTTTCAATTGGTTTTACTGGTTGTAACCGGGGTAGTTGCTTTAGTCGGTTTTGTTTTTGGCTGGACTCAGGGCAGGCCCTTGCTGGAAATACCAAGACCTTTAGATTTTGCTGTGGTTATCGGTGCTTTGATCTTCCTTTTCAATGTAGGGATGACCATGCTAAAGGGGAAAAACTGGACCGTGATTCAGGGGACTCTCTTAGCTGGTCTAATAGTTTTAGCTCTCCTTTATCTATTCGGGATACCGTTTTACCATAACCTTTCGGTTGACTGGTACTACTGGTGGTGGGTGATCCACCTGTGGGTTGAGGGTGCCTGGGAGATGATTACTGCGGCGATAATTGCCTGGATTTTATTGAAGATCACCGGAGTTCCCAGGGAGGTGGTAGAAAAGTGGCTCTATGTGGAGTTAGGTTTATTCCTTTTTACTGGAATTGCCGGGATAGGGCACCATTACTACTGGTTAGGTGCTCCTAAATACTGGCTTTATGTTGGCGGAATTTTCAGCGGATTGGAACCGGTGCCGATCATCTTAATGCTTATCGATACCTTCAAACACGTCAAACATCGCCAGTTGGAAATAAAAAATCCCTTGGTCTGGACTTATGCTGTAGGATGTGCCGTTTTCCATCTTCTAGGCGCAGGCGTTTTTGGTTTTGTACATACTCTCCCCATGATCAACTATTACACCCACGGAAGTCAGGTTACAGCGGCTCATGGGCATATGGCTTTTTTTGGGGCTTATGCGCTTTTGAATTTAACGGTTTTCTACTATGCGATCCCTAAGCTGAAAGGGATAGAATTCTTCAAGGAGAGCTTAGGCAGGGTAGGCTTCTGGATAATGGTTATCGCTATGACCGGGATGGGGTTGGCTTTTGGTGTGGCAGGGGTTTTGCAAACCTACCTGGAGAGGGTAATGGGCTTAGGTTATATGACTGCTCAAGGAGAGATGAGGTTCTGGTTCAAAATCGTTTTCTCCTTCGGATTGATTTTCCTCTCCGGGGTGATAATCACCATCTATGACCTTTTAACCCTTAAACCAAGTGTGAAAAGGGAGGGTTGAGAATATTCCGGAGCAAAAAGCCTTTCAAGTTTTAGAACTTCACACAACAGAAAAAATTTGGTTCAAAAGATCCCCGGAAGTTGTCTTGAGGATAATTCTCGAACCAACAATAAACCGAACAAAAAGAGGTGGATATGACAGAAAGAAATAAACCTCAGTTTTTGATTGTCTTAGCTGTTACAGGAGTTTTAACTTCTTATTTTATGTTCCAGAATCTTTTTGCTCAAAAAGAGGAATCCCTTCTCTCCACTGAAACCCAGGAGTGTCTCAACTGCCATAGCAAAGAGGGAGCGGCGATTGGTATAGTGAAGATGTGGGAGGAGAGTAAACATCAACCGGCAGGAGTGGGATGTTATGAGTGCCATGAGGCAGAAGAAAATGAGGTAGATGCCTTTGAACACTACGGAAAGACTATAGCAACCATCGTCTCTCCAAAAGACTGTGCCCGGTGTCATGAAAAAGAGGTAAGTGAGTTCACCAACTCGAGGCATTCACGCGGGACAGAGTTCATCGGTTCTCTGGACAACGTCTTAGGTGAGATAGTGGAGGGTGCAGCGGCAACAATTAGCGGTTGTAAACAATGTCACGGCAGCACAGTTATTGTTACGGAGAAAGGGAAATTGGATCCAGGTGCCTGGCCTAATACCGGAATCGGGAGAGTGAATCCAGATGGAAGCAGAGGTTCCTGTTCAGCTTGTCACTCCAGGCACTCCTTTTCTGCTGCCCAGGGGCGCCAGCCTGAGCCCTGTGGGAAGTGTCACATGGGACCTGACCATCCCCAATTTGAGATCTATCAGGAGTCCAAACATGGAATAAAATATGAGAATTTCAAACATCTGATGAACCTGGAATCTGACTCCTGGATAGTGGGAAAGGATTACTCTGCAGCACCCACCTGTGCTACCTGTCATATGTCAGCCACACCAAATCTTCCGCTGACCCACGATGTGGGTGAAAGGATTAGCTGGACTCTGCGACCTGCCATCTCCTTCAAGCTGGAGAACTGGGAAAAGAAAAGGGCTAAAATGAAGGAAGTGTGCAATCAATGCCACTCCCCGCAGAATACCGAGAACTTCTATGTGCAATATGATGAGGCCATAGAATTGTGGAATGAGAAATTTGCCAAGCCAGCTAAACAGATTATGGATTATTTCTACGCTGAGGGAAAATTGAGCAGAACACCCTTTGATGAGAAGATCGAGTGGACCTATTATGAGCTCTGGCATCACGAGGGGAGAAGAGCCCGGCATGGAGCCTCAATGCTCGGTCCAGACTTCACTCAATGGCACGGCTTTTATGAGGTAGCAAAAAATTTTTACAATAAGTTTCTACCAGAATGTGAGGAGATACAAAAGGGAATAACGGAGGAAATCCTATCTTCGGAATATCATAGGTGGAAAAAGGGGATGACAGAGGAGGAGAAGAAAAAAGTGCTGGAGTTCTATAAGAAGAGATATGGACAGTAACCTTTCAAGTTTAACTTTATAGGGGTGAGCATGGCGGAGCCTGCTTGACAAAAGATTATGAATTGACTCTTAAACAGGTTGTCAACCAGTCCCGCCTTTGGCGGGACATGGTTGACCTACGCATTTTCCCCTCAATAGCGAGTAGACCAACGGCGGGTGGCACCCTCAAACTTGTTTGAGGGTGTGCCGAACCCATACAATTTTTCTTCGTTGGTGTCCTCACCAACGAAGAGCAAAAATTTTTTTCTTGCCTTTCAATATTCTAAATGTTATACATTTAAAGTGTTTTTAAAATGAAATTGAAGACAGTTTGAGCTTTTAAAGGAGGTTCTTTAGAATGAAAGAATTCTTAAAGAAATGGATAAAGGCAGTAAGGGCGCCATTTTTTACTGCCACTTTGGTTCCGGTAGCTGTGGGCTCTACTTTAGCTTATAGCCAGACCGGGAGATTCAACTGGGTGAATTTTTTCCTGACCTTATTCGGATTCTGTTTTATCCACGCGGGCGCTAATCTTGCCAATGACTATTTTGACCATAAGACTACGGATGATGATATCAACCGCTCCTTTACCCCCTTTTCCGGTGGAAGCCGCGTAATTCAGGATGGCATTGTCCCGGCTAAGCATATCCTCAATGCGGCTTTGATCTTTTTCGGGTTGGGTTCTATAATCGGGTTATATCTTAATTATGTTTCCCCTGGAAATATAATTCTTCTTTTCGGCCTTTTCGGAGTAGTAACGGCATTTTTCTATACTGCTTCTCCGGTGATGATGGCTTATCATGGATGGGGTGAACTGATGATAGGATTAGATTTCGGGGTTCTGGCAGTGATGGGGTCATTTTTTGTCCAGGCTCATTCCCTGAACTGGTCAGCTTTCTGGGCTTCACTCCCTGTGGCCTTTATGATAACCGGGATTTTATATATCAACCAGTTTCAGGACTATGAGGCAGACAAGACCGTCAAAAAAAACCACTGGGTGGTGAGATTGGGCAAGAAAAAAGCAGTTTATGGTTACTATCTGATAATCGCCGGGACTTATATTTCAATAATAATCTCGGTTGTTTCCGGGCTATTACCTTTTTATGCTTTGATAGCTCTTTTCACCCTTCCCCTGGCTTACACCGCGATAAAAGTCCTCAGAGCTAATTACGACAAAATCTACGAACTGATACCGGCCAATGCCAGCACCATAAAGATTCATCTTTTCGTGGGGCTGCTTCTTTCTTTCGGATTTATCCTCAGCAGGCTGATCTAATCTCTTGTAGGGGCGACCCTCGTGGTCGCCCGCGGGAGGGGACAAGCCCCTCCCCTACGGTCTTAATTTAATTTCTGGTAGGGGCCCGCCGCGAGGTTTCCTCGTCCTTCTGTCTTCATCGGTAATCCCACCTTGCCCACAAGGTGGGGTATAGACCCATATTGAGGGCAATGTGGGTCTACATCTACCGTCTGAAATACAATCTGGGGC
The DNA here is from genome assembly GCA_001775355.1 of candidate division Zixibacteria bacterium RBG_16_43_9. Classification (GTDB taxonomy): domain Bacteria; phylum Zixibacteria; class MSB-5A5; order MSB-5A5; family RBG-16-43-9; genus RBG-16-43-9. The sequence goes on along the minus strand of MEWM01000149.1, from coordinate 35,886 downwards.
GTATTGCCTTACGCCCCTACAAATCATGTTCTCCTCTTAATTACTAGAAGATGACGTAAACCCACGTTGGGGGCAACATGGGTTTACCGGTTCTGCAGTTGCTCGATTTATCGAGTCCAAATGGACCCAATAAATTGGGCAACTACCAAAAGACGGTCTTAAGGATTTCTCTAATATTCCGAATTAAGAGAATAGCGGAAGCATAGGTGAAAGCTTTGCAATCCTGAGAGTAGAGGCGTGAAGTCTCTGCTACATGATTAGGGATTTTTTCTGCGTTGGTGAGGACACCAACGCAGAGCAGTGGAGATGCCTAATAAATTAGGCAACTACACTCAACTTGCAAAAAGGACATATGGAACTTCAGGGTAGTGTGGAAAAGTTTCAGCTTTCGGACATCTTTCAGCTCTTGAGCGCCTGCAGGAAAAGCGGGACCCTAGGTGTGCAGAAAGGTGAAGATGTTATCATGGTTTATTTCCAGGATGGTAATATAATCTTTGCCCATAACCCGTACAACCGTCTCCGAGTCGGAGAGCTGCTGGTCAAAAAAGGTATTTTAAGTACTAACCGTTTGCAGAAGATCATGCAAACCCAAAAAGAGCTTAAGGACAAAAAAAGGATTGGTGAACTGCTTATTTTAGAAGGCATCATCACCCGTAAGCAGTTAGAGGAACTGGTAAAGCTGCAGGTGGAAGAAGTGATCTATGACCTCCTCAAATGGGAGAAGGGGAATTTCAAATTCTACGAGAACAGGTTTCCCACTCAGGAAGAGATAACCATTAAGATCTCCACTGAAAATCTGATTCTGGAAAGCGTGAGAAGGTCCGATGAACTGGAAAGGTTAAAGAAAAAACTGCCTTCTTTTGATACCGTTATGGGTTTAGCTCCGACTGAAGATAACCGGGAAAAAGATATTAACCTGAAAGCTGATGAATGGAATGTCCTTACCCTGGTGGATGGTCACCGGGATATCAGAAAAATCTTAGAAGATTCTAAAAGGGATAAGATCGAAACTCTTAAAAAATTAGCCGGGCTTCTTTTAGCAGGAGTAGTTGAGCCGGTGAAAAGACCTACGCTGGAGATTAAAACCGATAGACTGGAAAAGCTCTTAGAGCAGTTCAACCGCAGTCTGGAGAAATATACTGAGGAATGAACAGATGGAATTAAAAGAGGCACTTTTGAGTCTTAAAAAAGCTATGGATGACTTTCTGGAGAGGACTGTCAAGAAGGAAGAAGAAGAATCGGAGGTTGATCAGAAGATCGGTCTTCTGGAAAATATCGTGTTGGGGAAAAGCAAAGATTTCTGGCAGATAAAAGATAGGTTCAAGGGGATGGAGACCTGGCTCAAAAACGAGGGGGTGGAGATCAATTCCAGAAAAGTCAAAAAAAACCAGATCCAGAAAGTCATAGAGTGCATCGAGAGGATGAAAATCTACGGGGAGATGATCAGAGGAGAAAGGTTTTATCAAGACGGGGAAAATACCTTGAAGCGGGCGAATCTATTCATCCGGGAGAACTTGAGAAGAAGAGGATGGGAATATACCCCTTTAGGGCTGGTTGACTTCGTGCAGTTAGATGAGTCATTGCTCAACCTGAAAGACGAGATAAGAAATTTGGACCAGGACGATACCGACCTCAAAAACAAGTATCAGAAAACCTTGAGTTACCAGCTTGACCTGATGGACTATTTCTACAAACCCAAGGACCATCTTTTGACCATACTGGACTATCAGTTGAAAACCTTAGAGATGAAAACTACCAAGGAGGATGAGTTTTTCACCGCCTCTCTTATCTACTACCTCAGACAGAACAGATATAAGGTTGAGCCTTATTTGGAAAGATTCAGAAAGATTCTTAACCAAAAAAAGAGTTTGAATTAACTAAAATAAACATTATCTTAGGGTCTGACGCTTGGTGAATAAAGCGTTAGCTTTATCTGGTAATATGGTAAACCTAAAGGTTTACACTCCAGTCAGAAAGCTTGGAATATAAAGCTTTGTGCCTGTCGGGTCCCCTGACCCGATTCGCCAGAGGCGAACCAGGTCGGGGGACTTGGCAAGCACAGAAAATAAAGCTGACGTAGCGGGGGTTTTAAACCTCCGCCGAGCTACGCGTAATATGGGTCGGGTAAACCTGAAGGTTTACACTCCAGGATTACTCAAATAAGAAACGGTTTGTAATCGTTTTAACTTAGGGCTATGGCAGAGGAAAAAGGTACAAGAGCTTTTCGGGAAGGGATAAGGTCTTTGAAGTCAAAAGACTTCAAATCGGCAGAGCAGAAGTCTCGAGAAGCCGTGATCAGAAAGGGTCCCAAATCACAAAAAGCTGAATTGATTTACCAGGCTCTGCTGATCAAAAAAGAATGCGAGAGGTTATTGCAGGAGTTAAAATCCAGATTTTAAAGGAGGAGTATGCCTAAAAAGCAGATGACTTTTGCGGATAAGGTCAAAAAAGATAAGCATCTGGTCTATTGTCCGAAGTGCGAAGGGGCTAAACAGAGTATCCTTTACGTTGAATCAATCAGAAACGACACCGGGTCCTGGAAGTTTAGAGAAAGAAACGTGAACGTGTGCAAATGCAATCAGGCTGAAATTTATAAGTAATTTTTTGCAGTCAGTTGAATTTGAAGTAGTTAGCAACCGCCAGCAGGTCTTTTTATGGCGGTTTTTGCTTGTGAAAAAAGTTACAAAAAGGCTTGCTTTTGAAAGTTTTTTTCTTAAATTCATTTAATTTCTTGTTTCTTTAGGAAAAAAAGAGGACAATATGCCAAAAATCGAAGTAGATATAAATAGATGCAAAGGGTGTGAGCTCTGCGTGGTGGCTTGCCCTTACAAAGTCATCGGGATGTCAAAAAAATTCGCCTCAACCGGTTATTATCCTGCCGTGATGGTTAAGCCGGAGAAATGCACCGGCTGTACCTTATGCGCTCTGGTTTGCCCGGATGTAGCTATAGAGGTTTATAAGTAATCTATCTGGATGACTATAAGGAGAGCTTAGAGATGGGTGAAAAATTATTAATGAAGGGGAATGAGGCTCTGGCAGAAGGAGCAGTAAGAGCCGGGTGCAGATTTTTTTCCGGTTACCCGATTACACCGCAGAATGAGGTTCCGGAATACCTTTCCTGGAGACTGCCTGAAGTAGGAGGAACATTTATACAGGCAGAAAGCGAAGTCGCGGCTATCAACATGCTTTATGGTGCCTCTGCCTGCGGTGCCAGGGTTATGACCTCCTCCTCCGGTCCGGGAATAAGTCTTAAGCAGGAAGGAATCTCCTATATCTCAGGTGCTAACCTCCCGATTTTCTATGCTAATGTGATGCGAGGAGGGCCTGGATTGGGGAATATCGCACCTTCTCAGGGCGATTATTTTCAAGCCACCAGGGGTGGAGGTCACGGGGATTATAGAGTGATCGTATATGCTCCTAACTCAGTTTCTGAGATGGGTAATTTTCCTAAAAGGTGTTATGATTTAGCTGAGAAATACAGAATCGCCACAATGGTATTGACAGATGGTCTATTGGGCCAGATGATGGAGCCGATAGAGTTCGATTTTGAGCCGGTTGACCCAGCCAAATTGCCTGTAAAAGACTGGGCTTTGGGAAATGCTGAAGGCAGGGAAAGAAGGGTGATAAGGTCTTATGATTTAAGACCCGGATATTTAGAAAAAATGACCTTGAAATTAGCGGAGAAGTATAAGGAAATCGAGGAAAAAGAGGTAAAATTCGAGGCGGTTCAGGTGGAGGATGCGGAAATTCTATTAGTCGCCTACGGAACCTCATCCCGCATTTCGAAATCGGCTCTGATGTTAGGTAGAAAAGAAGGGATAAAAATCGGGCTTTTAAGACCCATCACCTTATGGCCCTTTCCGAGTAAAATAATAAGCGATTTATCCGAAAGGATAAAAAAGATATTAACCGTGGAGATGAGCCTGGGCCAGTTAGTAGAAGACGTGAGATTGGCAGTGGAAGGAAAAGCAAAAGTTTACCTGCACGGCAGACCCTCAGGCGGCATTCCGACCGGAGAAGAGGTCCTAGAAGTAATCAAGAAAATTATGAAGAGCTGATGCAAAGCTGAAAAGGCATCTTGACGGGCAAGGGTGCCCGTCCTACGGGGAATTGACATCTAATGAATCCGTAGGTGGGACTCCCAGTCCCGCAAACAAATATTACAGAGACCCTTTGCGAAATTGTTACTTGCTATAAGCTCTTTGAGTCTGGAGGAACAATGGA
>MEWM01000149.1:23848-31624 GCA_001775355.1 candidate division Zixibacteria bacterium RBG_16_43_9 | reverse complement strand
TCCTGATGCGCTATTGTCCCGGATGCGGACATGGCGTGGTCCATAGGTTAGTGGGAGAGGTGATGGAGGAACTGGGGATAACCAAAAGGACTATCGGGATTGCGCCAGTCGGTTGCTCTGTTTTCGCTGACGAGTATTTTAACTGTGATATGATTCAGCCCGCTCACGGCAGGGGTCCTGCGGTTGCTACTGGAATTAAAAGGGTCAGGCCGGACTGTATCGTTTTCAGCTATCAAGGAGACGGAGATTTAGCCTCAATCGGGATGGCAGAGACGATCCATGCGGCTGCCAGGGGTGAGAGGATAACCATAATATTTGTCAATAATGCTATTTACGGAATGACTGGTGGCCAGATGGCACCTACGACCCTTTTAGGTATGAAATCAACAACAACGCCTTTTGGCAGAGATCCCAGGGTCGCAGGATATCCGATTAAAGTATGTGAGCTTTTAGCAACCTTAGAAGCACCTGCTTATTTAGCCAGAGTATCAGTACACAAACCAGCCAATGTCTTAAAAGCAAAAAAAGCAATCAAAAAAGCTTTTCAGGTGCAGATGAATGATCAGGGTTTCTCTTTGGTGGAGATACTCTCCCAGTGCCCGACTGACTGGTTTATGACCTCCCTGCAGGGAATAGATTTTGTTGAGAAGATGATGATTCCGTTTTTCCCCTTAGGTGAGTATAAGACTATTGAAGGGAAAAAAGAGACAGTGAAGCCAGAACCAAAGAAGGTTCTGGAAACAGTATAGATTGTCAAAAGAAATACAGAATGAAGCTGTGAGGTTTTACTGGTGTCGTGTCATTCTGAATCCCCGCAGGGGACGAAGAATCTGGATTCTTCGGTCATCCCGCTGAAAGCGGGACTCCCTCAGAATGACAAACAGGTTCTTATTCTACTATGGTAATCAAGATTCATGAATAGGACAGAGCATAAATCGGAGGAATGGATGTATCAAGGTGTGATAATGTCAGGTTTCGGGGGACAGGGGATAATCTCTGCGGGGATTCTTTTAGCTTATGCCGGGATGACAGACGGGAAATACGTCACCTTTTTCCCGGCTTACGGTGCAGAGATGAGAGGCGGGACTGCTAACTGTTCAGTGGTTATCTCCTCTGAGGAGATAGCCTCACCAGTGGTGGCTTATCCTGACACTCTGGTAGTGATGAACGAACCTTCTTTAGCCCGGTTTGAAGCTTCAGTCAGAAAAGGAGGCCTGTTCTTAATCAATAGCTCCCTGGTTGCAGGAAAGCCTAAGAGAGAAGATGTGAAGGTCCAGTATATTCAGGCAAACGAGATCGCAGAGAAAATGGGCACAACCAAGATCGCCAATATGGTGATGATCGGGGCTTACTCCAAGCTCACCGGCGCACTTTCTTTTGAAGGATTGAAAAAATCTTTACAGAAGGTCTTCCCCCGTGCCAGTCAGGAAATAATCGATTTGGATTCTGAGGCTCTAAAAAAAGGGATGGAAGCGGTTTAATCTAATAACAGCTTGAATCGCTGTATGATACTGATAGGTAGGGGCGACCCGGCAGTTCGACAAGCTCACTGTCCTGAGCCAAGCCGAAGGATGGGTCGCCCCTACATTTTTGCCACTAAAACGGTAGAACAGACATTCATGTCTGTTCTACATGGTCAGGCAAGAATGCCTAACCTACCGTGTGCACAAGTTCGTAGCGTCTGGGTTCATACCAGACGTTTTCGTTTGTGATTTTTTTTGTAGAGACGCATAGCTATGCGTCTCTACGCCTGTCGTAGCGCGACCCTTTCAGGGTCGCACACATTGTAGGGACAGAATCCGCCTGTGGCGGATCCTGTCCTTACATTCTTGTAGATTTTTTTCTTTATTTATTTTATCTTTGGCTGAGTGTATTTATTCAAAAAAAATAACGGGCATAAGATACTATGCACCCTTTGTCTGAAAGAATAAAAAAAGAATTTCTTCCCTTTGTGATGAAGCCCGGTAGATATGTCGGGAATGAGCTGAACGTCATCAAAAAGGAGCCTGAGGGTAAACTTAAATTTGCCCTGATCTACCCGGATATCTATGAGAACGGGATGTCATATTTAGGTTTGCAGATTTTATATCATATCATCAATCAAAGACCTAATTCCCTTTGTGAGAGAGTTTTTTTGCCCTGGCCTGATGCGGAGGAGATTCTGAAAAATAATTCCATTCCTTTATTCTCCCTGGAGAGTCATACTCCTCTGAAAGAGTTCGATGTCCTCGGGTTTTCCCTGACCTATGAACTTAATTATACCGGAGTGCTAAACATCCTGAGTCTGTCTGGTATGCCTTTATTCTCACAAGAAAGAAAAGAAGATTTTCCACTGGTTATAGCTGGCGGGTTCTCGGTTTTTAATCCTGAGCCGATGGCTGATTTCTTTGATCTTTTTGTGATAGGGGATGCAGAGGAGGTCATTCATCAGGTTCTGGATTCAATTGAAAAAGGCAAAAAAGAAAACCTTAAAAAAAGAGAGCTTTTAGTCGAGCTTTCCAGAATCTCCGGAGTTTATGTTCCATCTTTTTACGAGCCAAAATATGATGCTAATAATCGCTTCACAGGAGTCTGGAGAAAAATTCCAGAAGCACCAGAGAAAATCATCGCGCAAACCGTTTCCGAGTTAAAACCTGAGTATTATCCTCAGGCGCCTCTGGTTCCGTTTATCGAAACGACTCATGACCGGCTTACCTTAGAGATTATGAGAGGATGCGGTCAGGCTTGTCGTTTTTGTGAAGCCACTTCGATCTACAGACCCAAAAGGGAAAAGGGGATAGAACAGATTTTAAAAGAGGCAGACTGTGGACTCGCCAGTACCGGCTATGAGGAGATCTCCTTACTTTCGCTCTCCTCGACTGATTACAAGAATCTGCCTGAGTTAGTCCAGAGATTGCAGAAGAAATTTTATCCTAAAAGGGTCTCCATTGCCCTGCCCTCTTTGCGTCCGGGTTCATTTTCTATGGAGATAGCCAAAACCATCACCCAGACTAAAAAGACTGGTCTGACCTTTGCACCTGAAGCTGGTACTCAGAGGTTAAGAGACGTCATCAGAAAAAATATCACTGAGGAGAACTTGCTTTCAAGCGTGGAAATAGCTTATTCTTCAGGCTGGAATCTGATCAAGCTGTATTTTATGATAGGACTTCCCACTGAGACGGATGAGGATTTAAAAGGAATTGCTGACTTAGTCGGGAAAGTCTTCAAGCTAGGTAAAACTTTCGGTCCGGGAAAAAGTGTTAATGTAACTATCTCCCCTTTTACGCCCAAGCCCTATACTCCTTTTCAATGGGAAAAACAGGAAAAGATCAACGAGATCGAAAGGAGGATTTCACTCCTTAAAGACTTGCTGGATTTCAGAAATCTGAAAGTAAGTTATCGGGACCCGCTGGTATCTTTCTTAGAAGGGGTATTAGGAAGAGGAGACAGAAAACTCAGTAAAGTAATTCACTCAGCCTGGAAAAATGGCGCAAAATTAGATGCCTGGATTGAGTTTTTCAACTATGCTTTCTGGAGGAACGCTTTTGAGGAGAACCAAATCGATCCAGAAGAATACCTCCAAATTAGAGACTTAGAGCAGAGCTTGCCGTGGGACCATCTGGATAAGGGGCTGAGTAAAGATTTTCTCAAACGGGAAAGGGAGAGGGCTTTCAGATTGCAGAAAGTTGAGGAAGAAAAAGAGTTAGCAGATGAAAAGAGTCCAGAGTATTTTCCACAGCCTGAAAAAAAGGAAGATGAACTTTATGGCAGAAAAAAGAAAAAAGTTACCTCGATTCCAACCTCAACTGTTGCCCGAAGCAAAGTAAGGTTAAGATGGAGTAAAGGGGAGGAGATCAGATTTACCTCTCATTTAGATGTGCTCAGGACTTTTGAGCGGGCAATCAGGCGCTCAGGAATTCCGATTGCCTATTCGGAGGGTTTTCATCCCCATCCCAGGATTGCTTTTGGTCCACCCCTTCCTCTGGGGTTTGTGTCAGAGGCGGAATATTTAGACATTCAGCTGACCGAGCCTTTTTCCAATGAGCATCTTTCAAGGTTAAATAAAGCTCTGCCTCAAGGTTTTAAGATTATGGAAGGGAAGACAATCTTTACTAAAGCCGAGTCTTTATCTTCTGCTATTAATGCGGCTCTTTATAAAGTGGAATTATCTTTTTCAGGAATAGAAATACAGGAAAAAATTGAATATATCCTTTCACTGAGGAATCTGATGGTATCCCGTGTATCAAAAGAAAAGCTAAAAGAAGTGGATATAAGATTTGATATTTTGAAGCTTGAAAATGAGGATTCTACCTTGAACATGCTCTTGTCCGTAGGCAGTGCCGGATATGCCAAACCACAAGAGGTCTTAATTTACGGGTTCGGGATGAAGGAGAAAGAGGTTTTGAGTTTGTTGTTTAGAAGGGAAGGGCTTTTGATCAAGAGACAGGATCAATTATTGTCGCCTATGGAAATAATCTGAGAAGGTTCAATAGTTCAATGGTTCAAAGGTTCAAGGGTCGAAAAACGGTAAAACAGGCATCTTGCCTGTTTTCTTGCTCAGGCAAGGATGCCTGAGCCACCAAAAAACAATAAAATGAAAAAAATAAATCCCCGCGAAGTTACTCTCAAGATTCTGTATGAGATTGAAACGAAATCTGCTTTTGCGAATGAGACCGTTGAGGAATATTCAAAAAGATTCAAACTATCATCCCTGGATACCCGATTTATCCGGGAATTGGTGAATGGGGTTACTAAGCTAAAAAGAAGGTTGGATTATATTACAAGTTCTTTCCTCAAAGGGAAGATTGAGGATTTGACACCCTGGATACGGAATACATTAAGGTTGGGGATCTATCAGATTGATTATCTCGACAGGGTTCCAGACCGGGCGGCTGTGGATGAGTCAGTTAAACTGGCTAAAAGATTTGGGCATAAAGGAACAGCCGGTTTGGTCAACGCGGTTCTGAGGAATTATTTACGGGACAAAAAGAAAGTCGTTTTTCCTTCGATAGAGGAGGACAAGATCAGAGCCATTGGCACTATTTATTCTTTCCCAGACTGGATGATAAAGGATTGGCTTAAACAATTCGGTGAAGAGGAGACTGTAAAGTTGTGCGAGACTTTTAACCAAAAGGCAAAACTTTCTTTTCGGCTTAATTCCTTGAAGATCAGTCAAAAAGATTTGGAAAGAGCGCTGGAGTTGAAAAAGATAAAATACCGAAAAGGGAGTTTCTTTGAAAATTTTTACCGGATAGAATCAAAAATCGATTTGGAATATCTTTTCCTTTTTCAGAAAGGTTATGTCTATCCCCAGGATGAAAGTGCCGGATTTCCAGTTCAGCTTTTGGACCCTCAACCCGGTGAGACGATTTTAGATATGTGTGCGGCTCCTGGAGGTAAGTTGACCTACATTTCAGAATTAATGAAAAATTCGGGTAAACTGATAGCTCTGGATTTGAATCCGGAAAGGATGGAAAAAGTAAAAGAAAACTGTGAAAGATTGGGGGTGAGAAATGTCTCGTTTCAAATCGGAGATGCACGGAATTATTCTACTGAGACGGTTGACAAGATTTTAGTTGATGCACTTTGTTCCGGCTTAGGGGTTTTGGGCAGGAATTCGGATGCCAGATGGCAGAAGAAGAAAGAGGATATAAAAAGACTGGCTGAGCTTCAGTCTGCTATCCTTTTAAATGCGGCGAAATTGCTTAAAAAGGATGGAATTATTATATATAGCACCTGTACCCTCACCAAAGAGGAAAACGAGAGGGTAATAGAGCAGTTTCTCGAACAGAAAAAGGACTTCAGAAAGGAGGATGCTTCAGATTATGGGGATAGAAAAGCGGTGAACGAAAAAGGTTTTGTGCGCACATATCCTCATATTCATGGCTTGGACGGGATTTTTGCGGCACGGTTAAGAAAGGTTTAAGGGTTCAATCGTTCAATGGTTCAAAGGAGGGAAAAGGTAAGACGTTAGACGTAAAAAGGGAGACGATAAGAAATTCAAAACAATTTTTTTGGACTTTGGGTTCGGAAAGATTATATTTATGGAAATGGTTTGGAATAAAATAAAAGCTGGGCTTGTTCAGCTTATCAAAACTAAATGGGTCAAAAGGGTTGGGATTTTCGTCCTGGCGGTCTTGTTTCTTGCCATTGTTTTCGATCAGGTTTTGATGCCGTTTTTTGTAAGGCTGGGTCAAGAGTCTGTGGTTCCGAATCTGACAGGTTTAACTCAAGAAGAAGCCGAGACCATTCTGAAGGATAAAGGTCTGGGCCTGAGGGTCATAGGCGAAGAATATGACCTCAAGCGGCCTGCCGGGACCATAATTTATCAGATGCCCGACTCAGCATCTAAGGTCAAAAGGGGCAGGAAGATAAAGGTGGTGCTGAGCAAGGGAGGAGAAAAAGCAACTGTTCCCCAGCTTAAAGGAATGACCTACAGGCAGGCAGAGTTAGCCCTGGCTAATCGTGGTTTGAAAATCGGTAACCCGGTATATGTTTCTGTTGACAGTCTGCTCAGGGATGAGGTGATTGCCAGTTTTCCGTCCGCCGGAACAGTTGTGCCGTTAGGGATGGAGATCAGAGTTCTGGTTAATCAGGAGCAGACAGATGCCCTGGAGATAGTCAAAGTGCCAAAATTCAAGGGTGATAATATCAGAGAGGTAAGCTCCAAGATAGAAAAACTCGGGTTGAAATTAGGAAAGATCGAATATAAGGTAAAAAATAAATTGCTTCCCGGAACGGTATTAAAACAAATTCCCAAAGAAGGGGCTGAGGTCAGAAAAGGGAGCATAGTGGAGTTAGAGGTTAGCACGACGGACTGAAATGGCTTGTAGCTGGTAGCAAGGAGCAGGTAGCTAAAGGCAAAAATTGCGTAGAGGAGGCTTTATGTCTCCGAGCGTGAATGTCAAACAAATTTGCCGAGCTAAAAACAAGCTAAAGGCAGAAGGAAAAAAACTAAAAAAAATCAAAAGGAACGTTTTAGAAATCACATAGAGGTTGTCAACACAAAGACTTTTTTGTCATTCTGAGCCCGGAGGGCGAAGAATCTACTCTAATTCACATTTAACAGATTCTTCGGTCGTCCATTTGGACTCCCTCAGAATGACAGATCGCAGAGCAAGCGAAAGAAATAAATTAAACTTGTAATAAAAAGGTGTGAAATTGGTAAAGATAGCGCCGTCGATTCTTTCAGCAGATTTTAGAAATTTAGAGGAAGAAATAAGAAAGGTGGAAAAAGCTGGGGCAGACTTGATTCATCTGGATATCATGGATGGTCATTTCGTTCCGAATATCACCTTTGGACCGATGATAGTAAACTTCGTCCGATTGTGTACCAGATTGCCCTTAGACGTGCATCTGATGATTGATAACCCTGATTTGTATCTGGAGAAATTCGTAGAGGCTGGAGCAGATTATCTGACTGTTCACCTGGAAGGGAACAGACACTTGCATCGAACCCTGACCAGGATCAAAACCTTAGGAGTGAAAAACGGATGCGTGCTCAATCCGGCTACTCCATTCTGCCTGGTAAAGCCGATAATCGGGGAGATTGACCTGCTTCTTTTGATGAGTGTGAACCCGGGGTTCGGAGGGCAAAAATTTATTCCCTCTATCTTAGATAAGGTAAAAGAAGCTAAGAAGTTCATTCAGGATAACAACTTAAAGATCGAAATCGAGGTGGATGGGGGTGTCAATTCCTCAACTGCTGGGAAAGTGAAGCAGGCAGGTGCAACGATCTTGGTGGTAGGGGATGCAGTGTTCAAAAGCAGGGATTACAAAAAAATAATAAAAGAGCTA
>MEWM01000149.1:17961-23815 GCA_001775355.1 candidate division Zixibacteria bacterium RBG_16_43_9 | reverse complement strand
TTGACTGTTATATTAAAGATTTGCAATCCCAACAAAATGGTGCTGGTTGTAAACTCCTTTAGAAGTTGGGTAAATTAGTCTAAGGACTTAAGGATTTTTTATGTTCGCTGAGCTGTCTGACAGGTTAGAATCGATTTTAAAAAAACTCCGCGGTCAGGGAAAACTGACGGAGAACAATATCAAGGAAGCCTTAAAAGAGGTAAGGCGTGCTCTTTTAGAGGCGGATGTCAACTACAAAGTGGTCAAAGATTTCATCTCCAAAGTTGAGGAGAAATCGATTGGCCAGGAAGTATTAAGGAGTATAACCCCCGGGCAGCAGGTTGTAAAAATCGTCTACGATGAGCTGACTCTGCTTCTGGGAAAAGATAGCTCAGTAATGAAATTCTCCTCTTCAGGTCCCACAGTCTGGATGTTAGCAGGCTTGCAAGGTTCAGGCAAGACTACTGCCTGCGGAAAGTTAGCCAGCTTTTATCGAAAAAAAGGAAAGTCTCCTTTTTTAATTGCCGCAGACGTCCAGAGGCCTGCAGCAGTCGAACAACTGAAGATACTTGGAAAAAGTTTGAATTTACCAGTATATTCCTCCAAAGAAAACCCGGTAAAGATCTGTCAATCCGGAGTGGCTAAAGCCAGGGAAGAAGGACTGGATCTGGTTATAATAGATACTGCTGGAAGACTGCACATAGACAAGAAACTGATGGAAGAGCTGGCATTAATAAAAAAGGAAGTTACTCCTCAGGAGGTAATCTTAGTTGCAGATTCTATGACCGGCCAGGATGCAGTGAATATCGCCTTAAGCTTTGAGGAGAGGTTGGGAATAGACGGAATCTTCTTAACCAAATTAGACGGGGATGCCCGGGGAGGTGCAGCTCTCTCACTTAGAGCGGTAACTGGAAAACCGATTAAGTTTGTCGGCACCGGTGAGAAGTTAGATGCCATAGAGGTTTTTTATCCTGAGAGGATGGTTTCCCGCATATTAGGGATGGGTGACGTCGTTACCCTGGTAGAGAAGGCTCAAGAAGCGATAAGCCAGGAGGAGGCAGAAAAATTAGAGAAAAGGCTGCGCGAAGAACAATTTTCCTTTAAAGATTTCTATTCTCAGCTCCAGCAGTTGAAAAAGATGGGCTCATTAGATTCGATTCTGAGTATGATCCCTGGAATAGGCGGGTCATTGAAAGGTTTTTCCGTGGATGATAAAGCACTGGTGAGAGTAGAAGCCATCATAAACTCGATGACTGAAGAGGAAAGGCTTAAACCCCAGATCATAGACGGCTCGAGAAAGAAAAGAATTGCCTTAGGGAGCGGCACGGACCTTCAGGAGGTCAACCGGCTTTTGAAGCAGTTTTTTATGATGAAAAAGATGATCAAAGATTTTAATAAAATGGATTTGAGGAAATTAAAGACCATGTTTAAACCTTAGTTCTATAACGGTAAGGAAGGAGGTGAATTTGGCAGTCAAGATGAGACTGAGGAGGATGGGGGCCAAGAAAAGGCCCTATTATCGAATCGTGGTGGCGGATTCTCGTACTCCCAGGGATGGCAGATTTATCGAAGCTATCGGACAATATAACCCGATAGACAAACCAGCCTCGGTCAGGCTTAAAGAGGAGAGGGTTTTTCACTGGCTCAAACAGGGAGTTCAGCTCACAGATACAGTCAACTCTCTTTTCCGAAAGATAGGCCTGCTGGGGAAATGGTTAGCCCTGAAAAAAGGGGCAGATGTAAGCGGAATGGAAATCTCCAATACTATTCCAGAGAGGAGGAGAAAGAAAAAGAGAAAAGGCAAAGGAGCAAAAGAGACTGAACCCAAAGAGACCAAAGGGACTGAACCAAAAACTGAGTAACTGTTTAAAGGAGGTTTAAGATGAAACAGTTCATCGAGACCATAGTGAAGAATCTGGTGGATCATCCAGATCAGGTTTCCGTATCAGAGGTGGAAGGGGAAAAGACAACCGTGTACGAGCTGAGGGTTGGGCCTGGAGATTTAGGAAAGGTCATCGGAAAGAAAGGGAGAACTGCCGGCGCCATCCGCATCCTGATCTCAGCCGCTTCTGCCAAGAAGGGGAAACGGGCAATGCTGGAGATCCTGGAGTAAAGAGTTTTTTGGAGAGAGTAGCAATTGGCAAAATCCTCCGAGCCTGGGGAGTCAAAGGTGAGCTTTTAATAGCTCCCTTGTGCCAGGATTTAAAAAGATATTCCCAGGTGGAAAAAGTCTTTATCTCTGATTCAGATGCCAAAGAAAAGCCTTACGGGATAAAAAGAAGCAGGATTTTCCAGGGGAAAGTCCTGCTTCAACTTGAAGGGATAGATACCAGAGAAAAAGCAGAAGAGCTCAAAGGAAAATATTTAGAGATCGATAAAAAGGACGTTCCTCTTCTAACAGAAGGGTGTTATTACGTCTTTGATTTGGTCAACTGTCAGGTCCTGAGCCTAAATGGTAAGAAAATAGGCGAAGTCAAAGAGGTTCTCCCTTTCCCGGCAAACCCGGTTCTTTCAGTAAGAAAAGGGAAGAAAGAATATTTGATCCCTTTTGTAAAGGAAGTGGTGAAAAAAATCGACCGGGAAAAAAAGAAAATCTGGATTGAGCCGATGAAAGGTCTTTTAGACTGAAGCTCTTTGAAAAAGCTAAAAAAATGGATTGTAAAGCTTTAGCTTTATCCGTGCTTGCCATCCCACTTTTAAGCGGGACTGACCTGGTAAAAGAAGTTCAGTTTTCGGTCGGGTCAGGGGACCCGATCGGCACGGGAAACGACCCGATGTCATTCTGAGTCCCCGTAGGGGACGAAGAATCTCTGAGGATTCTTCAGTCGTCTCGCCAGAGGCGGACTCCTTCAGAATGACAGGAGTGGTATTCGGTTTATGCAAATAGATATTCTAACCATCTTCCCTAACTTTTTCTCAAGCCCTTTAAACGAAGGGCTGGTGAAAAAAGCACAGGAAAGTAAGTTAATAGACATAAAAGTTACTGATATCAGGGATTTTGCGAAGGATAAGCACAGAAGCGTGGATGATACTCCTTTTGGAGGCGGAGCCGGGATGGTAATGATGGTAGAGTCTTTATCTGCGGCCTTAGATTCGATCCTGTCTGAAACTCCATCTGCGGAGAATAGAGACAAATATTCCATAATTCTGACTTCAGCTCAAGGTAAAAGGTTTGACCAGGAAAAAGCTAAAGAGCTTTCCAAAAAAGAGTGTCTGGTAATAATCTGCGGGCACTATAAAGGAGTAGATGAGAGGATAAAATTATTATATGATATAGAAGAGCTTTCGATTGGAGATTATGTCCTGACTGGAGGCGAACTTCCAGCTCTGGTGATTATGGATAGCGTCATTCGCTTAATACCAGGATTCATCGGGAATTTTCAGTCAGCCGAAACTGACTCTTTTTACGAAGGTCTCTTGGGTTACCCGGAATATACCAAGCCTGCAGAGTTTAAAGGTCTAAAAGTGCCAGAGGTGCTCTTATCCGGGAATCACAAGAAGATAAGGTTGTGGAGAAGAAAAGAGGCTTTAAAGAAAACGCTGGGGCAAAGACCTGAGCTTCTAAAAAATATTGAACTCAGCCCTGAGGATAAAAAACTACTTTCGGAGATAGAAAAGGAGAGATAATTATCGTAATATAAACGCAACAATGGCTATGGTCAGGCAGGGTGCCCGACCTACGAGGGATGGACATCATTTTCTCGCGTAGGCAGGGCTCCCAGCCCTGCGAAGAAATAATGTAGTTGCTCGATTCATCGAGCAAAAAAGATGTCCAATAAATCGGTCAAATACAGGAACTAAAGGAGGAGAAAAATGGATCTGGTATCAGCAGTTGAAGGGAAATATCTGAAAGAGAAAAAAGTAGATTTCAAGCCCGGGGATACGGTAAAAGTGCATGTCCGGATCAAGGAAGGCGACAAAGAGAGGATTCAGATCTTTGAAGGGGCAGTGATCCAGAAAAGAGGAAAAGGAGTTTCCCAAACTTTCACCGTGCGCAAGCTCTCCAGCGGGGTGGGAGTGGAAAGGGTATTTCCGATGCACTCACCTTTTCTTGCCAATATAGAGGTCATCAAAGAAGGAAAAGTAAAAAGGGCAAAGCTCTTCTACCTGCGCAAGATGAGAGGAAAAGCGGCTAAAATAGAGGAGATGGAGAAAGAAGAAGGGAAAGAAGGAGGAGAGAATAAAGAATAGATCTCGCGTAGCAGAGGTTTCAAATCTCGGCGTAATGCGCAAGAGCAAGCTCTTGCGCTCCATAATGCAATTTTATGTAACGTCCTGACTCATGTCAGGACGTTTTTTTTGTAGGGGAAGGCCTCAAGGTCTTGAGACTTCAGCCTTCCAGTTTTTTATTTAAGATAAAATGGAAACCTGAAGGTTTCCGCTACAAAAAAAACAGCGACTCTAAAAGGGTCGCGCTACGAAAATCAACAATGGGTGGCACCCTCAAACTGGTTTGAGGGTGGTCCACCCAAACAGGCGGGGATACCTGTTCTACCTTCAATAAATTTTCTATCCCAAAAATATCTTTACAACCCTTTGGATTTGCCGTATTATTTAGCAAAACCTGAAGCAGGTTTTTTGGTAGGTCGGACATTCTTGTCTGAACAATCGTAGCGCGTCCCGCCGTTGGGCGGGATTAGCCTCGCAATGCGACTCCGCCAAAGGCGAGATCTCGCTACGAAAAGCGTTACGAACAGACAGGAATGTCTGTTCTACCAGATAAACCTAAAGGTTTATACTCCATACCTTTTGACAAATGTTAGAGACTCAGAAAAATTCAGAACAAATTCCTACAATCCAAAGGCAGGGGAGATTTTGGGAGACATTTCGCTCGTTGAGGCACCGCAATTACCGGCTTTTCTGGTTCGGGCAGATGATCTCCCTGATCGGGACCTGGATGCAGAGTGTGGCTCAAGGATGGATGGTACTGAGACTTTCCAATTCTCCATTTCTCTTAGGAGTGGTCAGCGCTTTTGCCGGCTTGCCGGTTTTTTTTCTCTCCCTTCCAGCCGGAGTGCTGGCTGACCGGATCAAGAAAAGGAAGTTCCTCATCTTCACCCAATCAAGCTCAATGGTTTTAGCCTTTATCCTATCTTTTCTGGCTTTTACTGGACTGGTGAGGGTCTGGCATGTTATGGTCTTAGCTTTGTGCCTGGGTCTGGTTAATGCCTTTGATGCAACGACCAGGCAGGCTTTTGTCAAAGAAATGGTTGGGAAAGAAGACCTCTTGAATGCCATCGCTTTAAATTCCTTCATATTTAACAGTGCCAGAATATTAGGACCAGCAGTAGCCGGGATTTTGATTAGCCTGGTGGGAGAGGCAGGATGTTTTTTCTTAAACGGCGTGAGTTTCATTGCAGTGATCGCTGGGCTTTATCTCATGAAAATGGAAGATTTAGTTTTTGCCGCTAAGAATAACTCCTTTTTTGCCAGTTTCAAAGAAGGGGTGTCCTATGTAACCGGTAATAAAAGGGCGATGGCTTTGATTCTGATGGCCTCAACCATGAGCATCTTCGGTTTTTCCTATGCAGTCCTGATGCCGGTCTTTGCCCGGAACATATTGAAAGCAGGTCCATCCGGTCTGGGATTTCTTATGTCCGCAGTCGGCATTGGTGCAATAACTGCTGGCTTGGGTTTAGCCTCCAGGAAAACCGAGGAGAAATTAAAATATATGCGAGCCGGGATCATAGTCTTCTTCCTTTCCCTGATTTTCTTCTCTTTTTCCGGGAATTTATTTTTATCCCTTATTTTCCTGGTAGGAGCGGGCTGGGGGATGATTTCTTTAATCGCAACCTGCAATACCTTATTGCAGGAGATAGTTCCTGATCATCTCAGGGGAAGGGTGATGGGGCTTTTTGTAATGATGTTTATGGGA
>MEWM01000149.1:17794-17901 GCA_001775355.1 candidate division Zixibacteria bacterium RBG_16_43_9 | reverse complement strand
GCAGTCAGAATTGGCGTCATTTTCTGCGCGGTGATCTCTTTATTTCTTTTCAGGAGGTTCATTCAGAAGGAGATTAGGTAGTTGCCCAATTTATTGGGTATGTTGAG
>MEWM01000149.1:17665-17776 GCA_001775355.1 candidate division Zixibacteria bacterium RBG_16_43_9 | reverse complement strand
TCCTACGGACCCGCTTCTAGGGCCTGACCAAACAGGCAAGATGCCTGTTCCACCATTATTCTGGTACCTCGGAAGTGAAAGTGAGTTGCTCCTTGAATCAAGTGTGAGAAA
>MEWM01000149.1:17304-17529 GCA_001775355.1 candidate division Zixibacteria bacterium RBG_16_43_9 | reverse complement strand
TAGCCGGTCCGGTTGTGGCTGCGTGCGTCATATTTCCAGAAGATATCAATATTCCGGGGATCGATGATTCGAAAAAACTTACCCCTGAAAAAAGGGAGGAGCTTTATGAGAAGATCAAAGAGAATGCTCTGGATTTCGGTTTAGGAATCATCCAGGAAAAAGAAATCGATAAGCTGAATATCTTCAGGGCCACATTAAAGGCGATGCAGAAAGCCGTTTCGAGTA
>MEWM01000149.1:17087-17229 GCA_001775355.1 candidate division Zixibacteria bacterium RBG_16_43_9 | reverse complement strand
TGATCAAAGGTGATATGCTTTCTCTGTCCTGTGGTGCAGCCTCGATAATCGCCAAAGTTGAAAGGGACAGACTGATGAGAAGACTTCACAAAAAATATCCCCAGTTCTGTTTTGACCAGAATAAAGGGTATGGATCAAAGGA
>MEWM01000149.1:11415-16999 GCA_001775355.1 candidate division Zixibacteria bacterium RBG_16_43_9 | reverse complement strand
AGCATCTCAATTTAGATGGAAAAGATGAAAACCGTTCAGAAGGGTAAATCAGGCGAGAGAATCGCTGCAGAATATCTCAAAGCTAAAGGGTTTGAGATACTGTTTACCAATTACCGTTATGGCCACAAGGAAATCGACATAATTGCCAGGGATAAAAATTACATTGTATTTATCGAGGTTAAAGCTGGCAGGAGCAAAACGTATGGTCCTCCTGCCGGGTGGGTCAATCTGAGAAAACAGAAAAAATTAGCTGAGGTGGCAACTGCATTTATGCAGGAACACCAGTTTCCGGGTTACGATTTCAGGTTTGACGTGGTTGCAATAGATACCAGCTCCGGCAAAGAGATAATCGATCATATCCAGAATGCATTTTATCTGGAGGGATGAGTTTTCTCTTTTTCAATTAATTCAGATAAACGCTGGGTTATCTTCTCCCACAGGTTGACCCACTTTTCCGGATGCTTCTGATAAAATTTAATAAATCTGTTCAGATCTTTCTGGGAAAATTCGTATTTTGAAAAAATCCTCTTCCTCTCTGCCTCCAGCTTGGCTGGATCATCTTGGAGCTTCGTCCGGGCGACTGAGAGCTGAATATAGACCTCTACGAACTTGCCCTCATCCGGACTCTTGGGACGAAACAGCAGAAATAGAACGAAGGCAACTATGACAAGGGTGAGAAGAATAAGTATGACTTTGTACCTTGAAAACATCGACGCTCCTTAATCTCGAGCTAATCTACATAGAAGCAGTTTTATGTCAAGAACTATCTCTGAGAAAGTCGGAATATAAAAGTAGGGCAAGGGTGCCCGATTCACGAGTTCTCAAATTCGGGAGTAACGGCTGGAGTGTAAAGCTTCAGCTTTACCTTTGCTTCTTGGAGATAATTCGTCTGGTAAACCTAAAGGTTTACACTCCAAAATCACTCCCTAACAATTTCACCCAATTTAGAAAGAAGTGGTTCTAGGTCAAGAAAATAGTTGACAAAAGCTGATTTAAGTTAAATTATAAAGACTCAAGAGGACTATTTATGCTTACCCCGCGGGAAAAAACACGAAGAGTTTATGTAGGTAAAGTGCTGATTGGTGGAGGTGCTCCGATTTCAGTCCAGTCGATGTGCTCAACTGACACCCGGGATGTTAAAGCCACTTTGAGGCAGATAAAAAGGCTGGAAAAAGCAGGGTGTGAGATAGTCAGGTTAGCAGTTCTGGACCAAAAGGCGGCTGAGGCGATATCAATAATAAAAAAGGTAGCGAAAATTCCTCTGGTCGCAGACATCCATTTCGATTATCGTCTGGCATTGAAGGCTCTTGATTCAGGAGTAGATAAGCTCCGAATAAATCCTGGCACAATAGGAGCATTATGGAAAGTCGAAGAAGTAGTGAAAGCCTCAAAAGAAAGGAAAGTTCCTATCCGGATAGGGGTGAATGCGGCATCACTTCCAAAATCGATTTTAAGCCAATATCTAAAAGCAACTCCAGTGGCTATGGTCGAGGCAGCTCTGGAACAGGTCAAAATCTTAGAGGATTTGGACTATCAGGAAATAGTGGTCTCCCTGAAAGCATCAGATGTGCCCACTACGATTGAAGCTTACAAGCTTTTCTCAGAGAAAAGAGATTACCCTTTGCACTTAGGCGTAACCGAAGTTGGAACACAGAGAGTCGGTTCGATAAAATCTGCAGTCGGGATCGGGGCACTTCTTTACCTGGGTTTGGGCGATACCATAAGAGTTTCTTTGACCGGCGATCCGGTTGAAGAGGTAAAAGTTGGTTATGAGATTTTGAAATCTTTGAACCTGAGAGAATATGGTCCAACTTTGATCTCCTGCCCCACCTGCGGACGGATGGAAATCGATCTGCTGCCAATAGTGAAGCAAGTTGAGAAGAGATTGGCTAAACTAAAAACACCAATCAAGGTAGCGGTTATGGGATGTGTGGTGAATGGTCCGGGTGAGGCAAAAGAGGCAGATATCGGAGTAGCGGGAGGAAGAGGAGTTGGTCTGATTTTCAGGAAGGGGAAGATTATTAAAAAAGTCAAGGAAAAAGATATTGTGAAGAGTTTGATTAAGGAGTTAGAAGGGTTTTTGAAAGAATAAAGTTTTTCGTAATGCGATCCACTTGGATCGCTTATGCGAGGCTGAAAGAAGCAGGGGCGACCACGGGGGGTCGCCCCTACGAAGCCGGTATTCCCACCTTGCCCCCAAGGTGGGATTATAAAAACTGAGACGCATTCTATGCGTCTCTACAAATTCTACAAACTTCCTCGTCGGGCATAAAGCCCGCCGCTACGTAACCTCTGTTGGTCGGGAGACCAATAGAGAGCAATAAATCAGATAATCAATAATGTCATTGCGAGGAGGTCATCTGACCGACGAAGCAATCCGTCTCGTATGAAGTCGAGGGATTGCTTCGTCCCCTATGGGACTCGCAATGACAACATAAAAACTATTTTATCAGCTTCGGCTCGACTAAAATCGATTTCATCTTTTCGACTTTGACCAGGCCGGGCGGGGCATTTTTTGATTTTTTGACATACTTGGCTAAGGTGTAAATCACAGTTACTTTTCTGGAAGACTTCGCCTGGCTATAATAAGCGGCTAAGGAGGCGGCCTGCTGGATGGCTTTTGGGGTTGGGTGTTTTTTCCTCTCCCCCTTTTTTAAGACCACATGGGAACCAGGCACATTCTGGGCATGAAACCAGAGATCATCCGGTTTGGCGATTTTAAAGGTAAGATAATCGTTTTCCTTATTGTTCCTTCCCACTAAGATTTTAAAACCGTCTGCGGAGATAAATTCGCGAGGGGAATATCTTCCTTTTTTCTTTTCTTTCTTCTTTGATCTGGGTGGTTTAAGTAAACCAAGAGAAAAAAACTCAGATTCGATTTTTTCTAAATTAACCTTCTCTTTTCTCAGCAGGTCAGACTCGATTTTGCTTAAATGCTTTAGCTGGCTTTCAGTCACAGCGATTCTCTGGTTGAGCTTTGTAATTCCGGTCTGGGCTTTCTGGTATTTTTTAAAGTAGGCTTCGGCATTTTTCTTTGGTGATAAAGCAGGATCAAGAGGAAGTTTTATCTTCTTGTGTTCCTCGGTAGAATAGT
The DNA here is from genome assembly GCA_001775355.1 of candidate division Zixibacteria bacterium RBG_16_43_9. Taxonomy (GTDB): domain Bacteria; phylum Zixibacteria; class MSB-5A5; order MSB-5A5; family RBG-16-43-9; genus RBG-16-43-9. Next base: position 13,905 of record MEWM01000149.1, on the reverse strand, counting down.
CAGTTAACTCGCTATATTCTGCGCCTCTCTTAATCTCTGATAGATGATTCAGGAGCAAATCTCCATATTTCTTGTAGGCCTGAGCATCCTCCAGAGAAGAAAGCTCTTTTTTCAATTTTTCTTCGGTTTTTTTCAATTTCTCAATTCCGTTTCGAGTCACAGAAATCAGAGTTTGTAGTTTTCTGCTTCCCTGACGTTGTTCAATTTCCAGAGAAAAAAGTTTTTGCAGTGCCTGGTTTAAATTACGGAAGGAAATCTTTTGCTCTTCAGGAACTGAATTCAAGTCAAATAAAGATATACCCACTGGCTTTTGTTCAGAATCCAAAATCAAATGTGGAGAGATCTCATTTGCAGAAATCACGCCAAGGACTGATTTGAAACCTTTCCACAGATGTTCCAGGGGCAAAGGTTTTAAAGGGGAAGCACCAACAGATTCCTCCACTATCTTTTCAGCTAAAAGCTCGTCTATTCCCATAAAATGTGAGGTCAAAACCTGAAGCAGGTTTTCTTCCGGATGATCCAGAATTATTTTCTTGAACTCCTCCTCCGAGGTTGCATAAGGGGTATGTTTTCTGGGAGCAGGTGGCAGAAGATATTTTATCCCCGGCAATATCTGGCGGAATCTGCTCTGAGCGGGTCTTACTTTTCTCAAAGCATCCAGGACCATGCCAGATTCCTTCTGGACCAGAATGGCGTTGGCATTCCTTCCGGTAAGCTCAAAGTATAGCTCAAATTCGACTTTTTCAAATTCCGTATCTTTCTGGCAAGAGAACTTCATCACCCGGTCGAAATCGACCTGCTCGATATTCAGAATGATTACGTCCAGGGCTTGTGAAAATAGAGAGCCAGTGGTCCACCATTGAAAAGGACTAAGCTCCTCTTCTGTCAGGCTAACCATTCTGCAGTGCAACGGGTCAGCCGAAAACAGAATTGCTTTTGATTCCCTCTCCCTGCAAGTCAGAATCAAAAGCTCTCTCTGGTCAGGTGAAAGCCGGAACTCCTTGATCTTGAAAGAAATGAAGTTTACTTTAAGCTCAGGAATTAAGGCACAGATTATGGAAGAATTTATGAACATAAACATTAAGAAAGTTTTTCGCAGGTGTAATCTATCAACTTTTGGTGAAGTGTCAAGCGTAAAGAAAATAAGTAATGGTAATCCTATCTTGCCCCCACGATGGGACTAGTGATCCGGTACCGGTAGGTCAGACATTCGTGTCTGACCGAACAGACAAGAATGTCTGTTCTACCTGTTCCGCCTTGAGGACAAGGCGGGTTTACCGATTTCTGTAGGGCGAGGTAACCTCGCCCCTATTGTAAAAAGAAGCCGCGTAGCAGTCCGCCAGAGGCGGATTAGACCTCTGCTGCCGAACCTTAAAGGGTCGGCTACGTGTTCAGTGCGACCTCAAAAGAAGTTGACATCGAGGTAAATGAAGTTATATTGAATTTCAAAGACTTAAAGCGAAAAAGGAGGTAGTATGCCTGAGGAAAGAAGCTTAGCGGAACTGAAAGACAGGGTCAAAAAATTAGGGGAGTATCTTTGACCTGGTTGAGAAGAATAAAAAATTAGCAGAATTGGAAAAAATAACACACGAGTCTGATTTCTGGAAGGATAATGAAAAAGCCCAGTCGATTTTAAGAGAGATCACCTCCATAAAGAAATCGAATGAGAGATGGGAAAAACTCTCAAAGGATCTGGAAGAGGTTCAGGTTTTAGACGAGCTTTCCCTGGAGGATGACACACTTAAGCCAGAGCGCGAAAAAGAGCTAGAAAAATTAGAAGGAGAGATAAAGGATTTCGAGTTCTCAACTATTTTATCTGGAGAGGATGACCCTAAGAATGCGCTTTTGACCATCCATTCAGGCGCAGGAGGAACAGAGTCTCAGGATTGGGCACAGATGCTCCTGCGGATGTATTTAAGATGGATAGAGAGAAAGGGGTTTAAGGGGGATGTCATAGACCTGCAGGCAGGCGAAGAAGCAGGGATAAAAAGTGCCACGGTCGAAGTTAAAGGCGAATACGCTTTCGGATTTTTAAAGGCGGAAAGCGGGGTTCACCGGTTAGTAAGAATTTCTCCTTTTGATGCCAATAAGAGAAGGCATACCTCGTTTGCCTCGGTTTTCATCTATCCGGAGATTGAGGATAACCTTACAGTGGAGATCAAAGAGGATGATCTGAGGGTCGATACCTTCAGGGCTTCTGGACACGGAGGGCAGCATGTCAACAAGACCTCCTCCGCAGTAAGGATCACTCATCTTCCGAGCGGAATCGTGGTGCAATGTCAATCTGAAAGGTCCCAGTTCCAGAACAAAGAAAATGCTATGAAGGTGCTGAAGTCGCGCCTGTATCAATTATATAAAGAAAAAGAGGAAGAAAAACTTGCGGAGATGGAGAAAAAGAAAAAGAAGATCGAATGGGGAAGCCAGATACGCTCCTACGTTTTTCATCCTTACATCTTGGTCAAAGACCACCGCACTGGCATGGAGACAGGT
>MEWM01000149.1:11021-11339 GCA_001775355.1 candidate division Zixibacteria bacterium RBG_16_43_9 | reverse complement strand
TAATTCCGAATCAAAAAGCAAAGACGAGGTCAAGAGCTAACCCTGGTGAATAAATGGCTAAGATAAGTTATATGTTCTTTTTTCTGTTCTTGGCTTGTGCAACCGGGTATGCAGAGCAAGGCAAGGTCAAGATAGTTTCGTGCGATGATTATTATTGCACGCAACTGGCAACAGGTGAACAGCATAAGATAGTCAAGCAGGTTGACTGGGCACTTAACAAGTTGACTCTTTCTCCGGATGAGAAATATGTGGCATATACTACAAGCAATTGGTTGGGGTTTGAGAACGACGGGAGGGATGTTTTTTACTGCAAAGTGG
>MEWM01000149.1:1123-10983 GCA_001775355.1 candidate division Zixibacteria bacterium RBG_16_43_9 | reverse complement strand
TGTGTACATACCCTGCTATGGGAATCTTCTGATGGTAGAAGTTACATCTTTGTCGTACCTAAAAACTGTGGAATTGGCGGGCAGATCCAGGTGATCGACTGGCAGTCAAAGAATGTGATTCTTACTTGTCCTGGGGATAGCCTTGCAGAAATTCCTGGAACAGATTGTTATGAGGTATATTACAATGGTAATCCACCTTGGGCGGCAAGACAAAGGATTTGCTTACATGATTTAGAAGCTATAAAAGAACCTGATAGTCTCAATATGAGATTTTTTATTGGTTGGGGAAATTGGGATATATATATCTCCACTCAAAGAGATCAGATTTTGAGATTTAACGAGCTGTCGAAATCGACAAGAGAACAAGAGCAATCACTTAGGAATGTTATGTTTAGAGAACAGTTTGCACACTCCAAAATCATCTCTGACGCAAAGAATAATGTCATCGTTTTCTTTAGCAACGACAAAACTTCCGGTTTTTTTGGTGTGGTCGATGCTGAGAACAAGAAGTTATTGTTGTTTGATAAATCAGATAGCCTTAGATTTTCGGACCCTGCCTGGTCTCCTGACGGTAGGCGATTGGCGATGTTGAGAACCAGCGATTGGGACAGGTATTTCGATTTTTATGAGATCGATGATAAAGGGGAGATGAATCTGATTAAGACTTACAGGGTCGAGACTAACCGGCCGCTTTCGGATTTCAGGTGGTCGGATGATTCGAAGAAGTTTTACTATTCTTATCTTTTTTCCAACTATCAAAAAGTCCAGGTTGAGGTAGATCTCGAGGATAGATAAGGTCTCAAAGGAGTTTCCTATGCTCTGCTGGAGTTGTAAAAAAGAGGTGGAGGTTCCTGAAAAGATAAGCCGCAAGGATGCCTGCCCTAACTGCGGAGTGGATTTAAAATGCTGTTATAACTGCCAGCTTTATGACAAGGATGCTTACCTTCAGTGCCACGAAACTGAAGCTGAATGGGTGAGATACAAGGAGAAAGGTAATTTCTGTGAATTCTTCGAGCCGAGGACTAAACCGATTAAATCTGCCAGCGATGAACCTGAGACCAAAGAAGGCTTGAAGAAAAAATGGGATTCTCTTTTCAGAGACGAAGGGTGATAGTGATCATATCACTCCGATTATACTGAACCGACTGGTATGTTGAGAGGGTGGTTTTGGAGTGTAAACCTTCAGGTTTACAAGCGGTAAAGCTAAAGCTTTACACTCCATTAATCTTCTCCAAGAACTTTTACTTTCTTAAACACAAAGTTAATCTAATCATCAGGATTCATAGAAGGAGCTGTGTGGATATCATAAAAAAGATCAGAGATAAAGCCAAAGCCAAACACAAAAGGGTAGTTTTGCCAGAGGGGACCGAAGAGCGGATGATCAAAGCCGCTAAGGAGATTGTCTCAGAGAAGATAGCGGAAGTCACGCTTTTAGGAGAAAAGAAAAAAATAGAGGAATTGAGCAAATCTTCAGGACTTGACCTGGGGCTGGTTAAAGTAGTCGACCCCGTGACTTCTCCAAAATCCGGGGAGTATGCTGCAGAGTATCACCGGCTCAGGGAGAAAAAGGGTATGACCGAGGATGAAGCCAGGCAGTGTATGCTTAATCCGTTGTTCTACGGCGCGATGCTGGTGAGGAAAAATGAGGTGGATGGATTCGTGGCTGGCTCGGTCAATACAACCGGAGACGTCTTAAGAGCAGGATTACATATAATCGGATTGGCTCCGGGGATAAATGTGGTCTCCAGCTCATTTATAATGGTGGTGCCGGAGTTCTTAGGGATAAAAGACAAGATCTTCGTATTCGGCGATTGCGCGGTTCTGCCGAATCCGGACCCGAAGCAGTTAGCCTCAATTGCTCTGTCCTGCGCCAGGACAATGCGGGAGCTGGTCGGGGAGGAGCCAAAAGTTGCAATGCTATCTTTCTCCACCAAGGGGAGTGCTCAGCATGAGATGATCGATAAGGTTTTGGAGGCTACTAAAATCGCCAGATCGCAGGACCCGAATCTCAAAATCGACGGGGAGCTGCAGGCAGATGCGGCTATTATTCCTAAAGTTTCTCAGAAGAAATGTTCGGACAGCATCTTATGTGGGGAAGCCAACGTCTTGATCTTCCCGGATCTAAATGCCGGGAATATTGCCTATAAGTTAGTTCAGAGATTAGCTAAGGCTGAGGCAATAGGTCCCATCATTCAGGGTCTGGCTAAACCGGCCAATGATTTATCCAGAGGGTGCAGGGTGGAAGATATCGTGAACGTAGTGGCAATAGCGATGAGCTTGGCGTGAAAGAAGCTCAGAAAAAGTAGGGGCGACCCTTGTGGTCGCCCGATGGCTGGATCGAGAAGGATTTGAAGAATCCCACTTACCCTCTAGGTGGGTTCGATATCCACCCTGGAGGTTGAGAAATAAGGTAGTCATTGCGAGTCTCTTTAGGGGAGGAAGTAATCCTTATACTTTGTACAGATTGCTTCGTCGTCCGGATGGACTCCTCGCAATGACAGGGCATCGAAGCGGTAGACCCACATTGCCCACAAGGTGGGTCTATTAAGCGAGTTTCATGAAAATTAAAACCATTTTCATTGCCGGAATTATCCAGGGGTCTAAAAAAGGGAAAGTTTTACATAATCAGGATTACCGAAAGGATTTAAAAAGAATCCTGAATAAATATTTCCCTGAAGCCAGAATAATCGATCCGGTTGCAGTACATCCTGAATCGGTCTATTATACTTATGAAACCGGTAAAAAGGTCTTTCACAACTCGATAAGACAAGCGCTTTCCTCCGACTTGGTCATCGCCTACCTGCCGGAAGCCAGCATGGGCACAGCGATTGAGATGTGGGAATGTCACCGAAAAAAAGTGCCGGTGTGGACGATCTCTCCTTTGAAAGAAAACTGGGTAGTGAAATTTCTTTCGAGAAAAGTGTTCTCTTCCACAAAAGAGCTGGAAGGTTATCTGGGAAAATGTAGCGGAGGTCTTTAGACCTCCAGAAAATAGAAATGAAATGATGTTAGGTGGTAACACCTGACACCACGCGAAAGTTATTTGAAAGAATGTAGTGTAAAAATGTAGGGGAAGGCTTTAGCTTTCCAGTTTTTCAGTGGCACGGCGTGCCGTGCCACTACGCTCTATCCTAGATGGGTTGTCCGACCCCAGCATTTATTAAAGCTTCCTCTGAAATTTCTCCTCTTTTACAACAGTCAGCTATTTTCCCATTTATGACTACGGTGGGTACCGAAGTGACTCCATATCTCCGGGCTTTTTGGATGCCCTGCTTTCGCAGGTCGTAAACGGTGACCTGACAGCTTTCACAGGCGAGGCTTTTGACTAATTTCACAGCCTTATCGCAGAGAGGACAGCCAGCGGTGAAGACTTCGATTTTTCTTTTGTGCTTCAATGGTTTTCACCTCCTTTAGGTCATTTGGCAAATTTATAAATTACCTCCATTAAATCGTTGTAGGTCTCTTCAGCCTTTTGCTTATCCCTGGAGCGAAGAGCTTTGGTAGCACAGGATTCTAAATAATTTCTCAACATAATCTTGCCTACCCCGCGCAAAGCCTCATTTACAGAGGAAATCTGGGCTAAAATCTCCAAACAGGGACGCTCATCTCCAATCATCTTTCTAAGTCCTTCGATCTGCCCTTGAATCCGGTTCAATCGATCATTTAACGCTTTTTTTCTGGCTTTCTCAATCATGGGACCTCCTATTATATACCAATACCCCCTATAAGTATATAATAGGAAAACTTCAAGGCTGTGTCAAGAGAAAAATTGTGAATCAATAAAATTAATTTGGCGACCCTGTCCTACCCTACGGGGGCTTGCTCCGGATCCGTTAATAGGAAAAGGTTCGCACAACGAATACAAAAATGGAGGTCTGAAGACCTCCGCTACATTTCGTCCTCACAGGAGTGAGGACGTTATTTTTGGTTTGGACGACCCGTCGGGTGGCCCCTACAGGTCACATTCCTGCCTTCAATTGTCCGCAGGCGGCCTGGATGTCTTCTCCTTTGCTTCTGCGCAAGGTCACGGCTGGAGCTCTGGGATACAAAATATCCCGGAACTTCATTAGAGTCTCTTCATCCGGCTTTTTATAAGGGCATTCTTTTATTGGATTATAAGGGATGAGGTTTATTTTGCAGGTGATTCCCCGGATGAGCTTTGCCAGCTTCAAAGCCTGTTCCTCAGAGTCATTTACGTCTTTTATCAAAACATATTCAAAGGTTATCCGGATATCATTTTTTTTAGCATAATATTTCAAAGCCTCTAAGACTTCGGATAAAGGATATTTTTTGGTGATGGGCATAAGTTTTCTCCTCAACTCATCATCCGGGGCATTCAAGGACAGGGCTAATTTTATCTTCAGCCTCTCGTCCGCTAATTTGTAAATCTCAGGGGCGATCCCGGAGGTGGAAAGGGTTATCCTCTTAGCCGAGATGGATAGACCTAACTCTGACTGGATTATTCTGATAGCTTTCACGGTATTTTCGTAATTTAACAAAGGCTCTCCCATACCCATTATCACTATATTGGTTATTTTTTCATCTTCTTTCAGGTATCCTTTAACAGCGATTATCTGATCAACGATTTCGCCAGCCGAAAGGTTTCTTTCAAAGCCTGATTTCCCTGTGGCACAGAAAATACAGTTCAAAGCACAGCCAACCTGGGTGGAGATGCAGACGGTGACCCGGTTTTTTTCTCTCATCAGCACCGTCTCAATTCTTTTGTCATCAAAAAGCTCCAATAGAAATTTTTCCGTCTGGTCGATCTTAGATACTTGTTTTCTTGTCAGCTTCAGCTTTCCGATATAGGCGACTTCAGACAATTTCCGTCTGAGGTCTTTAGAGAGGTCAGTCATTTCCTCAAAATCTGTTACCCCCTTGTTATAAATCCACTTGGCTAACTGTTTAGCCTTGTACTTTTTCTCCCCCAGCTTGTCCAGGAAGCTTTCTAACTCTTCTATCCAGAGAGCTTTTAAATTGATTTTTTCCATATTTGGAAAATTTGGAAGCCAACCCATACGGGCAAGCCGTAAGTTATTTTCTTGTCATCCTGAGTCCGAAGGACGAAGGATCTAAAGATTCTTCGTCCCCTTCCGGGGACTCAGAATGACGACAAGTAACACTGTAATCCCGCCTTGCCCTCAAGGCGGGAAGTGCACGATCTTTTTTAAAAATAATCCAGCTTGACTCAAAAACAAAGAAAAATCTCCATTTAGATTTGTAAACTGGCACTAGGATCCTACAAAAAATGCAAAAAATTAAAAAAATAGTTGACAAACGGTAATTCCCTGCGTATACTATTCAGAGATGTCTGATTTATCAGTATAATCAATGTATGCTGATAATTTAAAGCTGAGGAGGTGAGGAAATTGGCGAAAAAGGGAAAAAACAAATCATGCTGCGGACCTGTGGGGAAGATGGGATGCTGCCAGGTCGAATCGTTGATCAGCGTGGATGAGCGGGGGCAGATGGTGCTTCCCAAGGAGATAAGGGAAAAAGCAAAAATCAAGCCCGGGGATAAGTTTGCAGTGATAAGCTGGAAAAAAGACGGGGAGATCTGCTGTATCTCACTGGTTAGTGCCGGGGAGCTGGGTCAAATGGTGAAAGGTCTGCTCGGGCCTATGGCAAGAGAGATACTTCAGAAATAGAAAGAAGTGCACGAAGAAGGGATGCTTCTTGAATCACCAATAAAAAAAAAGGAGAAAGAAAATGAAACAGGAAAAAATTAAGAAAGCTGTAAGAGAGGGGTATGCGAAAATTGCCAAAAAGGAAGCCTCCTGCTGCTCCCCGGTAAAATCCTGCTGCGGAGGCGATAATCCATCAGAGAGCATAAGCAAATCTATTGGTTATACTGACGAGGAGCTTAAAGGTGTTCCAGAAGGCGCAAACTTAGGCCTGGGGTGCGGGAATCCGGTTGCCCTGGCATCTTTGAAACAAGGGGAGATAGTTCTTGACCTGGGCTCAGGACCAGGATTGGATTGTTTCCTGGCAGCTAACAAAGTCGGTAAAACCGGCAAAGTGGTCGGCGTGGATATGACCCCGGAGATGATCGAAAAAGCAAGGGAAAACGCCAGGAAGGGCAAGTACGGAAACGTAGAGTTCAGATTGGGAGAGATCGAAAATCTGCCTGTGGCGGATAACTTCGTAAATGCAGTTATCTCAAACTGCGTGATCAACCTGGTGCCGGATAAGGAAAGGGTCTTCAGGGAGACATTCAGGGTTTTGAAACCCGGTGGCAGGCTGATGATTTCAGACCTGGTATTGCTTAAGGAGCTTCCGGATTTCATAAAAAACTCAGTTGAGGCGTATATTGGCTGTCTTTCCGGCGCGATAATGAAAGATGATTACCTAAATGCCATAAAAGCTGCAGGTTTCAGGGAAGTCAAAATAATCGATGAGACCTCTTTTCCAATTGAGCTTATGGCTAGTGACTCGACTGCAAAAGCGTTAATCGAAGAGATGAAAATCCCTATGGAAAAGCTGAAAGATGTTGCCCGGTCGGTTGTCAGCATAAAAGTTCAGGGGATAAAACCGGAATAAAAGTCGAAGACTTGGACAGACAAGAATGCCAGTCCCATCTCTGGGTGCGGACCCAGGTTGAGGGCAACCTGGGTATACCGAGTATAGTATTCGGTCAGACATTCCTGTCTGACCAAACAGGCAAGGATGCCTGTCCTACTAATTGTAGTCCCACCTTGCCCTCAAGGTGGGGATTAAAAGCTCCTGTTATTTTGGATTTGACAGAACCTGAAGTTAAAGTTATGTTAGCGAAGAAGCCGATGAATCGGCTGACTTCAAGATAAAACAGTAGCTGATAAATCAGCTAACTACAATCCGGAGGTCTATACGAAGATAACATTTTTGGGAGCGACTAAGTCGGTTACCGGCTCGATGCATATACTTGAGTCGAATAGTAAGAAAATCTTAATCGACTGCGGGCTTTTTCAGGGAAGAAGGGAGGAGTCGAACCAGAGAAACGGGAATCTTCCTTTTGAGCCTAAGAGCATAGAACGGGTCGTGTTAGGGCATGCTCATCTGGACCATTCTGGAAACATTCCCACACTGGTAAAAAATGGATATCAGAATACAATCTACTCCACCTTTGCCACCAGAGATTTGTGCCTGGCTATGCTCAAAGATTCGGCTCACTTGCAGGAAAAAGATGCTGAATACCTGAATAAGAGAAACGAAAAAAAGGCATTTCCGACAGTAATTCCCCTCTATACCATGGAAGAAGCAGAAAGGTCTCTTGAGCTTTTTAAAGGGGTAGGGTATAACCGCTTTTTCTATGTGACCTCTAACGTCAGGGTTACCTTCTTCGATGCCGGACATGTGCTGGGTTCTGCATTGAGTTTTTTTGAGGTTTTCGAGAATGGAAAAAAGATCAGGCTTTTATATGCGGTCGACTTAGGCAGAAAAAATCTACCCATATTAAGAGATCCGATCCAGATCAAGGATATAGATTACCTCATTCTGGAAAGCACCTATGGAAACCATCTGCACGATGATTTCAGCACCACATCTGATAAATTAGCTTCGGTAATAAATCAAACCTTTCAGAGGGGAGGGAAAATACTGGTTCCCGCATTCGCCTTAGAGAGAACCCAGGAGCTAATCTATCTACTTTACCTTCTGGAAAAAGGAAGCAGGATACCAAAAATACCGGTATACGTAGACAGTCCTCTGGCGGTCAACATAACTGAAATCTTCAAGCTTCACCCGGAATGTTTTGACAAGGAAACCAAAGCTCTTTTGGAAAAGGAAGAAGACCCGTTCGGTCTAAAACGAATTACTTACATAACTGAATCAGAAGATTCAAAGAAATTGAATCATCTTCAAGAACCGTGTCTCATAATTGCGGGCTCAGGGATGTGCGAAGGCGGAAGGATACTGCATCATCTTAAAAATAATATCGAAGATCCAAAAAATACCATCCTGGTCGTGGGTTATATGGCTGAAAATACCCTGGGCAGAAAGATCGCGGAAAAATATCCCAAGGTTAGAATATTGGGTGAAGAATATAGCCTGAAATCCGAGGTTGAGGTACTTCACTCCTTTTCAGCTCATGCGGACAGAAATGAGCTTCTGCAATATGTGGAGCAAGCGAAAAAAAATCTAAGAGGGGTTTTCCTGGTGCACGGAGAGGAAAAAGAAAGTCAAGCTCTGAAAGAATCAATCGAAGAGCTGGGAATTCAAAACGTAACAATACCGGATAGGGGTGAGGAGATAGCTCTTTAGCACAAAGCTTTTGAAAAATGGGATGAAGTTTGGCAGATTCCATGCTCCTTATGGATGTTATCATCCACAAGAGAAAAGTTGGCGAGGATGATAACATCCTCGCCAAGCAAGAAATATCGCGGAAGGGTGGAGCTTGACTCCACCCTTCCTAGGGTGGAGTTGAACCCCCCTACCAGGTATCAATTCAGTTTTAAGGCTAAAGATATTTACAAATTAAGTCGAAAATAAAAAGGAGGACGGTTTGAAAATCGGGTTTGTGCAGTTTTGTCCGATCTTTGGCAAGAAAGAGGAGAATCTCGAAAGGGTAGAAAAGCTTATCCGGAAAGAAGAAGCAGACCTTCTGGTTCTGCCGGAGCTTTTCAATACCGGATATGTCTTTGCGAATAAAGAAGAGCTGAGGAGTTTAGCCGAGAAACTTCCTGAAGGAGAAACCAGCAGATTCTTACTTGAGCTTTCCAGGCAAAAAAAGACGAGTCTGGTATTCGGCATAGCGGAGAAAGCTAAGAATAAACTTTATAACTCAGCGGTTCTGCTTACACCCGAAGGAGTAAAAGGAGTGTATCGTAAGCTTCATCTTTTCGATCAGGAGAAATTCCTTTTCGATCCGGGTGAGAATGAGCCAGAGGTTTTTGATGGCGGGAGAGTAAAAATAGGGATGATGATTTGTTTTGACTGGCGTTTTCCTGAAGTTTCCAGGGTCTTAGCTTTGAAGGGAGCGGAGATAATCTGCCATCCTTCTAATTTAGTTTTATCCTATGCCCAGGAGGCGATGAGGACTAGAAGCTTAGAGAATAGAGTTTTCACCATAACCTGTAACCGGATAGGAGAAGAGGACAGAGCAAAAAGAAAGCTTTCTTTTACCGGGAAAAGCCAGATAATAGAGCCTGAAGGAAAAATACTTTTCAGGGCTAGCCAGGATAAAGAAGAGGTCGGCGTTGTGGAGATCGATCCTTTTTCAGCCAGAGATAAAAAACTTACTGAGAATAATTACATATTTGATGACCGAAGGCCAGAGTTTTATAAAAGGCTTTTAACTAAATAAAATCAGGGGGGAGTATGAATTTGACAAAGAACCCGTCACTGGTGAGCTCGACCAGACTTGAGAAGAAGACCAAGACCGGCAAGATTCTGGTGATAGATGACGAAGCTGAGATCACCGAGATAATCGAGACTTTTCTAAAGGATGCCGGCTACCAGGTCCTGGCGGAGAATTCCAGCGTCATGGGGATAGAGAGGGCAAAAAGCTTCAGGCCGGACCTGATACTTTTGGATATAATGATGCCTTTTATGGATGGGTATGAGGTGTGCGAAGAACTGAAAAAAAACAAAGAGACTGAAAATATCCCGGTCATCTTTCTCACCGGCAAGGATGCCAGATCAGATGAGGGGAAAAGCTTCAAGGCAGGCGGGGACATGTTCATTAAAAAACCCTTTAACTGTGAACGGCTTTTGGAGATAGTGCGGATTGTGCTCTTGAGTATAAATAAATAAACTCTTTTCTTAGTGAATATAATGATCTGAGAAAAAAATCCCGCCAAAAGCGGGATTTTTTTATACGAAATCCGTGACACTTCATAATCATTACTGTAGAATAACCTCACCCTTAATCCCTCTCCTTACAA
>MEWM01000149.1:677-1022 GCA_001775355.1 candidate division Zixibacteria bacterium RBG_16_43_9 | reverse complement strand
TTTAGGGTCGCAGAGCATTTGTAGAGACGCATCGAATGCGTCTCTATTCTTATGACCTAACCCTCTCTTAAGAGGAGAGGGAACACTTTCTCTAGGCGAAGATGTTATCATCCTCGCTAACTTCTATCTTGTGGATGATAACATCCACCAGGAGCATGACTAATTCGTTTTTTGATTTTTTTTCGTAGTATATATGGATTTTTGAAAAAATCACTAAAAAGTCTCAAAAAAGGTATTGACAGATTAAGGGTTTGTGCTTATGATAAATCAGAAGGAATGGAGAAGCCGTTGAGGCGGAAAGGAAGATGATAGAAAAGAAAGCGGTCAGCACCAAAAGTAAGATCG
>MEWM01000149.1:321-616 GCA_001775355.1 candidate division Zixibacteria bacterium RBG_16_43_9 | reverse complement strand
TTCGGTTTTCAATGCGGGAGTGGACATCCTGCAGGGGATAAGAATCCCGGCTGAAGCGTATAATCGAAAGAGGGGGCAGTATTATTCCACAGTCATCCTCAACAAGTTAGAGCTTTTGAAAGCTAATCCACGGGAAAAGGTTTTAGGAGTCATCGATGAAGACCTTTATGTCCCTTCCTTGAATTTTGTATTCGGTGAAGCTGATCCTTTAAGCAAGGTGGCGATTATCTCTCTCCACCGGCTTAAACAGGAGAACTACGGGTCAGCAGATGAGGAGGCTTTGTATTTCTTCCGC
>MEWM01000149.1:0-228 GCA_001775355.1 candidate division Zixibacteria bacterium RBG_16_43_9 | reverse complement strand
TTAGAAACCGACCGGAAAACCGAGAAGTTCTGCGATTGCTGTTTGAGAAAAGCCAGGGTAGAAGGGTCATTGGTATAAATCAATTAACTCCCGGGGCTGATCTACACGTGAATATAACGGATTCCTTAAAAAATACAAAATAGAGAGCAGTTGATGTGGTTACGAGGTCACCCATTAATCCTAAGATCATAACTTGGGCTCGCATGCGAGTGGGGCTATCAGTCGAGG
>MEWM01000148.1:203-6562 GCA_001775355.1 candidate division Zixibacteria bacterium RBG_16_43_9 | reverse complement strand
AAAAGATGTTTTGGCAGAGAGGTTCTGGATTCCAGGGGGAATCCTACAGTGGAAGTGGAAGTTGAGCTGCGAAGCGGGTCAATGGGAAGAGCCATTGTCCCGTCTGGTGCTTCAACTGGCGCGCATGAGGCATTAGAGCTAAGGGACGGGGATAAAACCAGATACTCAGGTAAAGGGGTCAGGCAGGCAGTTGAGAATGTCAACAAAAAAATAGCTCCGAAACTTGTCCGCTCAAAATTAAATCCGTTTGACCAGAGGAAGCTGGACAAATTCCTTCTTGATTTGGACGGGACTGAGAATAAGAAAAATTTGGGCGCGAATGCCATCTTAGGTGTTTCCTTAGCAGTAGCCAAAGCCTGTGCTTTCTCCAAGAAGATTCCTTTATATGAATATATAGGAGGGAAAAAGGCAAAGCTCCTTCCGGTTCCGCAGATGAATATCCTGAATGGTGGTCAACATGCAGACAACAACCTCGACATTCAGGAGTTTATGATTTTGCCTGCGGGCGGTTCCTCTTTTAAAGAGTCTCTAAGAATGGGGGTAGAGGTTTTTCATCATCTGCAAAAAGTCTTAAAGGAAAAAAAGCTCAACACCGGGGTGGGGGATGAAGGCGGGTTTGCTCCAAGTTTGAATTCGAATGAGGAAGGATTTCAGGTGATCATAGAGGCAATTGGTAGGGCTGAATATAGACCGGGAGAGGATATCTACCTGGGGATAGATGCGGCGGCCTCTGCTTTTTACAATCCGGACGAAAAACTCTACATCTTCAAAGCTGAAGGTAGAAGATTTACCAGCTCGCAATTGATTCACTATTATGAAGACCTCCTGGACAAATATCCGATTATCTCCATCGAAGATGGTTTAGCAGAGGACGACTGGGAGGGATGGGTGAAATTTACTGAGAAATTGGGAAATAGAATCCAGATCGTGGGGGATGATATCTTCGTCACTAATCCGAAAAGGCTGAGAGTGGGGATCGAGAGAAAAGCAGCCAATGCCATCCTGATCAAGTTAAACCAGATAGGCACCCTGACCGAGACTTTAGATACTATCGAGATGGCAAAGAAGGCTAATTTCAACACAGTCATCTCTCACCGCTCAGGCGAGACTGAAGATACCACTATCGCGGATGTGGCAGTTGCAGTCTCCTCGGGCCAGATAAAGACCGGCTCAGCCTCGAGGACTGATAGGATCTGCAAATATAATCAACTCCTGAGAATCGAAGAAAAATTAGGCAAGAAAGCAGCCTATGCCGGAAGGAATGTCTTCTATGGACTGGGTAAAGGGAGGTCAGCATGTTAGACAACAGAAAGAAAAAAAATCTCAGGGTGGATGATTTCTTTACCCGGATCAAAAAACAGTCTTTGCCCCGCAGGAAAATATTAAGGCGGGTTTTGTTTCTCCTGCTTTTTTGCTTCATTTTCTATCTCTATTTTGCCGGGGATTACGGTTTTTTTCGCCTGCTTTCGCTAAAAGCACAAAAAGAGAATACAATCCTTGAGACTAAAAGGCTGCAGGCTCTGAATATGGATCTGCAAATAGAGAAAGAAAAACTCAGAGATGACCTTTCCTACATCGAGAAGGTTGCCCGGGAAAGATACGGCATGGCCAAAAAGGATGAGGTGATCTATAAATTCATCCAGCCCCAGGACACCTCTTCCACCCCCCTTTCAAGAAAATAGATGAGCTTAGTCAAAACCGAAGGGATCGTCCTGAAGAGCTTTGAGTATGGGGACTCCTCGCTCATCTTTTCCCTCTACACCAGAGATTTCGGCAAGGTAAAGGTCTTAGCCAAAGGGATAAAAAGAGGAAAAAGCAAAACTGCCCCTCTGGGATTTCTTTCTCTGGCTGAAGTGGTTTTTTACAAAAGGGAGAGAACCGAACTGCATCTTCTTTCCTCTGCTGAGACTCTGAAAAGTTTTTCAGGATTAAGCAAAAGCTTGAACCGTTTTTCCTGGGCTTCCGCTGTGTCTGAGCTTTTGGACCAGTTGATAAAAGGCGAAGAGTCAAACCTGAGGATTTTCAACTTGAGTCTGAAGACTCTGTCAAGGATGGAATTAACTGATGAGTCGAACCTGGAAAAGCTTTTCTGGAGTTTTGCTCTCAAGCTCTCCGCCCATTTAGGCTACAAGCCCAAATTAGATTCGTGCCTAAATTGCGGAGCAGAGATAAAAGACCAGGAGGTTTTCTTCAGCCCGGAAAGAGGCGGGGTGATCTGCAAAAAGTGCGCAAAGGAGGATGAATATTTTCTCAAGCTCAGACACAGCGGAAGCCCAGGAAAAACGGTTCAAGCTTTTGCTTAATCCTGAAAAACTTTTCAGAGTCTCAGCAGAGGAAAGAAGATGCAGTTCGGTTCTCTCCCTTTTGTAAAAAACCACTTCAGCCAGAGAAAGTAGATAAAGAAAGCTTGAACGAGATCTCTGAGCTGGTCAAGAGTTTTATCAGTTATCATACCGGAGCAAAAGAGCTGAAAACCTTGGATTTCTTGAGGAAGATATCGGGTTAATCAAAAGGAACATTTTTGGAGGAAACTTGGCAAACAAGAAAAGTCAGGATTTGATGGATAAACTGGTCTCCCTGTGCAAGAGGAGAGGCTTCATCTTCCAGTCCAGCGAAATTTACGGGGGGATAAACAGCTGCTGGGATTATGGGCCCTTAGGCGTGGAGCTTAAGAATAACATCAAACAGTGCTGGTGGAAAAGTATGACCCAGCTCCGGGATGATATCGAAGGATTGGATGCCTCGATTCTGATGCATCCACAGGTCTGGGTGACCTCAGGTCACGTGGCTTCTTTTGCTGACCCGATGGTCGACTGCAAAAACTGCAAGATGAGGTTCAGGGCAGAGGAGGTTCAGGGGACGAAATGCCCTAATTGCGGTGGAGAATTAACAGAAGCCAGGCAGTTCAATCTGATGTTCAAAACCCATATGGGTCCAGTAGAGGATGATGCTTCAATGGTCTATCTTCGCCCGGAAACTGCTCAGGGTATCTATGTCAACTTCTTAAACGTCTTATCCCCTTCCAGACAGAAACCTCCCTTTGGAATAGCCCAGATCGGTAAGGCTTTTAGAAACGAGATCTCCCCGGGCAATTTCATCTTCCGCTCCAGAGAATTTGAGCAGATGGAGATGCAGTTTTTTATCAACCCCAAAGAAGACGACAAATGGATCGAATACTGGAAAGAGGAGAGGATGAAATGGTATCATTCTCTGGGGATAAAAAAAGAAAACTTGAGGTTTCACCAGCACGATAAAAAGGAGTTAGCTTTTTATGCCAAGATGGCTTTTGACATAGAATATAATTTTCCCTTTGGCTGGAAGGAGATCGAGGGGATTCATAATAGAACCGATTATGATCTCTCCCGGCATACCCAGGCATCCGGCAAAGACCTTTCCTATTATGATGACCAGACCAAGGAAAGGTTCATTCCATACATCATCGAGACCTCTGCCGGGGTTGACCGGTCTTTGCTGGTCTGTTTGCTGGATGCCTACCACGAAGAGGTGGTCAAAGATGAGGAGAGAACTGTTTTGAGATTGGACCCCAAGATCGCACCCATAAAAGCAGGAGTGTATCCTCTGGTCAAAAGAGACAATATGCCGGAGATAGCAAAGAAGATCGAAGATATATTAAGACCTCATTTTAAGGTCTTCTATGATGAAGGCGGTGCCATCGGCAGAAGATATAGAAGGCAGGATGAAGTGGGAACTCCATTTGGCATAACAGTTGACTCCCAGACTCTACAAGATCAGACTGTGACCTTGCGGGAAAGGGATTCGATGGAACAGGTGAGGGTGAAGATCGATGATCTAGTCTCAATTCTGAATAAGAAGATATGGGGAAGTTAAGTAGACAGTAGACAGCATACAGTAGACAGGGAAAAGTAGGGGCGACCCTCGTGGTCGCCCGAGCCGTAGCCGTATGTCAATCATGATGAAGTCAGATTGACATCTCTGTGTCATTCTGAGCCCTACGGGCGAAGAATCTATAAAACCTGTAGTATAGGAAACACTAATAGATGCTTCGCTTAACTCAGCATGACAGCTAAAAAAGTAATTAATCAGCCCTAACGTAGTAATAGGAGGTACTTTTTTATGAAACCTACAGAAGAATTAAAAGAAGAACATAAGGTTATTTTGAGAATGCTGAAAATTCTGGAGAAAGCCTCACAAAACTTAGAAGAAGGTAAAGAGGTTAAACCTGAAGTCTTCAAGAAAGCGGTTGATTTCATACGCAATTTTGTTGACAAATGTCATCTTGGAAAAGAGGAGGATGCCCTTTTCCCGATGATGGAGAAATACGGAATACCCAGAGAAAGCGGTCCTCTGGGGGTTATGTTGTATGAACATACCCTGAGCAGAAACTATGTCAAAGGGATGGCAGAGGCTTTAGAAAAATATGAAAAAGGGGATAAATCTTCTATCAAAAAGCTGGTTGAAAATGCACTGGGTTTTGCCGGCCTTTTAGCCCCGCATATCTTCAAAGAAGACAATATCCTGTACGCAATGGCAGATAGAAATATCCCTGAAAAGGAGCAGAAAGTCCTGGAAGAAAAATTTGAAAAGATAGAGAAAGAGAGGATCGGAGAAGGCAAACATCACGAATATCTGCATCTGGTTGAGGAATTGGAAAAGCAGGTTGGAGTATAAACCTTTAGGTTTATCAAGTAGACAGTAGGCAGTAGCAGTAAACCCACGTTGCCCTCAACGTGGGTTAATTCTCCAATTCTCCCGCCTTGTGGGCAAGGCGGGATTACCAAGACATAAAATGGGACTGAAGCTAAAGTGCTAATCCGGGAGATGAAAAAAGAAGATATTGAGTCTTCAATTAATCTTTCCATAGAGGTTAGAGTAAAAACCTGGGAGAAGTATGAGAAGGAGGTCTATCCTAGGAAGCTTCTGGATGAGGAGCTTAAGCTTTATTCCTATGATACTTTCTTGAGGTTTATCGGAGATGAGAACAGATATGGTTTTGTGGCTGAAGATGACGGCAGAATAGTCGGGCTGGCTATCGGAAGATTCGACCAGGGTGGGATTTCTGACCTTTCCTGGATCTGCACGGCTTTAGAAGAACAGGGAAAGGGAATTGGCAAACAGCTCATTCAAAAAGTTGAAAACTACTCTAAAGAAAAAGGATGTCATAAACTTTTCGCCTATACTACACCGAATCTTATTACTGCTGTCAATCTGTATTTGTCATCGGGTTTCGTGCAGGAAGCCTTTTTGCGCAAGCATTGGCATAAATTAGATTTTCTGATTATGTCAAAATGGTTGGAATGAGTAGACAGTAGACAATCCGCCAAAGGCGGATAGACAGGGAAAAACAAAAAAAACCTCAGGCTCCTTGTGGATGTTATCATCCACAAGAAAAAAGCTGGCGGGGATGATAACATCCTCGCCGAGCGAGAAAAAGACACTGGAGTGTAAACCTTCAGGTTTACAAAAATAAAACTAAAGTTTTATACTCCATTTTTCAAAAATAGATGACCTCTGATTTACTACTCAAGATAACGCGCTTCAGGCTCAAAGGGGAAAGGATAATCATCCGTCCGTTTAGAAAGGACGATATTGACAAAAGGCTAAAATGGAAACCGTACCCTGATCCGTTGTATGCTCATTACAATTTAGGGGAAATTACTGAGACTCAGAGAAAGGAATGGTATTTGAAAAGAAAAAAAGACCCACGGATGCTCTATTTAGCCATAGATGATCTCAAAGAGGAGCTTTTAGGATTTTTAAATATCTATGACCTTGACTGGGGAAATAAAAAGGCGAAGCTGGGTATCTATTTAGGATATGAATCTACGGACAAAGGTTATGGAACCGAGGCTATCAGGACACTTTTGCCATATTTTTTTGAGAAGATGAAATTTAAGGAGCTGTATTTAGACGTTGTCGCTTTGAACAAGAGGGCTATCAAATGTTACCTTAAATGCGGGTTTGAATTCGTCAGGACAAAATTCAAAAGACACGACCCTCGAAACAAAATAGATATTTTTGGAGATGAGCGATTCAAAGATATAAGGAAATATTTTAAAAAAGAGGGGGATGAAATTTTGGTGCAGTTCGAGGAGATGAGGATAACTGAAGAGATGTGGGAGAAGAAACAAGTAGATAGTAAATAGTAGAGAGCATATAGGGAAAGGATATTTTCATAGTGTGAGCCTTTCAGGCTCGCCCTCGTTTTCCAAAAAATTGTTGTTGATTATGTCAGGAGCTACTCCAGATAACTGAAGTTTCAGCAGTCACTGTCAGATCTGGGGACCTGACAGAACAAATTCCCCCTTTTGGTTTGACAATTCCTCTAAAAACTATATCTTTTTGCTGGATAGTCCACAAAACGGAGACTACAAAAAGGG
>MEWM01000148.1:0-147 GCA_001775355.1 candidate division Zixibacteria bacterium RBG_16_43_9 | reverse complement strand
TATGCTTCAAAAGGGGGATAGGGTAATTGTTGCCTGTTCCGGAGGTCCGGATTCTGTGGCACTGCTTCATCTTCTAAATCAGATAAAGGAAAAATACGATTTGAAGCTGTTTGTTGCTCACATAAATCATAAGCTCAGGGGACAAGA
>MEWM01000147.1:9347-9489 GCA_001775355.1 candidate division Zixibacteria bacterium RBG_16_43_9 | reverse complement strand
ACTTTTTGGATTTTCATCTTCTTTTACCTCTATTATGATTATCGTCTTTAATCTTTAAAACTTAAATTTAATTTTCCTATTAAGAGTACGGGCGTATTGCTATACGCCCTTGATATATCACAAGGAGATGTTTTTGCTTATA
>MEWM01000147.1:4782-9332 GCA_001775355.1 candidate division Zixibacteria bacterium RBG_16_43_9 | reverse complement strand
GCAGACTTCAGTCTGCGTTAGTATACCACTCGAAGCATGCTGAGTTTCGTAAAAATGAAGGACTCCTCCCACCCTTTTTGATCCCCACTCCTTAGAATTTAAACCTATACTATTCTGAGAAGCTTTATGTTTTTTTAGAATTTTTTTCTAACCTCTCAAAGATGGGATGCTGGATTCTATAATCACCGCTTTTCAGCACCACCTGCTTCCCTAATCTTCTCGCTGGATTGATTATAATGGGAGCTAAGAGGTTAAGTGAGGATTGTTTTAGTTTACCGGATGGAGTAACTGTAACGTAGATTTCAGCTTTTTTCAAATCCAGAATCTCTATATCCTCAAGCTC
This sequence comes from candidate division Zixibacteria bacterium RBG_16_43_9, assembly GCA_001775355.1. Taxonomy (GTDB): domain Bacteria; phylum Zixibacteria; class MSB-5A5; order MSB-5A5; family RBG-16-43-9; genus RBG-16-43-9. Next base: position 8,989 of record MEWM01000147.1, on the reverse strand, counting down.
CTTCTTCAGTATCTCTGGTTTATAATCCCTGAGAAAAATGAGAGGGTCAATTAAAAGAATGGCTAAATCCGGTTTCTCCACAGACTGCAGCCATAAAAATGGCTCATACTCTTTCAGCTTTAGAAAAAGGTACCTCTTCTCCTGAGGGAAACCGTAAATCCCTTTGCTGAAAGAGTAAACCTCTTTTGAAGAGAAAGAGATCTTGCCAAAACGAGAAGTCAAAATCTCCATTTGCCCCCCTTTTGTAATCAGAGAAAGTGGGGGCTATTTCTCCTCGAAGTAAACAAAGCTGGTATCAATCGCCTCAGAGGAAAAAGGGGTTCTCTGATTTCCCAGTTTGTTCAGCCTGGTACTGAGTTGCTCCTTTTCCTTCTTGGAGGAAAAACCAGCTTTCTTCTGGGTTTGATGGTTAAGTTTATTTTTGATTTTGAAGAACATATTTTTATCAAGTCGGATCAACTGATTTTTTTTAACTATCTGAGTTAAGGGGGTCTTAGCCTAAAGCAGCATATGTCTGGAACAAAACTACAGTTTACTCCGGATAATCCTGTTTTCTCTTAGGCTTTTCCTTTATCTTTTCCCTGATAGTCTTGGCTAACTCGGCAGCTTCTTCCTTCCCTGCCAGTGATGCCTTTTTGTTTTCCTCCTGTATCTTGAAATAGACCTCCTCCCTGTGAACAACTACCTTTTGAGGCGCAATCACCCCCAATCTGACCTGCCTTCCATGAATTCCCAAGACCGTTATCTTGACGTCATCCCCGATGGTGATACTCTCCCCTAATTTTCTGGTAAGAATCAACATCTCCAATTCTCCTGTTGAAATTTACGACTTACTATTTCTTAGCTTATGCCAGTAAGCCAGGCCGAGGAAAAATTTTTGATCTCCTGTTTTAAGCGTATGGCTTTTTCGCAGGCAAGTCTTTGACAAATCAGCTCACGGATTTTCTTGTCCTTGTCTCCAGCTATGTAGATAGCATTATTTGATTTTATTTCCGGTCTGGGGATCTTCTCCGATTGGGGAGTTAATTTTACATGATCCAAGGCAGATGCCCGCTCGGTTTTTTCAATCGGGATTCGAGAAGGATTCGCTTTACCAATTAATTGCGAATTAATCCTTTTTAAACCACCTATCCCTGCGTAAATGTCAGCCATAGATCTTTCTTCCTGATTTTCTTACCCTACTTTATCTAAAACCAAAGGGGGCCTTGCCTTTCCCCGGTTATGCGAGGGGTCCTTTAAATAGGAGACCGGAGAGGGCTCCATTAAAAATTTTATACTCCGGTCTATATATCCCATTGAATCTTTTATCAGCTCTCCATTCTTTTCTCTTTGAACCTCTACTTTGCGGTGCAGGTCTAATAAAGTCTTCTGGAGCTCTTCTAATTTTGAAGAATAAGAGCTATCCAGAAGCTGGACCAGTTTGGTAAGGGAAGCTTTTTTCTGGTCCACTTTGAAACCCTTGAACAGCCAGGAGGTAATCTCAATCCTTTCTTTTTCCAACTGCTTGGCTTGGGTGAGAGCCTGTTCCTGTTTTAAAATCGATTCCTCTAGGCTATCAAAGGAATTGTTCACTAGACATTCCTCTTCCTCGGTCAAAAGTTTGAGAAAATTCTCCAGCGAATCCACCTCTTTATGGATCAACTTAATCAGGTTCAGAACATGCTGTTCCAATCTACCTCCCCTTTTTGTAACTCCTGCATTATTTTAGTCGGCAAATCTAACTAAGAGCTTAACCCTCTGGAACCTGATAAACCTGCTCAGATACTGGGTTAAACTTCCCCTGATCCGGCTCTGCCGATTTCAAGCCATAAGGGAGAAGCAAAGCCACAAGTATTATCAGCAGTATCAGGACGAACTGAGACCTTGTCATAAGACTCCTTGATAAATTTCACGAATGTTTTCAGCAACTTATATGCCTTATTTTGAAGATTTAAAGCGATAAAGAACTACGTCGTTTAACTTCTTATCCCCCAGCTAATTAATTTCAGTTAGAATTACAGTCTTGAAGATCTTTAAAAAATCAAAAACAAATTTGAATGAGATCTTTCGGAAGTATCTTCCCCCTTTTTAAGAATTATTTTCTTCTACCTGGAGTTTTTTAGACTAATTTATTGTCAATAGAAATCGATTTGAGCCTTTTCATTATCAGGAGAATCCTCTGGCTCTCAGCCAGGATCCTGTCCAGATATTCTTCTATTTTCTCCTCGATAACCTTGTTCCTCTGGAATTCAATTTCTCCGTATTGATTGATTGAATAAATCCCACCTACTTCCATCCGCACTAACTTAACCAGCTTGGCTATCTCGGAGGTGGCTTTGGATGATTGATTCACCAGATCCAGCACATCTTCGCTTATCTTGGCAGGAAGATAGTTTCTGGCTTTGGCCGTAGCGGAGGCCAGGTTTAAAGCCACCCCTTTAACCTGCTCCACGAAATTATCCATCGATTTGAGTACTTCTTCTATCTCTTCAAAAGAGGTATCCCCATTCACTTTCCCGGACGAAAAAGAGCCTTCTTTATTTTTCTCATTCATTTTTTCCTCGGACTAAGAAGTATTTGCCCTGTCAGATTATCGGCTTAAAAGAGAGTGAATTTTATTTTTTAATTCTGAAAGATTAGAAGATTTGACCAGATAGGCATCTGCCAGCCAGGTCTGAAAATTATTTTTGTAGGTCGAATAGCCTGAGTTCAAGATCACCGGTAGATCCTTGTTCTGTTTTTTCAACTCGGTCAAAGTCTGTAAACCATCCTCTTCCCCGGATAACTTTATATCTAAAACCACTAAATTTATATTCTCCTTCTCCGCCATTTTCAGGGCTTCGGCATTATTCCTGGCTAATTTTACCTCATAACCCTCATCCCTAAGCTCTTTCTGATAAAGTTCCAGGATATACTCCTCATCATCCACGATTAGGATGCTGTCCATCTTTACCTCCTTTTGGGAAAAAATTTATCTCCAGACAGAGTCTGGCTTTGTCTTCGGGTTTGTATTTCAGGGTTCCTCCTAAATTTCCTATCAAAGTGGAAGCCAGGGAAAAACTTGAGCTTTTCTCTGGAAGAAGAATTGAATTGACCGGCATCAAGCTGAAAGTAAGGCTAACCTGTCCGTCAAAAGGTTGGGTGGTAATGTAAAGAGAGCCAGAGGAACTGGAATTGGAGAGCATATAACGGAGGATGTTCACCAGGGAAGAACTCAGCAATTCCGGATTGAGGTGAAGCTTAGGGAGTTGTGTATGCAGGTTCTTAATCAGATAAATCCTTTTCTCTTTTAACTCTCCTTTAAGCAATTCCAGACTTTGTTCTATGCTCTGATTCAGGTCCAGTTCCTCGACTGTATTTTCCGGGACATAGACATAATCCAGGAAATTAGTTAGCAGATCCTCCATCCTTTCGGTCTGCGAAGCGATTATCTCTAAAGATTTGTAATTTTCATCCTGAGGGGAGGTCCTCTTCAAAATCGAGCGGGCAAATCCCCCGATTATGGTCATCGGGTTTCTTAACTCGTGCGCTACCTGAAAGGTCACCTCCTCAATCGCCTGCAGTCTTTCCATCTTAATCATCCTTTGACTATTCTCCGCTATTTTCCTGTTGGCTTCTTCCAATTCCATTAGTTTCTGCTCCAATCTCTGGTACAGCCTTGACCTTTCGATGGCGCTGCCGGCATGGTGAGCGAAGATCTGCAGAAGCTTTAAATCTTCCTCTTTTATCTCTTTGCCGGTTACGAAATTATCCGCTAAAATTAAACCTTCTATCTTATCTACAGAAATCAAAGGGGCTAAGGCCAGTTTCCGCGTACCTATGGTTTCGAAGAGACTGGAGGTAAAAGAAGGGGGGTAGTTGGCCTCATCCAGATAGCGAGCCTGCTTATCCAGAACTGACTGGATCAAAGGATTATCCTTCTCCCTTATCGATACCCGTATCTTCTGAACGATTTGATTTACTTCGATATTTTTTTGGTCCAATGCGGAGCGATAAGACTTCAGGATATCTTCCAGAGATTGATCTTGTTGAGAAAGGTTATTCCAGATTCGGTATGCTTCCTCCCGATTGGAAGGTCCGATAGCCATCTTCCCTTCCAAATAGGTTCCTTTTTCATCCATCAGCATAAGAAAAGCCCGGTTGAATCCCAGCCCCTGCCCGGCAGTGACCGCAATTAAGATGATTTCAAGGATCTCGTTAAGATTAAGTGTACTCCCTAAGACTTTCT
>MEWM01000147.1:0-4749 GCA_001775355.1 candidate division Zixibacteria bacterium RBG_16_43_9 | reverse complement strand
TCTGCTTCAGCCCTTCTTCTAACTTGACTTTGTCAGTTTCATCCTCCAGAAAACCTATTAAGCCGCAGGTTGAACCGCTTTTCTCCTTAATTGGTGTAGCCCTTACGGAGAGATAAACTTCCTTTCCCCAGATGCTTTTGTATTTGACTCTTTCGACTGAAAAGGGTTCGCCTTGCTTCAGGGTTTGTCTGAAATTCGCATCCACCCCTGTAGCTTTGATATTCTCTAATTCTAAAACATTTATGCCGATCGAATCTTCAGGTCTGGACCCGCCTAAAACCCTGGGAAAGAATTTGTTGACATATTTAACCTCCCCCTTTTGATCGCAGATGAAAATTCCCACCGGGATTTCAAGAAAGATATCCTTAAGCTGCTCGATCAGAAGGTCTAAGCTATATATTTTCTCTGAGGTAAGCTGTATTTCCATTTTTTTAATAAGTGAGTCTCTCATTTGAGCCGGAGATTTTCTCCGGATAATTTTTTGTTCGCTTGAAATAATCTATCAGGCTTTTTTTGAGCCTAACATTAAAGCTTTCCATTTCTTCGGGGAAAAGTCCGCTTAAAGCCTCGGCTTTGATTTTTTCTGGAGAGTATAGTTCCACTCCTACATAAAAGTCATGTTCTTCAGATTCCTCTACCTTTTTTATTTTCCCCAGTATTCCCTCCAGTAGTCCTAACTCTTTGAATTTGATGGAGAGGTTGACGAAGGAGCCTTCTTTTAGAGGATTATCAGTCAGAAGCAGTATCCCCTGGTCGTTAAAAGTAAGGATTTTCCCAGATCCTTCTTTTGTCTTCTCTTTTTCCTCTGGAGCAAGGACTTTGAAATTGACCGGCTCTTCGAACTGTAATTCAATGGCTTTTCTCTCTTTCTGCTCTCTGGCAGATTTTCTTTCTTTGAGCAAGGTCGTATTTACATCCATAACCTCTCCTTGTTTTAAACTAATCTTCTTTTGATCTCCTTTTCTCTTTTGATTACTTTTCGTGTAAAATGTTGCTCTAATATTTATTAAATTTTTTGCAAAGCTTTAAATGAGAGGGAGCCTTACCACTAGAATACTTCCTTTTTCCGAATTCCTTATAGTCTCCAGTTCTCCTTTGTGTTCCTGCAAGATCTGAGTGCCGCTCAAAATCCCGAAGTCCTGTTTCCCCTCTGTTAGCCAGGGGCCAGTAGATTCTGATGCGCTATGTTCCTCCTTAAGCGATCGTTCTGACTGATCATTAAACACCACTTTAAGAAATCTTCCTTCTTTTTGAAAATTCACCCCTAACTTTCCTCCCCGGCTGATCCTTTGCTTGGCGTTGAGCATCAAGAACATAAACAGTTTCTTCAGTTCCAAGGAATTCCCCTTAACTTTGGGAAGTTTTTCAGTCAGGTTTAGATTCAATTCGATTTTCTTATCTTTAAGGCAAGCCTTGATTAAGGGGAGGATTGAGCTGAACAGGTAGTTTAAGTCCACGTCCGTTTTAAGACTTTTTTCTTGAGTTTCCTGACAAGCCAGGTCATTCAAACAGTTAATCAGTTCCGCAATTCTCTGAGCACCTTTCTCGATTGCAGCTAAATCCTCAGTCGACTTGGAGGAATTCTGGGATTGCGACGTCCTCATCCTGAGTATCTGTGCTTTTCCCAGGATGATCTGCAAGGGGTTATTTATCTCATGTGCGACTCCACCCACGATCTCTCCCAGGCAGGCCAGCCTTTCCATCTCCTGTAATCTCTGTCCGGAGATCTCTACCTGCGCCTCTTTAACCACCTTGTTATTTTTATCACTCAAAGCTAAAACCATCTTTTCACCCGCCTTTTTTTGACCTTTTAAATGGTCACATCAATATGAACTTGAGTTTTTCTCCCTGCATCCCCGTCTTTCACCCCGGTTCTTTCCTTCTGGGTGAATTGAGACTCGTTATTCATCTTTGGTCTGGGCGAGGAGCGTTTTTCCCCCTTTATAATCGATTTTTCACCCCTGCGGACTCTTTTTCCAGACGATATCTGGGAGATGCCGCTTCTGAAAACTTCCTCTTGGCTCATATTTTAAAGGGTAAATTTATCTCGAATCATTCCTCTCAATTTCATAACTGCCTTAGTGTGGATCTGGGAGACTCTGGATTCAGAGATGGTCATGACCTCTCCTATCTCCTTCAGGGTCATCTCCTCGTAATAATAAAGTGCTATGACCAGCCTTTCCTGTTCAGAAAGGTGTTTTATGGCAGATACCAGGAAAGCTTTCAGCTCTTTTTTCTCCAGATCGTTCAGGATATTCTCCCGAGCAGCTGCTTCTACAGTTTCTATTCGGGGGATTTGGCGATTATCTTCCTCTTTATAGACCAGATCGTCTAAGGAAAGGACGATGGAGGAGGATAGATCACCTTTGGCAGAGTGGATTTCTTCGACTGGGATCTTCAGGAATTTAGCCAGTTCCTGATCAGTGGGTATCCGTCCCAGCTTGTTTTCCAGTTTGGTCAAAGCCCGGTCTATCTCCCTGGATTTTGCTCGGGTGGATCGTGGCACCCAGTCCAGCGCTCTTAATTCATCCAGGATTGCACCCCTTATACGAGGAACCGCATAGGTTTCGAATTTGACCCCTCTGGAGGGATCGAAATTCGAGAAGGCTTCCACCAGACCGATTACCCCGGTGCTAACCAGGTCCTGCAGCTCCACTGATTTGGGAAAACCGAGAGCCATTCTCCCGGCTACACTCTTAACAAGAGGTAGATACTCGGCTAAAAGTCTTTCCCTTTTTACCGGGTCTTTACTTTTCAGGTAAACGCCCCAATCCTTTTCTACAGTCATCTTTTACCCCCTGGTAGTTTTGTAGCTTTTAATGTGAGCTGGTTTAAAGGATCAATTATTATTATCGTCTGTTTCATTGATTTTTTTCACAACCTTTCTGGTTTTATTTCCCTGTTCAGAGCAGTTTCTCCTGAGAATTCATTTTCCAGGCTTATGCTACCGATAGAGTAAACCCTGGTCCCGGAAACTATCTCCTCATAAGAGAGCACCCCTAAATCCGGTATGCTCTCTCCTATAAATTGCCTGAAGGGATATCTCGCCTTGGAGGAAACCAGAATGGCTGGTTTGAGGCCTTTGCTTTTAAACTCTTCAGCTTTTAACCTGCACTCGTATACTAATCTTCCTGCAAGTTCAGGCTTAAAGGTTGGCTTAAAATCTGCGGGATTACCGGAAGCACAGAAAGACTGCTCTAATTTAGGATCCAGGGTAAAAACGGTTATCCTTTCTTCTGAATCCAGATATTGCCGGGTAATGGTTCTTTTCAGTCCTGCTCGAACCGCTTCAGTCAGAAGCACAGGCTCTTTTACCTGTGGACTCTTTTCTGCTAACACTTCAAAGATGGTAAGCAAATCCTTTACTGGAACTTTTTCCTTTAAAAGACTCTGAAAGACTTTCTGAATGGTCACCAGCGAGAGATTTCCAGGAAAGATCTCCTCAACTAAGGCAGGATATTGTATCTTCAGCTCTTCTAAAAGGTCTTTGGTTTCCTGCAGACCGAACAGCTCATAAGCATTTTCTTTGAAAAGCTCAAACAGGTGAGTGGTCAGAACCGCTTTTGGTTCTATCAGATTATACCCTTTATCTTCAGCTTCCTTTTTTCTGTTTTGATCTATCCATTTGGCTGGAAGATTGAATGCAGGCTCAATTGTATCGTCTCCTTCTATTTCCGGGAGATCGCCTGGATTTATAACCAAAAACTTATCAGTAAAAAGTTCTCTGCGAGCCAGCTCCATTTCCTTCAAGACTATGGAATATTCAAACGGCTTGAGACTTAGATTATCTCTTACCCTTACCTGGGGAAGTCTTATTCCGAGTTCCGAGGCAACTTCTTTTCTTAGGGCTGGAATGGTCTGGAAAAGGTTATCTGAAGACGAACTCTGGGCAAGGGATAGCAACCCGTAACCCAACTCAATCCTGATAAGGTCTATCCTTATCGGCTCGACTGGAGTTTTGCTCTTTTCGACCTTTGTCTCCGAGTATGTCTCTTTCTCTTCTTCTTCCTCTGGATGATGCTCTTCTCCTTTTTTTCTCAATGAAAAATATCCCAGGGAACCGCCTATTACCACCAGGGGAAGAAAAGCAACCAGGGAAAAACCGGATAAGGCTCCTAAAAGTAAAATGGCACCTAAGGCAAGAATTAAAGTTTTTGGGTGAGGGACATACTCGCTTAAAAGATCAGAGGCTAAGCTCTTTTTGGCTGAAGCCCGGGTGATTATCAAACCCGATGTCGAGGAGGTAAGCAAAGCCGGCATCTGAAGGACCAGACCTAAGCCGGCCGCAAGAAGTGCATAGGTTTTAAAAGCATCCTGATAACCCATCCCCTTCTGTAATATTCCAATCGCAAACCCGGCTATCAGGTTTATGAGGATCAGGATGAAAGAAAGTATCGCCTCTCCTCTGACAAATTTAATTGCACCCTCCATCGAGCCATAGAAATCTCCCTCTTTTGACACTTCTTCCCTTCTTCTTCTGGCTTCATCCTGAGTGATCAGTCCTGAGTTTAACTCCCCTTCAATCGCCATCTGTTTTCCTGGAAGAGAATCCAGAAAGAACCTGGCAATAACTTCAGAGGTGCGGTTTACACCTTTAGTTATGACCAGAAACTGAATCAAGAAAAGGACCAATATGACAAGAAGCCCTGCTACATAGTCGCCCCTGATTGTTAGGTTTCCAAAAGCAGAAACTATCTTTCCCGCATTAGCCTGGCTCAGGATTGCTCTAGTGCAGCCTAATCCCAGGCT
>MEWM01000146.1:12770-12964 GCA_001775355.1 candidate division Zixibacteria bacterium RBG_16_43_9 | reverse complement strand
GGCGCCTTCCCATCGCTTTGTGGAAAGACTTCTACTGCCATGCTTGAAGGAGAGACGATCGTGGGTGACGACATCGCTTATCTCAGGAAACAAGATGGCGAAGTCCGGGCAGTGAATGTGGAAAAAGGGATGTTCGGCATCATTATGGGAGTAAACTCCAAAGATGATCCCAGTCAGTGGAAAGCCCTGAACAA
>MEWM01000146.1:11789-12663 GCA_001775355.1 candidate division Zixibacteria bacterium RBG_16_43_9 | reverse complement strand
GCAAAAAAGATGCAGAAGGAAAAGAGATAAAATGCTCTCACCCGAATGCCCGTTTCACGCTTTCTCTGGATATCTTAGATAACCTCGACCCAAAGCTTAATGACCCAAAAGGCGTAGTTGTAGGCGGAATCGTTTATGGTGGAAGAGATTCTGACACCTGCGTGCCGGTTGAAGAATCATTTGACTGGCAGCATGGGATTATCACCAGAGGTGCTTCTTTAGAATCAGAAACCACTGCTGCAACTTTAGGAAAAGAAGGGGTCAGGGCATTCAATCCTATGTCCAACCTGGATTTTTTATCTGTGCCGGTTGGCAAATATATTCAGAGTAATCTCGATTTTGCCAAAGGTTTGAAAAAGCCACCTCTTATCTTTTCAGTCAACTATTTCCTGAAGGATAAAGACGGAAACTTCCTGAACGAGAAAACCGATAAAAGGGTCTGGTACAAATGGATGGAACTGAGATCGCATAACGAAGTATCAGCCATAAAGACCCCGACCGGACTGGTGCCGAAATATGACGACCTGAAGAGGCTGTTCAAGGAAGTGCTTAAAAAAGACTATTCCAGAGAAGCCTATGACAAGCAGTTCACGCTCAGGGTCCCGGAAAACCTGGCGAAAATCGAGCGGGTAAAGAAAATCTACGAGAACAAAGCACAGATACCTGATACACCGGAAGTATTGTTCAGAGTTCTGGAAGAGCAAAAAGTCAGGCTAAACCAGGCAAAAGAAAAATTCGGGGATTACATAACCCCGGACAAGTTTTTGTCCTGATGTTTAGTCGTAGGGGCGTATTGCAATACGCCCCTACAAAAACCAGTAGAGACGCATCGCCATGAGTCTCTACTTTTTTTGCTCCTGGCGGATGTTATCAT
>MEWM01000146.1:3746-11781 GCA_001775355.1 candidate division Zixibacteria bacterium RBG_16_43_9 | reverse complement strand
GCGAAAGATTTTGTCGAGGATGATAACATCCTCGACGAGCAGGGGCAAACTCAATGTGCCCGTCGTCCCGCCATCGGCGGGACTGACCCCACGCGAAAGATTCATAGTGTTAGCTTAGCACAGTAAACCCCTTCGTCGGGCATAAAGCCCGACGCTACGAAACACCCTCAAACAAGTTTGAGGGTGTCACCCCTGTAGGCTGTCTACTACCTACTGTTTGCTATAAATGACCTTTCCCCCCAAAATCGTCATCTCCACTTCAGTCTCCAGAATTTCCTCTAGCTGAATGCTGAAAATATCTTTAGATAAAACCACTATATCTGCTAATTTCCCTATTTCAAGAGAACCTTTCTCTTTCTCCTGAAATTCAGCATAAGCCGAACCCAGGATATAGGCTTTCACCGCTTGCTCTACAGTCAGCTTTTGTAGGGGCGTATGGCAATACGCCCCTACAGCCCGTGTTACCGCTGAATATATCCCCAACATCGGATTCAAAGACTCCACAGGCCAATCAGTCCCGAAAGCCAAAACCGTGCCTGAATCCAAAAGCGATTTAAAAGCATAAGCTCCTTTCATCCTCTCTTTTCCCAGCCTTTGCTCCAGCCATTTTTTGTCCGAACTCCAGAAGCTCGGCTGGACAGAAGCTACTGTCCCGGACTTAGCAAAACGAGGAATGTCCGCCTCCCTGAGCAGACTACAATGTTCGATTCGATGCCTTCTCTCTCTCTCTGGATTCAGCTTTTGAATTTTTTCATATATATTCAAAACTGTATGATTAGCTCTATCCCCGATTGCATGAATCCCCACCTGATATCCTGATTTATCTGCCAGCAAGACCATATCCTCCATCTCTTTTTCCTCATACAAGAGAACTCCGGATTTTCCAGGCTCATCTGAATAAGGCTCAAAGAGAAAAGCAGTGCGTGAGCCAAGCGTTCCATCTGCCATGATCTTCAAAAGACCTGGTTTTAAGAGATTACTCTTTTCGGGGAAACTCTCAATTAGACGTTTTAACTCCTCATGATTTCTAATCAACTCTAAAGGCAACCACTCGCTCACCCTGACTTTCAACTCATCTTTTTCCAGAAGCTTTTTGTAAACCTCTAATACCTCTACATCCGAATTATCCTGAACGCTTGTTATCCCGAACCTGTTAGCTTCCTTCACAGCTTCTCTTATTGCTAAAGTCTGTTCCTTAAAAGAAGGCTTAGGAATTATGCGCTCGACCAATTGCATCGCATTTTCCAGCAAAATCCCTATCGGCTCTCCAGTATGAGCATCTTCGATAATAGTCCCTCCTTCCGGAGAAGAGCAATTCTTGTCTATTTTCGACATCTGCAAAGCTAAACTATTAACCCAGCCTACGTGCCCATCAATTCTTTTTAAGTAAACTGGATTCTGCGGAGTAATTTTATCTAAAAAAGTTTTATCCGGCCATTTCCCTTGATTAAAAAGAGTATGGTCCCATCCCCTCCCTAAAATCCAGGACCCAGGCTGAAGTTTGCTAACTTTATCCTTAATCCTCTCCCCTATTTCCTCAAAGCTTGTGCAATTTCTCAAGTCCATCCGCAGGAAGTTCAACCCCCCACCAAGAAAATGCAGGTGCGCATCATTAAATCCTGGCAAAACCAGCTTACCTCCTAAATTTATTACCTGGGTATCTGCTGTAACGTAATCTCTTATCTGCTCATCTTTGCCCATATGGACAATCCTCTCACCAGATACTGCAAGAGCTTCTACCCAGGGGTTACCTTGATCCATAGTGGCGATTTTGCCATTCAACAATACTAAACCGGCTTTTGTCATGCTTGCTCTCTTCGGTCGTAGGGACGAGGTTCCCTCGCCCCTATGTTAGTGCCCTGGTAGGTCAGACATTCCTGTCTGACAGTTTTAGGGTGGAGGCAAGCTCCACCCCTACGCGACTACTTTCTCAAGAATTATATCAAAATAAATAGAAATTAGTCAAGAGTAAACTTTCCTCTCTCCTTCCTGCGGGAGAGGGTTTGGTAAAAGTTATGTGAAGAGTAAACCATATCCCGCCTTGAAGGCAAGGCGGGACTACCAGCCTCTGCTTGTCGTTGGTCTCCTGACCAACCCGCCTCTGGCGGGTCTTCGTTAGTGAGGACACCAATCCTATGGATCCAAATTCGGACGAAGAGCAACTAAAGGAATTTCTTTCTTTTTAACTTGCAATCTTTTCCTTGAGTTTTATCTTAGATGGAATCTTTAAACGCGTAGCTCGGTGGAGGTCTGAAACCTCCTCTATGCGAATTCTCAAGTTAACCAAGACATAAGGAGTCTAAAATGAAAAATCTGATCGACCTAAAAGGAAAGGTAACCTTAATAACCGGTGCCTCCAGAGGAATCGGAAAAGCCACCGCCCTGCTTTTTGCACGAGCAGGCTCCGATCTGGTCATAAACTATTTCAGAAACAGGAAAGAGGCAGAAAAAGTTGCATCTATAGCTAAAACCAGGGATGTGCAGGTGGAGATTTATAAAGCAGATGTATCTTCAAAATCTCAGTGTGAAAAGATGGTCGACTTTACTTTTAAGAAATTCGGTAAGATCGACATTCTGGTAAATAACACCGGGATATGGAAATATGCTCCTATTGATAAAATGACTGTCTCACAACTAAAAGAAACTTTAAGCCTGAATTTGGAGAGCATCTTCTATCTTACAGCTAAAGTAGTCCCTTTAATGAAAAAGCAAGGAGGTGGAAACATAATCAATATCTCCTCCACTGCAGGGCAGAGAGGTGAGGCCTATCATTCTCATTATGCCGCAACCAAAGGGGCAATTATAAGCTTGACCAAATCATTATCGACTGAGCTGGCATCTTACAACATAAGGGTCAATTGTGTCGCACCTGGCTGGGTTGACACAGATATGAGCCACAGCTCGTTAATCGGGAAAGACCGGAAGTGGATTTTAGACCAGATTCCTCTGAAGCGTGCGGCTGAACCAGAGGAGATCGCTGGAGCCATACTGTTCTTGGCTTCTGACTTAGCCACCTTCATTACCGGCGAGATCATCAACGTCAATGGCGGAGCCGTCCTCTGTGGGTAAGATTCTGGAGTATAAACTTTTAGGTTTATAGGTAAAGCTGAAGCTTTACACTCCAGCTTTTCTTTCAATCGTAGGGACAGAATCCGACACAGGCGAATTCTACACCTATACTCACATTTCCATCCTCTCTAAATATTTTATCAGTTAATCAACGATTAAGGGAGCAACAAGCCTTTCCTCCAATCTCCAAAGTAAATTTTGCCTTAAGGCTGTCGATAAAGAAAAGAGAATCAGATGGGTATAAATTATCCTTTCGGGGAAAAATTCGGATGGAAATAATCAATAACCGGTACCGGATTATAAGAAAACTTGGTGAGGGGGGTATGGGGTCAGTCTACCTGGTAGAGGATTCCTCAGAGAACAACAAGAAGATTGCCCTTAAAACCATCAAAGCAGACAAGCAGGTACTTCCTGCACTTGAACGATTTAAAAGCGAATTCAAATCGCTTACCGAACTGCATCATCCCAATCTGGCTGAAGTATACGATTTCGGGGTGGTCCGGAAATCCGCTTCTGAGAAGGAGGATGAATATTTTTTCACCCTGGAGTATGTAGAGGGAAAAGACCTTTTCGAAGCAACAGAGAACCTGTCTTATGATGAGCTGTATGAGCTAATAGTTCAAGTATGCAGGGCTTTGGAATATGTGCACCTAAGAGGGGTCTTGCATAACGATCTCAAGCCGGAAAATATCCTGGTCAAGACTCTGGATAAAGGGAAGTATCTGGCAAAACTTATGGACTTTGGACTGGCAGAGGAAAAACCGACTGCCGGCAAAATCAAGGGGACTGCTCATTATCTTGCTCCGGAGATCGCCTCAGGCAAACCCTCAACCCGCCTGACAGATTTGTATTCCCTGGGGGTAGTTTTATACCAGGTGGCTACCCGAAAGCTGCTTTTTGAAGGAAAGACTCTAATTGAGATTTTGAAAAATCATATAGAACAGGAACCTGTCCCTCCCCAAAGAGTCAAACCTAATGTACCTGATTCGCTCCAGACTGTTATTCTGAAACTACTGTCAAAAAATCCGGAGAGTCGTTACCAGAGCGCCAATGAGATTATAGAGGCAATAAATGTCTTGGCTCATAAGGATTTTCAGATAGATAGCCAGGATGCAGAGCAAAGCTGTCTTTTAAGCGGCAAACTAATCGGCCGGCAAAAAGAGATCTCCTTATTTCAGGAGCATATTCAAAAACTGCTCAAAGATAAAACCGGAGGTTTTCTTCTAATCCGGGGTGAAAGCGGCATCGGTAAAACCCGGCTACTGAACGAATTCAAATACCAGATCCAGCTAAACAAGGTGAATTTCTTCTCTGGAAAGTCCTCCTATGAGGGTGGTACTCCTTACCAGCCGATCAGGGAGATCCTGAGACAGATCTTCCCCCTGTTTCCATCAGAATCTATTAAGAAATATTCCTGGATTCTGCAAAAACTTATACCGGAATCATTTTCGACAGAGCAGGAGCCTGAAAAGATCAGGCTAAATCCAGATCAGGAAAAACTCAAACTCTTCGATGGGGTGACTCAACTTCTCTTAGAGTTCAGCGAATCCAGTCCTGCAGGTTTCAGCTTCGATGACCTCCAGTTAGCTGACCAGGCAACCTTAGAGCTATTAAGCTATATCTCCAGGAATATCAAAACATACCCGGCGCTCCTTTTAGGAACTTACCAGCCAAAGGACTTAGAGGCAGAAAAAGGGTCTAACTTTTTTGAAAACGAGATCCGGGAGCTGAAAGCCGAAGGCTTGCTGACCGAGATTCACCTGGAAGCCTTTGAAGTTCAGGAGATAGAGGAGCTTCTCCGGTCCAGGTTGGGGATAGAAGCTCTTCCTTCTGCTTTCAGTCAGAAATTAAAGGAGCTGACCGGAGGGAATCCCTTTTTCGTTCAGGAGGTAATGAAAGATATAATTGAGAAGAAATCCATCTCCCGAAAAGACCTTTACTGGTCCCTGGAAAAATTTGATTTCACTGAATTGCAGATACCCCGGACCTTGAAAGGGGTTCTCTCCGAAAGGGTAAAACAATTTGAGCCTGACCTTTTATGCATTGCCCAGACCCTATCGGTTTTCAACCGGGCAGTGGAGATCGGATTTCTGCAAAAAGCTCTACCAAAGCAGCCGGAAGAATTCCTGTCCGGACTTGACTCTTTGCAGAAGATGGAAATCCTTAAAGCGGAAAAAGAGAATGGAACTGAGCTTTATTTCTTCACCAATGCCCAGATCCGCGAGGTGATCTACGAGCAGATGGAACCTGAGTTGAAATTGGAAATGCATCGAACTATTGGTCTTCTGTTAGAAGACCTTTACAGCTCTAACCGGCGTGAGCATCCAGAGGAATTAGCCTACCATTTTAACAACTCCGGGGATAAGAAAAAAGCTTTAAGTTATTCGCTCTTAGCTGGAAGAAGGAGCAAAAAAATATATGCCAATAACGAAGCCTGCAAGTTCTTTGAAAATGCCCTTCCTCTCTTAGAACAAAAAAGAAATCATAAAGCCGGATCCAGAGTATACCAGAACTTAATTGAGCTCTACCAGCGCATGGGCCAGTTCGACCTGGCTATCCAGAAATTTGAAGAATGGGAAAAGACCACTGCCAATCCCGGAAAGAAAGCTAACGCTTTTGAAAAAATCGGGATGGTATATGAGAAGAAAGGTGAATTTGACCTGGCTTTAGAACACCTGAGCAAGGGGATTGGTTATCTGCAATCGAACGAAGATTCACAAGAGATGGCCCGGCTTTATTACGATAGCGGATTTGTGCATAGTCGCAAAGGAGAGTTCGATCAGGCAAGACAATTTTATGAGAAAGCCCTCGATATCTTAAAAGATAAAACGGATCATATCTCTTTAAAAGAGATAGGAAAGCTTTTAAATGCCACTGGAGTAGTCCACTGGTATCAGGGAAAATATGATCAGGCAATCGAATATTATACTAAGTGTATTGAGATCTTCCAGAAAATAAAAGATGAACAAGAAGTTTCTTATCCTTATAACAACTTGGGAAATATATCTTTCGACCGTGGTAATATTGATCAGGCAATCGAATATTATCAGAAAAGCCTGGCCCTACGTGAAAAAATCGGGGACATCAATGCCATGGCTGGCTCATATAACAATTTAGGAAATGCTTACTACAAGAAAGGCAACTATTCTGAAGGGCTTAGAAATTATAAAAGGAGCGCATCTATCTACACCCGTATAGGAGCGCGATCCTCGGTTATAATCCCCTTAAGCAATATAGCCAATATCAGCCTGGAGCAGGCAGATTATAGCTCCGCTTTAGAATATAACCAGAAATGCATGGAGATGTCTGAGAAGGTAGGTGCGCTCTGGAACCTGTCGATCAACGCTCATAACCAGGGGTGTATCTATCAATTTCTAAATGCTTTAGATGATGCCATAGAATGTGCCCATAAAAGCTACTCTTTAAAATGTAAGTTGAAAGACACCTTTGGAAAAGCTGGCACCTTTACCCTGCTGGCGGACATATACAGGATCAAGGGGGAATGGTTCAAATCGGAAAGGTATCTGCAGAAAGCCATAAAAATCTATCAAGAGTTGAAGAGCAAATCCGGAGAAGCCGAGGCTTTAAAATCATGGGCAGAGCTTAACCTGGAAACCGGAAATTATGCTCTGGCTTTTGAGCTTCTAAAAAACGCCCTCAGGCTGGCGGAGGAGTCTCAGGACGTTGCCCTGATCCTTTATTCTCTCCTTGTTCTTGGGAAGGGTAAGCTTAAAGCCAGAATTTCCAACTGGAATCTGGAAAATTTCTCCTGGGAAGAAATAGAAAAGGACCTGAAAACCGCCCTGGATAAAGCAGAATCACTTCAAAAACCAGAGTCGCAGTGGGAGATCTCAGCCATCTTAGGAGATCTATATCAGGCTCAAAGAAAATATACCTCTGCCACAAAATTTTATAAAAAATCGGTAAACGTTCTGCGTGAGATCTACGCCAAGGTGCCAGAGGAGTTCAGAAGTTCGTACCTTTCTGAGCCTAAGAAAATGCAGCTAAGAAAAGAAATCACTTTCTTAAAAGAGGAACTTAAGACCCAGAGCAAAGCTTTAGCTGGAGTAAATTGAAGATTTTATCAAAAAGAGATTGAGGATTTATCGATGTCAACCTCGGATTTAAAAAAGAAAAGCACTACCTCTGCCTACGAAGGGGCTGAGGTCTTCAAATTAATGGAGACCGACCTGCAGGAAGCTGAAAAATGGGCTTTAGAACTGGCTAAATCCAGGCAGAGCAGTTTCCAGGATCAATCCCTGAGAAAGCTCTTGGAGATAAGTAACGCCATGAACTCCAATCTGAAGCTGGAACGACTTCTGGCTTATGTGATGGACCAGGTAATAGAGATGACCAAAGCTGAATATGGCTATCTGATCTTCTTAAAAGAAGACGGCGGATTGGAATTCAAAGTCGCTCACAATTTAGCCAAAGAGGAGATCGAGAGCGCAGAATTCGAGATCAGCCGCAGCGTGATCCGGGAAGTGCTAGAAAACCAGAAAACCGTTTTCCTGCAGGACGCCTCCCAGGAAGAGCGATTCAAAAACAAACATAGTATCCTGGATTTACAGCTTAAGTCTATCTTAAGTGTTCCTTTAAAGATTAAGCAAAAGCTATTGGGTTTAATATACTTAGAGAATAGGTCTATCGTCGGAATGTTCACCCCGGACCAGGCAGAGCTTTTAGAGGTGTTTGCCAACCAGGCAGCCACAGCCATAGAAAATGCCCAGCTATTTGAGTTGACGGATGAAAAGCTCCAGAAAAAGGTTCACGAGCTTTCAGCCATTAACTCGGTCATCTCCACCATCAGCCAGACAATGGATCTTAAATTTATTCTGAATAACACGCTCAAGATCGTCAAGCAGATCACCAGTGCCGATCATGCTGGCATCCATATCCTGAAAGGTAATAAGCTGATTTTAGAAGGTTCTCTTGGTCTGGAATCTTCACTTCTGGATAAGGCCAG
>MEWM01000146.1:3184-3713 GCA_001775355.1 candidate division Zixibacteria bacterium RBG_16_43_9 | reverse complement strand
TTGACCCTTCAAACTGGTTAGTGAATAGATCGCCTTCCGAATCAAAAGAGCCCATCACTTTAGAAGCTAAAGCTCAGGGAGTTCAATCTTATATCTGCTTACCTTTAAAATCCAAGGAGAACCTTATAGGAATAATGACCCTGACCAGCAAAGAACTAAATCATTTTACCGAAGAAAATGTTGAGCTTCTCTCTTCCATTTCAAACCAGATCGGCATGGGGATTGAAAACGTTCAACTCTATCTGAAGGAGACTAACAAAGCCAGGCGTCTGAGGGTGATCAACCAGATCGGGTTGAAGATCACCTCGATCTTAGATATAGAGAAGGTACTGGAAGAGGTGATCAGACTTCTTTATTCGGAGCTTAACTATTATGCAGTGACTATCGGCTTAATTCAAAAGGACAGATTAATTATAAAATCCATGTATGAGGATGACAAAGGAAAATATAACATCCATAACCATTACCTGGAACTGAAGGAAAAAAGCGTCCTGGGCTGGGTGGCAAAGAGTAACCGCACCTTGTTAGT
>MEWM01000146.1:384-3173 GCA_001775355.1 candidate division Zixibacteria bacterium RBG_16_43_9 | reverse complement strand
CTCGCTATTATCACTTCAACAGTTTGAGGGAGACTAAGTCTGAGTTGGCAGTTCCGATTGAGTTACAGGGAAAGGTCTTGGGGGTGCTGGATGCGCAGAGCAATAGAATAGATGGTTTTGATGAGGAGGATTTGCAGCTTTTGCAGTCGGTTGCTAATCAAACTGCTGTGGCTCTGGAAAATGCCAGGCTTTATGCCAACAGTGAAAAGAAAATTCAAGAGCTGTCGGTGCTCAACAACGTCGCCCGGGTGGTGAACTCGACTCTGGATTTGGACCAGCTTTTAAAACATATCTACCAGCAGTTGACTTCGGTGATTAACGCCCCATCTTACTATGTGGCTTTATATGATGAAAAAAATAATACTCTCAATTTTGAGATTTTAATTGATGAAAGAAAACAATTCCCCAAGACCACCGTTCCTTTAGGCGAAGGAACAGTTGGCTATGTGATCAAGACCAAAAAGCCACTGCTTCTCTGTAATATAGAATCTGATGTAAAAAAACTGCCTATAAAGATTGAGACTATAGGGAACAAAAAGAGTTGCGCTTCCTGGCTGGGGGTGCCGATGATGTCCGGAGAAAAAGTCTTAGGGGTTTTAGCTGTGGGCAGTTACGAAAAAAATGCTTTTTCCGAGGAAGACCTACAGTTTTTAATAAATATTACCAATCAAGCCGCTATTGCCATTGTCAACGCTCAGCTTTTTCATCAGGTGTTAAGAGGAAAGCAGGAATGGGAGCAGACCTTTGATTCTATAACTGATTTGATCTGTCTGATCGATCCGGAATACCGGCTCATCCGGGTGAACAGGGCCCTGGCTCAAAAATTAGGTATGAAGCCAGAACAGATCATCGGCAAAAAATGCCATCAGGTTTTTCATAACCGGTTAGACTCGCCTTGTCCGGAGTGCGCCCATCGTCAGGCTATGGCAACCAAAAAACCTTTTACCCTGGAGATGAAGGGAACTTCCGGGGATGAGGTCTTTCTGATCTCAGCCTTCCCGCGTTTCAGTTCTAAGGGAGAATTTATCGGAAGCGTTTATGTGCTTAGAGATGTAACCGAGCAGAAAAGGCTCAGGGAGCAGTTAGTCCAGTCTGAGAAGATGGCTGCAGTGGGACAGTTGGTCTCAGGCGTGGCGCACGAGCTTAATAACCCTCTGGCAGGAGTTATGGGTTATTCCCAGCTTCTTCTAATGAACAACGGTCTGGACAGCAAGACCCAGAGCTATTTGAATAAGATCTCCAAGGAGTCAGACCGGGCAAAAAACATCGTGAACAACCTGCTCACCTTTGCCCGCAAGCATAAGCCGGAGAAAAAATATCTGGACATCAATACCATTCTGGACCAGACTATAGAATTAAGAGCTTATGATCTGAAGGTAAGTAATATCCAGGTACAGAAAAATCTTGACCTCGAATTACCCAAAACCATGGCTGACTTTAACCAGCTTCAGCAGGTATTTCTGAATATAATGAACAATGCCCAGCAGGCGATCCAGGAGTCTAAAGGCAAAGGCGAAATCAGAATCCGCACTGAAAAAGCAGGCGAAATGATCCGGATAATTCTGGAGGATAATGGTCCGGGCATCCCGGAGGAGAATCTCAATAAAATCTTTGAGCCTTTCTTCACTACTAAGGAGGTGGGAAGGGGAACAGGACTTGGCTTGAGTATCTCTTACGGGATTATCCAGCAGCATGGTGGAAAGATCTATGCCCGGAGCATACTGGGTCAGGGAGCTACTTTCGTAATTGAGCTGCCTGTATTGAAAGAAGAAAAAGCAGGAGCTTACGATAAGAAGGAAAAACCTAAATCTGTGATTCGGAAAATAGAGAAAAAGAATATCCTGGCGATTGACGATGAGCAGTCGATTCTGGATATTTTGATGGATACTCTCCAGCAGGAGGGACATCAGGTAGATGTGGCATCAAATGGCAGAACGGGTTTGTCCAAAGTAAAAGCTTCTGATTATGATCTGATCATTACCGACATAAAGATGCCGGATTTCGATGGCCGAAGATTTTATGAGGAAGTCAAAAAATATAATGAGGAATTAGCCAAAAAGATTATCTTTACCACCGGAGACCTGGCTAATCCAGAAACAGAGGCTTTCCTGGATAGAGTAAAACAACCTTGCATCCCGAAGCCTTTCGATTTGGAAGAGGTCAAGCAAACCATAATAAAGTTTTTCGATTAAGAAAGCTGTAGGGGCATCCCGCCCTTGGCGGGACAACGTGCCCCTACAGTTCCTTATCACGTCTCTGTCTTTAGAATTTTACATTCAATCTTCAGAATAGTTCCAGCTTTTTATAAAAAAATCTCTTTACAATTTCCCTTCGCAGACCTAAATTATTCTTGAGATAAATCATTCGAAAAAACTTTCAAAGGAGGAGAATATGCCTACCTATGTGTTGATGACCAAACTATCACCGGAGATAACCAAAAGGATGAAACAGAGGACTGAGCTGGGCAAGGAATGGATGGGGATGGTCAAGAAGAAATGCCCGGAGGTCAAATTCCTCTGCCATTACGCTTTATTAGGTCCTTATGATTTCCTGGATATTTATGAAGCCCCGGACGAGGAGGTCGCAGCCAAGGTTTCTATGATCGGCCTTTCCTATGGCGCCATTCAAGCCGAGAGCTGGACTGCTATTCCCTATAAGAGATTTCTGGAGCTAAGCAGAGAGATATAAAGAGTCTAAAGTCTACAGGCTAAAGGCTAAAGTCAGAGAAGCTCCAGAATTCCCGTTCTGATCTTGTGGTGTCCGAATCAAGAAAGAAAACGTCGGGCATG
>MEWM01000146.1:0-215 GCA_001775355.1 candidate division Zixibacteria bacterium RBG_16_43_9 | reverse complement strand
ACCGTAACCTGGCCATCACAGTTCGCATCACCCGAATCCAAAGGAACTGGTGCAGGTCCGCCTTTGAAAAGATAGTTTATCAGATAGACCGCATCGCTTACTGTGACTTTACCATCGCCGTTAGCATCTCCATATTTGAACTGAGGAATCGGCTGGGCTAAAATCGCCAGGGAGGCAATTCCGGCTTTAGAAAAATCAGTGAAATACGGCATATC
>MEWM01000145.1:18029-19043 GCA_001775355.1 candidate division Zixibacteria bacterium RBG_16_43_9 | reverse complement strand
GAAGAGCTTGCAATTCAGATATAAGAATGGTCCGGTCTATCTTTTCACCATTTTCCATTTTCTCAAGAAGACCATAAGAACGAGTCGCGCCTAAAGAGGCAAATAGTTCCACCGGATCCAAAAACTCAGGAAAGATATACCCCAAGCTTGCCCCGTAAATTATCCCTAAGTTACCCTTCATCTCAGAAGTATGATGGGATAATTTTGAGAAAATTGGCAAACCGACATAAGCTTGGAGAAAAACACTTTTAAACACAGGATATCCGGCTTTAAGATTCAACGCTTGCTGGGTGAAATTGTAGCTTTCCTCAGAAAATCTCTCGTGGCTCCAGGCAGAGGAAAAAGCCAGAGAAAAAGAGGGCTTTTTCGAATCCCCTTTTGAAACGCTGCAGCAGGCACCTGAGGGAAAAGCAGTCCTGCTTAAGATGAGTGAAAACAAAACCAGGATCGCAAAAGTCTTATGTAAAGGTCTTAATGACATAAAATTCTCCTCAATTGAAATTTGTTTTCAATACTGCACGATTAAGTTGATTCAGAATATATGAAGATAAAAAGGGGATTAATTAAGCTTCAGGCGGATGGTAGATAGCCTTTGGGAGCGTTTGTTCTTTAAAGGAGGAATCGAGTGACTGCACAATCATATAAGACAAGTCTTTTTCCAAATCAGCCCTTTCTCTGACAAGTGTAAGCATTTGGGAAGCACCGACCCCCTGGCAACAGGAAGGGGCTTCCTTGTCTGTACAGGTTGATATTGGGTCCGGGTCATGCCCTGAGTGTTCTTGGGCGATCTGCCCGGATTGGCTACAGATGCCTTCCCCGCAACAGCAAAAATAGACCACCGGACTAATCAGCCAGAATAAGAGAGCGCACACTCTGAGGAATTTCCAAAGCCACATTCTATCATATAATACAACTTTTGTCTGATTTGTCAACTCTTTTTTATCAAACACAGCTGAGATCGGGAGATACTACTCCATTTCACAAGGGCTTCAATATAGATCTAAATCTGCCCAA
>MEWM01000145.1:9455-17991 GCA_001775355.1 candidate division Zixibacteria bacterium RBG_16_43_9 | reverse complement strand
AAGTTAATGAATCCTTTTTCTTGAGAACTTGCTGAATTTCCCGGATCAGCTTTTCCTGAGTCAGGATAAATCTCCTGGCGATAAGCCGGGCGATATTCCTCATCAGCACGTATCCCAAATGGTTATCTGACTCGCACAGCTCTATCAGCTCTTTATGTCCCATCTGCAGAAGCTCCGAGTCCGTCACCGAATAAGCAGAAAGGGTATATCTGTAAGGCTCGGTCAAAGCTGACCAGCCCAAAGGCTCCCCTCTACATTTTCTCTCTAAACAAATCTCATGAGAGATGTTCTGATAAGTAACCTGAAAACGAAGCTCTATCTCTCCCTCTTTCACTATGAAGAGGTGTTCCGCCGCATCGCCGAAATTAAAAATCCTCTCCCCTTTATTAAATTTAGCCACCTGGGATATCTTGGTAATCTTCTGAAGCTCGTCCTCCCCTAATCCCTCAAAGATCCTGGATTGTTTCAATAACTCGTGCATCTTTTCTCCTCCTTAGCCCCTCTAAAAGAAAGATATACCTAAAATAAAAACCCTGGTTATGAAAAAGTCAAAGGTTATTTTCTACTAAATTGGTTTTGTTTCCTCATTTTCTTAAAATGGTAGGGGCACAGCATGCTGTGCCCCCACCATATGATGCTTCTTCTTTTTAGAAAGGATCAGGAGAGATCAGAGTTATGTAGTCGCAAAGTCAAAAGACAGGATAGGGATGCAACCTTATACCGGCAAGAGCTCTTGGATATCCCGTTGCTCACATCCTGAGCAGTCCGAAAAAACCAAAGAAGCCAAAAAATCCCAAAAAACCCGCATGCCCCGGAATTAAACCTAAAAGCCCCAGAAGTCCCAGGAACCCAAGATAACCGAGTTTCTTCTTGTCCAAGCCATCTTCCTTTTACACATTTACCGCTCTTTGTTGGTCTCCAGACCAACAAAGAAAAATAATTTGGGTTCGATAAATCGAACCCCTACATTCGGAATTTGTAGCCCTCTACCGAACTCGGCTACGCGTATTAAGAATCCTGTAGGGGCGTATTGCAATACCTTCTTCATAACCTGTATTTTTCGTGACGCAAGGCTGAAACCTTGCCCTACAAACTATCTCAGGCGGGACGACGGTCACATAGAGGGCAGAACGATGTTCTGCCCCTACAGAAAAAAAAACTTTAAAACTCCACCCGGCCTTCGATTGCATTCGCCAGAGTGGTGGCATCTGCATATTCCAATTCGCCGCCTGCAGGAATTCCTCTGGCAATGCGGGTGACTTTGATTCCCAAAGGTTTTATCAGCTTGGCAAGATAGATGGCAGTAGCTTCACCTTCAACATTCGGGTTAGTGGCGATTATCACTTCTTTGACGTTCTCCTTTAACCTGGTCATCAGCTCTTTGGTTCTCAGATCATCTGGACCGATCCCATCCAGAGGTGATAAAACCCCACCTAACACGTGATACAGCCCTCTGTATTGATTGGTCTTTTCCAGAGCCAGCACATCTTTAGGCTCTTCAACCACGCAGATTATACTTCTATCCCTTTTTGTATCCTTGCAGATGTTACAAGGGTCTTCTTCGGTTATGTTAAAGCAGACCGAGCAGTATTTAACTTTATCCTTGACATCCAGGATTGCCTGGGAAAGCTTCAAAGCCTCATCCCTTCTGAGCTTCAGGATATAGAAAGCCATCCTCTGGGCAGTTTTCCTGCCGATCCCGGGGAGCTTGGAGAACTCTTCCACTAATCTTTCAACTGAATCTGTTAATTTCGCCATAATAATCTTTGGTCTTGAACCTTTGTAGTTGCTCAATTTATTGAGCTTCGTTTCTTAACCTTTTAGCCCGATAAATCGGGCAACTACAAACCCCTCTTCTTCCCTCTCCCTTTATGGGAGAGGACCAAAAGCAATCTAACCCTCCCTCAGTCCCTCCCTGAAAGGGAGGGAAATAATACTTAAAAAGGCATCCCTGGAATTTTCAGGCCGCCGGTTAATTTTGCCATCTCGTCGTTTTGAATTTCCACCGACTTTTCCCGTGCCTGATTAACCGCGGCTAAGACCAGATCCTCTAACATCTCCACATCCTCTTTATTCACCACTTCCGGGTCGATCTTTATCTCTAAGATCTCCTGCTTTCCATTAGCGATTACCTTAACCATACCTCCTCCACTTGTCCCCTCTACTCTTTTATTTTCCAGCTCCTTCTGGACCTCCTCCATCTTAGCCTGCATCTTCTGAATCTGCTTCATCATATCCCCGAATCCTTTAGGCATTTTTCCCTCCACGATTACGAGCCGTCTGTACGGCTAAATTGGTTTCTTATCGATTATCTCCCCGCCTAAATTATCTATTATATCTTTAAGCCCTGGAATATCCTGATAATGAAAATCACTCCTGGTAACAGAACCTTTCTGCTGAGAGTTCGTTTTCTTTTCGTTCAAAAGAAAATTTATCCTGAAATCACTCTGAAATACCTGATTTATTATCTCCCGAATCTCTTTCAGGTTATCTTTTTTTTCTACGTGTTTTTTGTGAAACTCAGTCCCGTTGGAAAATTCCAGGAGCAGAACTCCGTTGTCTAACGACACTATCTCTGCGTGACTCAAACAGCTCCAGAGCGAGGCTTTCCTCTCCTTTACTTTATTCAACACTTCTGGCCAGTTGGCTTTTAAGGCTTCCAGATTTAAGGAGAGACTGTTTTGATCAGGCTTCTTAAGGTTTTCCCCTGGTTCAGAATTTTCATCCTGAGGCGAATCCTTTATCTGGGAGATTTCTTTTTTTGGCGGAACTTTGTACTCAATCCCTCCGCCTTCTGAACCTGCCTGTCCTAATCTTTCCAGAAGAGTCTCAATAGAAACGGACGAATCCATTTTGATGAGCTTTAATAAGGAGATTTCTAAATGTATTCTCGGTTCAGTTGTTCTCTTCAAGGTGTAATTTAAATCCACGACTATTTTTATCATCCTCAGAAGGTCTGTTTCCGAAAAACTCTCTGATTCCTTTTTATATCGCTCGATATAGTGTTCGGAAAGGTCAAAAAGCCTTTCTGACTCTCCGCCAACTTTAGCCACCAAAAGATTTCTCAGATGCTCCAAAATCCCGGCAACCAACTCCTGCAAATCCACGCCGGAATCGATCAAGCTTTCCAACAGCTCCAGACCCTTTTTGCTCTCCTTTTCGAGAATGATTTTAGTGAGGTCAAAGTAAATCTCCTGCTCGACCAATCCCAGGGTCTGGTCAACTATTTTTTTCGTTATCTTCTTCCCGCCAAATGCGATCATCTGGTCCAGAAGGGAAAGAGAGTCCCTGAGACTACCATCAGCTTTGCGGGCTAAGGTATAGATGGCTTCCTTTTCCATCTCCAGACCTTCTTTCTGGGAGATGGTAGAAATAGTCTCGACCAGGTCATTAAAAGGGATTCTTTTGAACTCAAAGCGCTGACACCGAGAAAGAATAGTCGGGGGAACGTCCTGAGGTGCAGTGGTGGCGAAGATGAAGACCACGTTAGCTGGCGGCTCTTCGATAGTTTTCAGCAGAGCATCAAAAGCAGAATCGGAAAGCATTTGCACTTCATCGATTATGTAGACTTTGTATTTGCCCCTTACCGGCGCATATTTAACCCCTTCGATTATCAGACCCCTGATATCTTCTACTTTGCTCTTGGAGGCTGCGTCCATCTCAAAGACGTCTATGCTCCGTCCCGCATTTATCTCCTGGCACGCAGAACACTGGTTGCAAGGCTCTGAGGTGGGGCCTTTTTCGCAGTTCAAAGCTTTGGCTAAGATCCGGGCAACTGTTGTTTTACCTGTTCCCCTGGGCCCGGAAAACAGATAAGCATGAGCAATTCTTTTTGAGTTTATGGCATTAACTAAGGTGGTGACAACATGCTTTTGATCCACCACTTCCCCAAACCCCATGGGCCTGTATTTTCTTGCCATCACCAAATAGCTCATTTTTTTTCCTTTTTCCTTTTTCTTTTCTTACTATGAACCATCAACCATCAACTACCCCCCAGAATTCGCCTGTGGCGAATTCTTCTCCCGTGCACCCACCTTTGATCCCTCACTCCAAGGAGGTTCGGACGCAGTCAGGCTCCAGCCAGGCTCTCTTACGGCACACTCAGGTATTCACTTACCGCTGCTACCTTCCGGTCCTGACGGGGTTAGGTGAGCCTGGGTTGCGCAAGACCTGACCTTCATCGCCTCTTACCCCTCCCCTGTCTCAGAGGAGAAGACCTCAGGCGGGGATTCGACCCCGGTAAAGCGGGTTCCGGGTTACAGGGCACCGCTAACTCCCCATCTAGCACGGGAAAAGGAGGTCTAATCTTCGATTAGACCTCCTGGTAATTGGTTAATAGTTCATGGTTCATAGTAAAAACTACTTAATCGAGTTGATTAAAGCACTGATAGACTTTGCTAACTTTAAGCAACTATTACTCAATTCCGCAAATTGATTTTCAGAAATATATCTGTTGTCAAAGGCCAGAGAAAGTATAGGCACGCATTCGTAAACTGAACCTCTGGATCTTCTTAAGAAGTTCTTAAACTCGGTTTTAGTCAAACTACTCCCTTCTGCAATATTTAAACAGATAGACAAAGCCGCTCTTCTTAATTGAGAAGTTATACTGAAAAGCTCATCTTTCGGGAAACTCTTTGTCAACTTATAAGCCTGCTTTGAAAAACTTAAAGAGTCTTGATAAACCCTTAACTTCTCAAACCCAAACTTCTCCTCATTATTCATTTGTTTTCTTTACTACCCACTAACCACTATGAACCAACCACCAGCGAATCCACCTTCGGCGAGATTCGCTGGAGCAGAGCGGATTCGAACCGCCGACCTTCTCGTTGCGAACGAGACGCTCTCCCAGCTGAGCTACTGCCCCAAGTGAAAATCGGTTTATGGTTAATGGTTCATTGTTCATAGTTAAAAAAACAAAAAAATACAGAAAAGCAAATTATCTTACAGGTTCAAATATCACTTAATCAGCAGAAAAAATCAAGAAGATTTTAGTTTATTTTTCGCTGAGAAAAATGATTAAAACGGGAGCGCAGAGCAGAATCCGCCCCAAACAGATCCTGTCCCTTTATTTCCAGCTGTCATTGCCAGGAGTGCCGCCAAGGGTGGGAAGAAGGGATCAGAGGATGAATTCATGCAACCGAAGGAACTCACCCTGAATCCCTCTCTTAAAAAGAGAGGGACTAAAACCCCTTCTCTTGGTAAGAGAAGGGGTAGGGGATGAGTTCAGCTATAAAGCTAATGCGCTATTGTCAGCGGAAAGAACTCTAATCTTACAACTGAGGAACTTTATTATTTTCTGCCTTTTGTAGTTTCTTATAAAGGTACAATGGATAAATTACACTGGTGAACAAGATGACTGGCACAAGAATGATAATCAGGGTCCAGAGGAGGTTCACTTTAAACAGAGAGAGAACAATCACTGCTATCCCGGCTAGAACAAAAAGCCAGCCGGAGAGTATATGAGTTTTCTTCCAAACTATCTCTGAGGATAAAGTCCAGGGCGAGCGAATACCAAAAAAGAAATTTCTGGGAAGCTTAGGAAGGTAATTCCCCAGAAATATGAACAAAAGTCCAAAACCAATCCCATACACACTCCTTTCCAACCTCCCCTCCTTTGCGGAGAATAACTCCAGCAGATAAAAGAAAAGGAAAAAAAGTAGGGCAAAATCTCGAAACATCAGGAAGACATTATACTTGTTCTGAATCCTTTTCCAGAAAGGATCGATGAAAGGGATGAAGGTCAAGAGCAGATAAATGAATGCCGCTAAGCCTAAATTAAGCCAGACCACATGCGATTTTGGTGAGTACTTATCCGGCATTCCGTTGAGATTAAAATGTGAAGGAATTCTTTCCTGCAAGATCGGGTAAAAATAGATCGACAGGATCACGAACAGTGCAATGATGACAAAGGGAAAAATCTCTCTCTTCACGTTCCATCTCATAATCTTACCTCCTCTTGATAAATTTAGTCATATATTCAATCGCCATCTGGAAAACGCTCATATTAAGCGAATATTTTATGAATTGCCCTTCTCTTTCCCCGGAGATCAGATTTGCCCTTTTCAAAATGTCCAGATGATGGGAAAGCGTGGGCTGAGCTATATCAATTTTTTCCAGAATCTCTGAGGGCGACATATCCTTCCCCTTCAATAAATCCAAAATCTCCCTCCGCGTAGGATCAGAAAACGCTTTAAACAACTCACTCAGGTCTTTCATATTTATAATATTGGACAAGAAAATTCAATCAGCTTATCCACATATTTACATATTTACATATATACATATAACTAAGCATTTTTATTTGTCAAGTATTTTTTTAAAAAAATTAAGATATGAGTTCAGACCGATTATAAAGTGTCAGGAGGTAACTCCTGACACCACCATAACCACCATAAGCCGGCGATGGGGTTTGTATTCGTAGCGAAGGCCTTCAGACCTCCGTAAATAGAAAAGGCAGAAAGAAATCATGGAAGGCTGAAGCCTTCCCCTACATTTATTCCTCTAAGGAATTATCCTAACTTTTCCTGGCTGATTTTCTTTTTCTTCTACTTCTATTTTTACTGGCAGGAACTGTTGAGTCACCCAGATACTGGTCAGAAGGTGCTGGCTTACCCTGGAGACAGAGAAATTTGATTCTCCCTGGGCAAAAGCCAGAAAGGGTATAAGCTGGTCAGCTAAATGTTCTTCAACTGCACCTGAGGTTTTCATATAATCCAGAAAACCCTTACAGGCTTCATCTGAAACCTGTTCAGCCTTTTTTCCAATTTCTCCTAAGGAGCTAAAACCAGCTAACGAATTCTCGTAAGAGGCTAAGAGAAAAAAGAAAGTCCCTTTGCCTATGGACGGTGCTTCAAGGACTTCAATCTTTAAATCGAAATTATTCTCTCCCAACACTTTTTCCACTTCCTGTTCCTGCCTTCGAGCTATAGAGAGCGGTAAGTTCGAGACCACAGATAGACCTGAAAGACTCGATAGTTTTCCCCTCTCCATTAAATTCAGCGGTTTTATTTTCTCAACTGGTCTTATATTACATATGACCTCGCCTCCACCCTTAGGATACCAGCCCCATTTTCCTATCCCTAAAGAAAGGCGCAGACCTAATTTACTGAGCATTGGAAAAAGAACTCTTTGAAAATAGGTCGCCGGAGGGCTGAACGGCACATGAGTACCTCCTCTTAATCGGAGTTCAGAGGAAACCAGAGCAAAGCTCAGAGGTAAAAGTATCGACTGAAGAACCAGGCAGACTGAACCGGCAGTCCCCACATCGAGAAAAAGATTCCCTCCTCTTATTTTCTTCGGAGAAAATCTCAGCCCCTGAGATTTAAGGCTATCACCTTCTACTTCAGCCTCAGAGATAGCTTTTGCCGCTTTGACACAGGTGAGATGCTGGGCTTGCAGCCCCGGAATTTTTCTTCGCTTACGGATATTGTAGATTTCGATCTCTTTTTGCAGAACGCAGGATAAGGCTAAAGCAGTCCTAAGAATCTGCCCTCCACCCTCGCCATAACTCCCATCGATTTTTATGGTCATGCTTTTATAGTTGTCATTCTGATCCCCGTAGGGGAGAAGAATCTCGATAGTTCGCGTAGCCGAGCCTTCAGGGCTCGGCAGCAGAGGTTTAAAACCCCTGCTACGCGGATTGCCTACTGTATGCTTTCAATTTAGTAGCCGCCCTACGGGCGCTTATAAACTCATCCCCTATTCCCTTCTCTTAAGAAGAGAAGGGGAACGAAAGTCCCTCTCTTTCTAAGAGAGGGATTCAGGGTGAGTTATTTAATAGCAATCTAAAGATTACGGCTACCTTGTCATTCCCCCAACCATTCACATAAGACCTTTAATTATCCCTTAATAAGGTAAGAAGTCTCCTGATTGTCAACTGAGAAAAACGTAGGGGCAATTTCCATCTGGAAATTGCCCCTACGGAAAAGGAACAGACAAGATGTTTGTTCCACCGGCCTTAAAAGCTGGAGCAGGAAATGTCTTGCCCCTACAAAAAATCGGGCAAGCCTTTGGATCGCCCGTCCTATATGCTGTCTACTACCTACTATCTACTGTTTTTCAGTCGAATTATGCGAGCAGCATTGGAAGATCGTCCTCACCGGAGTGAGGACGCTACGGAAGTTTCTAACCTATGCGGGCAGTTCTATCAACTGGTCTTCGTATCCATCGTAGAAATCATGGCAGGTCAAAAGGAGAATCTGGTATTTTTTGGAAAGAGACTTTAAAAGCTTCAGCGCATTTTTCCTTCTATGTTTGTCAAAAGTAACAAAAGGATCATCCATGATCACCACAGGATTTTTATCTTCGGAGATCAGATTCAACAAAGCTAGCCTGCAGGCAAGGTAGATCTGGTCTAAGGTTCCACGGGAAAGGAATTTCTGCGGGTCTACCCAATCTTTCAGTTTATCTGAAAAGACCTCAAATCTGAAACTTTCCTTGTCGAACCTGACCTGGCTATATTTTCCGGCAGTCATCTCCTGTAAGAGCTTAGAGGTTTCCTCCTCCAGAGTGCCAACACAGGTATCTATCACTTTTC
>MEWM01000145.1:9186-9328 GCA_001775355.1 candidate division Zixibacteria bacterium RBG_16_43_9 | reverse complement strand
CTCTTTTTTCAGAGCGATAGTTTTTATTTCCAAGTTTTTCTTCTTCTCCTCTATCTCCCTGACTTCATTCTGGAGCTGTATTAGCTCTTCCCTTTTCAGAATGAATGGTTTTAAATCCCTGGTCTTCTCATCCCACAAAGCT
>MEWM01000145.1:0-9137 GCA_001775355.1 candidate division Zixibacteria bacterium RBG_16_43_9 | reverse complement strand
GTCCTCCTAACCACCCCTCGTATCTGGAAAGCTCATTTTTTATTTCCCGCTCTATGTCCCGGTAGTGGTCATAATTTTCTCTCAAGACCTGAGAGGAGACCAGATTATATTTGCTCAAAATATTCTTGGCTGAGGTCGTCAGTTCATAAGAATCTCTTTCCAGCTCCTGAAGCCGGATTTTTTTCTGCTCTATCTGTTGGGAGTAAAAATATCTCTGGCTCTTCTGGGCGAAAAGTTTAAGTATGGAGAAAAGCAGCAGGATAAAACCAAAACCAGTCCCTCCCCATAGGACCGGCTTTAGAAAGTAAGCCAAAAGTCCGGATACCACAGTCAGACCGAGGGCAAATAATTCCAAGATTTTGAAAGTCCGATTGCGAGAAGAGGCCTCAACCAAAGTCTCAAGCTCTTCTTTTTCTCTGAGCCATTCGTTCTTCTTTTCTTCCAGGAAGCCAAGCTTTGCCTCTAATTCATCTATTTTGTCTTTATCCTCTTTGCTTACCGCAATATATTTAGTAGCTTCCTCTCTTAATTTGCGTACCACCCTTTCAGAATTCTGGGTCTGTTTTATGCGGTTATTTAAGTCGTGGAATCTTTCCTCTAATTCTCTTTGCTTCTCCTCTAAACCGGAGGCGGCTTCAGCTTTTTCCAGTAACTCTTTTTTGACCTCTGAGTCTTTACTTATTTTCTCCAGCCCAGAGGAGCTTTCCGTTAACTCGCTCTGGCTTTCCCTCATCTTCTTGTTCTGATTCCTGACTTTTTCCAACTCGTAAGTTAGCTCTTCCCTGTCCTTCTCGTATTTCTGAATTATTCCCAAGTTTTTGGTCCCGACTTTCTTAAGCTCCCCCGTTTTTTCCTTTATGTGCTCTATGATCTTGGAGGCTTTTACCTTCTCCTCTCCCCCGGTTACCAGACTTTCTAACTTATCCTTGATGGCTTCTACGCTTGAATCCAGGCGGGAGATCTCATCCTGCTGCACGCAGGCAGTAGCTAAAAAAACCTCTTTAGTCGGAATCCCTGTCCTCTGGTTTATAATCTCCTCAATACTTTTTTTGTCCTCCCAGCTCTCGCCGCTTGGCATCTTGGAGAGTTTAAGAAAGCCCGAATCGAAATCCTTCTCCAGTGAATAGGAGTTCCCTTCTGCCTCGAAATCCAGCTTCATCTCAAAATCTTTCTGGAAACCCCAGGAGGTCTTGTCCTTCAGCTCTTTCTTTGTAGATTTGGGATCATCGTACAGGGCACAGGTCAAAGCCTCGACCAAGGTGGACTTACCAGCCTCGTTATCCCCTTTGATCAGGTTAATCCCCTTACTTAACTTGATCTCGAACTTGTCGAATTTGCCAAATCGTTTTAAACCTAACTTTTCGACTTTCATCTCTTAAATCCCTTCTTTGCCGCTCAAGTAAAGATACCCTAAAACCTTCGCCTGCTGATATTTCTCCCTGTTCTCTTCATTGGCCGAACTTATCTTCTCCTCCATAATCTTTAAAAATTGTCCGGTGACAGTATGCTGAGGGAGATTTTTGCTCGAGATATCTGAGTTAAGCGGCTGAGGCATCTGTTCCAATTCCAGGTGCAGAAATTGGTCATCTAAAACTTCTTTTAATCTGGAGAAATCCTGCTCTCCTGATCCAGGCTCGGAGAACCCCTTTAATCCCAGGTTTTCCTTGAACCTGACTTTTAGGATATTCTGCTCACCCTCATATTTTTCGATCTCTCTTAAAAGCTCGGATGAGTTTTTGAATTTATCTAATTCAAGTTCCATCTCCTGCCACTTTAACTCTCCAGTTTTGATCTTCTCAACCCGGTGTTGACCTTCATTCAACTCGACCAATAATACATTTCCGGAATCTTTTTCCCCGAATTTAAGCTGTTCCGGAGAGCCGGAATAGTAAGTTAAAGGTTTCTTGCAGACCTCTTGAGTTGAATGCCAGTGCCCCAAAGCGACATAATCGAACCCGCTTTTCTCCAGTTCTTCTAAAGTAATGGGAAAATCATTCTCCTGGCTTTTTGAGGGTATTTGAAATGAACCGTGAGCCAGGGCGATATTATATTTTGAATTGAATTTCTGATTTAAAACTGGAAGAGGCTTTTCACCACCCCGGTTTGAGCGGTTAGGTTTGCCGTATACGGTTACTCCTAAATCCTCAAAAAAGACAAAAGGGTTTTCCTCGTCCACCAGAAGATGGAAATTAGGAGGAACCAGGCTCGGCTCGATATTCCGGTAAATGGAGCTATTGTCATAGCAGTCATGGGTCCCCGGGACCAGACATACATGGGTTTTGCCCAATCTGGCGAACTCACCCAGGATAAATCCCAGGGTGGCTCTGGAGATCTGGTTCGAATTGAAAAGGTCACCTGCTACCAGAAGCAAATCAACATTTTTCTCCAGGGCTAAGTCTATGACCTTCATAAAAGTTTTCTTAAGTTGTGCCCTGACCCGGTCACCACTCCTGCCCAAACCTGAGAACTTAGCCCCTAAGTGTATGTCTGCTGTATGTAAGATTTTAATCATTTTCTCTTGTTAAGAAGGTATAGTTTCACATAGAAACTCCAGTTAATCTTATCGGCTGAAAAGGAGAAATAATTTAAGGTTTTTCTGAAAGTAGGGGCGATCCGCCACAGGCGGACTCGCCTGATAGGTCATAGGTGGTAGGTTGTAGGGACAGGTTCATGTCCCTGTCATTCCAAAAAAATGGCAGGTCCAAGTATAAGCCTATTAAGGATAAAAAATAATTATGAGGACCGTTGTAAACGGAACTCACCCTAAATCCCTCTCTTAGAAAGAGAGGGATTTACTCCCCTTCTCTTCATAAGAGAAGGGGTAAGGGGATGAGTTTAAAAGCTCAGACTAAACTCTGCTCCTACTAGAAAATTGTTTTCCCCTTGAACCCTTTATCCCTTTAACCCTATTTCCTTCTTAATTTCGCCACCGCCTCGATATGATAAGTCTGCGGAAACATATCCACCGGCTGGACTTTTTCCAGAATATAATCTTTTTCAGCCAGAACCTGAAGGTCACGGGCTAAGGTAGTTGGATTGCAGGAGACATATATGATTCTTTCAGGCTTAATCTCAAGCATCAAAGAGATTACCTTCTTATGCATCCCACCCCTGGGCGGGTCAACCACGATGACCTGCGGTGAGAAGCTCTCCTGAACCAGTGACAATAACACCTCTTTTGCTTCACCTAAAAGAAACCGACAGTTCATTACGGAATTAAGCTCTGCATTTCTAAACGCATTTTCCACTGAATCTTTAACTGACTCTATCCCGGTAACCCGTTTTGCCTTCTGAGCCAGGAAAAAAGAGATGGCACCTGTACCGGAGTATAAATCTAAAACTTCCTCTGAGCCTTCTAACTCAGCATAATCAGTGACTATGTTAAATAGCTTCTCTGCCTGTCTGGTATTGGTCTGAAAAAAAGAGTTGGCTGAGATTTCAAAATGGAACCTGCCTAATTTTTCCTGAATAGTCCCTTTTCCCGTTAAGACTTCTTCTTCCTCTCCGAAGGCAATGTCGGCAAATTTGGTGTTTATGTTCCGGACGACTGTTTTAATCTGAGGGAAGTCTTCCATAAGTCCTGAAGCGAACTTTTTTGCCTGCGGAAACTGGCCAGAATAAGTAACCAGATTGACCATCATTTCGGTTTTGCTTTTTCCTTCCCTGATGGCTAAATATCTCAAAAAGCCGGTATGCTCTTTAGGGTCGTAAGGAATAAGCTCCTCTTTTGCGCAAAAATCCCTTACCCACCAGACTATCTGGCTTGAAAGCTCGGATTGAAGATGACACTTTTGAAGGTTAAATACCCTTTTAAAATCTTCATAGGGATGTAAACCGAGGATAAGTTTTCCCTCAAGGTCTTTGCCAAAGGAAAACTCCATTTTATTGCGGTAAAAATATATCTCATCTGAGCGGATTATCTTTTCAGTCTCGAAATCTGAAAAGCCGCCCAGATGTCTGAGCGACTCCCTGACTGTTTTTTCTTTGTAGATAAGCTGAGCCTCATAATCAAGATTTTGCCAGGTGCATCCACCGCACAAGCCAAAATGAGAACAGACCGGTGAAATCCTTTTCTCTGAGGCTTTCAAAACCTCAACTACAGACCCTTCGGCGAAGTTTTTCTTTTTCTTTTCGATTTTGACTTTAAGAGTATCTCCGGGAAGACCCCCTCTTACCAGAACTACCAACCCATTCAATTTGCCCACCCCTTTACCACCATAGGCTAAATCCGTGACTGAAACTTCAACAATATCTCCTTTTTTCAGCACCATCGAAAACCTTTTTTACCTTTCTCAATATCTATTCTCATTTAGCGTAGGGGCGTCCAATTGGACGCCTGGGAGAATTGGGTGGAGACAAGCTCCACCCCTACGCGACTACGTAACTCTGAGGCTGGTAGAACAGACATTCTTGTCTGTTCTATTATGCCAGATATGTCAGACAGGAATGTCTGACCTACCGGTTTTTATTCAGTATTCCAAATTTTGCTGGGCTCTTCTCTGCATCACTCGATTTTCTTTTTTTCGTCTCCCTTCTTACGTCTCACGTCTTACGTATATTCTCTTCTCTTAAATAATTAAGCAGACCTCCCTTTTCAGTTATCTCTAATTCCAATCCGGAAAGAGGATGACCGGTTATGCTTTTACCTGAGGATAGATTCTTGACTTCACCGGAGAGGGTATCTATTTCGAGAATGTCACCGGTCTTAACGCTCGTGGATATGCCGGGACATTCTAAAAGAGGAAATCCTAAATTTATGGCATTCCGGTAAAAAATCCGGGCAAAGGAATCTGCGACCACACAACTCACTCCATTTTCCTTTAGGCAGACAACCGCATGTTCCCTGGACGATCCGGTGCCGAAGTTCTTGCCAGCAACGATTATATCTCCGGGTCTGACTTCCTGGCTGAATTTCTCGAAACCCGGCACAAACTCCATCGCATGTTTTTTCATCTCCTTCGGATCAGTCAGAGGGAGATACTGCCCATGATAGATCTGATCTGTGTCGATGTCATCTCCTGCCACCCAGGCTTTGCCTTTGAATTTAGTCATCATCTTTTTTCTCCATTTTTCCTGACTCTTTGGATTTGCATTCCTGCTCACAGGTTTTACATTCACCTTCGCAAGGCTCGATATGAATTGAGATTTCTGATGAACCCAGCCTTTCTTTGATATCATTTTCCAGATGGTCGCAGAGTTTATGAGCATCTTCGATCTTTATGTCCCCTGGCACGACCAGATGAAGGCTGATCAGTCTGGAGCCCCTGATCCTCCTGAGAGTCAAATCATGAAATTCCACGAAGTTGGCGAAGTGCTGATTCAGTATCTCATACACAATCTTTTTTTCCTCTTCTCCATCCCTCAGGAGATCAGCCTTATCTTCCAGGAATCCTGCTCCCTCTTCCGGTTCTGTGTGTACCACCACGTCGGAATTCGGCAGCAACTCAGAAATTTTATCTTCTATCAGAGTGGTAACCTGGTGAGCTTTTTCTAAAGAGCTGTCCTTTTCCAGCATTACGTTCATATCCAGAAAATAGTGATTACCTGCTCTTCTCAGCCGAAGTCTGGAGA
Organism: candidate division Zixibacteria bacterium RBG_16_43_9; assembly: GCA_001775355.1. GTDB lineage: Bacteria > Zixibacteria > MSB-5A5 > MSB-5A5 > RBG-16-43-9 > RBG-16-43-9. The sequence goes on along the minus strand of MEWM01000145.1, from coordinate 3,566 downwards.
TAGAACTGACCTGGGGAATTGCTTGAATCATTTCCTTGATTTTCTGGTCTAACCCTTCTGGTGCTCGATCTAAGAGCACATCTACCGTTCTCTTACCCAATTTCCAGGAAGCACGCAGGACCAATAAAGCCACACCCAGAGCTGCAAGCGGGTCAGCTACCGGTAAGCCAAACTTAACAAAAACAAGCCCTAAGATCACAACCAAGGAACTAAAGATATCGCTCTGAAAATGCAGGGCATCTGCTTCCAGTGCCTGGCTTTGATGCTTTTTAGCCATTTTAGCGAGAGCTCTGGATCTGGAGAAGTCAACCACAATTGCAATAACGAGCACCACAAAGCTTATGGGGATGACCTTGATCTCAACTGGTTTGAAAAAACGTTTGATGCTTTCGATGATTATCCAGGCGCAGGTTATAAGGAGTAAAATCGCCTCCAGCAGGGCTGAGAAATTTTCAAATTTGCCGTGCCCGTAATGATGTTCCGCATCCGCAGGTTTGTCAGATCGCTTTACCGTAAAATAAGTCATTGCCGCGGCCACCATGTCTAAGCCAGAGTGAGCCGCCTCAGAGATTATCCCCAGGCTTTGAGTGATAATCCCAACCACCAGTTTGGTAAGGGTCAGGAAAACGGCAGCTAAAAGGGAGCTGAGAGCTACCCTTACCTTCTCCTGGTTTCTTTTTTTCTCGATCTCGTTCAAATCTCTCTCACTCGTTTTTTTTGTAGGGGCAATTTCCAGATGGATCCAAATGGACATGAATTACCCTTACAGCCATCACAATCTGTAATTACCTTTTCCCAAAACTTAATATAGTGGAACTAAAATTTATTTGTCAATTAAATTTAAGGATGAAGACAAGTTTAGATCCTACACCATCGTAGGGACAGAACACTGTTCTGTCCCTACAAAAAGGGGCGACCCGCCGGGTCGCCCCTACCCCTGTCTACTGTCTACTGCCTACTGTCTACTTTTAACTGCTTGCCTTTAACTTCCTCAGCCTCTCTTTGGCATCTGTAATTTCCGGTCTCCCCGGATCAGCATTCTTCCAGATGTCAAGGAACTCTTCATATTGCGCGATGGCTTTATTATTCCAGCCTGATTTCTCGTAAGCTAATCCCAGAAGATATACAGCTTTTACCGACCAGATGGCAAAACTTGCTCTGTTCTCATCATATCTGGAGAGAGCTTTCTCTAATTCGGCTACTGCCTCACCTAATCTACCTGACTCTAAATAAGCTCTGCCAAGAAAATATCTTGCCTCAAAGAGGGGTAACCTAGCCTCCCGAATCCCCTTTTCCAAATAAGTCACCGCATCTTTTGGATTCCCTTTGATTAACTCAACAGTGCCTAAGGCCCGCCAGTAGACATCTATCCAAGCTTTATTCTTCTCCTCAAGATCTTTTTTTAAGCTCCTGAGCACCTCTTCAGCTTCTTTAATTTTTCCGCTCTCTGCCAGAAGAATAGCATTCCACTCCCGCATTTTCACGGGGTTTTCAGGCGTGACCTTTGTCTGAATTTGCCCGCTAATCTCAATTTCTTTTAAAGCTAAATCCAGCTTTTTCTTTTCATAGTAGATTAGTGCTTTCAGGTTATGCTTACTCGCATTTTGCTCTCCTTCAGCCTGTTCCATCCTATCTGCGGCAGTACCATCGTCTAAAACCTCAAGCGCACTTTCGAACTTGCCCTGATACAAAGGAACCAGAGCCAATAAAGTCCTCCCTCCGGAGCGAATATCTTTTTCACCGCTGGAAGAGAGCACTTTATAACAGCTCTCAGCTTGAGGGTAGGCTCTTTTAAAGAGATACATATTTCCCAACTTCATTAGGGATGCATAGAAGTCCGGTTTTATCTCTAAGGCTTTTTTGTAAGATTCTATAGCCTGGTCGATCTTGCCGTTGTAAGCGTACAGATCAGCTCTCGTATCGTAAGGGTTGGCTTCGTCGGGAGCTAAGGATATATATTTGTTTATAGCCCAGATAGATTTCTCGAAATCGCCCATGTCGTTGTAGGTATAGGCAAGTAAGTTATAGGCCATTTTGTAGAGAGGGTCTATCTCAATCGCCTTATTCAGATAACGAACAGCTTCTTCAGGTCGTCTAAGTCTGATCTGATTGAATGAACCCAACATAAATAATGCCTCTTTCTCCTCAGGATAACGCTCCACTATCTTCTCTAATTCTTTAATCGCCTGGGTTTGATTACTTGAGATGCCAGCCTCGAAAACTTTTATGTAAAGTTTTTCCTTCTGGCTGACTTTATCTGAATATTTCGCTGCTTTGACTATTAGCTTCTTTTGTTCCTCGCCACTCTCAATTTGCGCCAGCCTGAGATACGCCATGGCGAAGGTTGAATCGAACTCCAAAGCTTTTTTGAAGCTTCTCTTTGCTTCCATGTTGTATAACTTATAAATATTATCCACTCCCTCCAGATAGTAGCGGTATGCTTCCTGAGAATGAGTGGTGACATCCGCAACTGATCGAGCTGGCTCCGTGGTTGCCTCAGCCGGGAGCGAAAGTCCTTTTTTCAATTCTGCTGTTAGTCGGTCTACTAATGGAAATATCTTTTCCCCTGGTTCACCGCTTACCCGCTGAGAGGAAAGTACTCTTCCGCTCTTAACCTCCACCAGTTGTGAGGTCAAAATGATTTGAGGTTCTTCCTGCAGAATGCTCCCTAAGAGCATCCATTTGGCACCTGCCTTTGTAGCCACTTCCGTGGCGACGTTCCGATCAATGACCTTGGTGCCTTCTTTACCCAGCAATTTTAAAATATCGTATAGCCTCTGGCTGGAGACCACACTCATATATTGAGATTCCGAAAGGCCAGTTATCAACAGATTCGCTACGATCTCTCCTAATCTTTCTTTGTCCTCTCTGTCTGCCAGATTTTCGAAGTACATTACTGCCAAGGAGTTTTCTTTAGCCATTGCCTTTTCTTCGGGGACTATCTCAAGTTTGAACGGTTTGAAAATCAGGAAAAGTAAAGCCAGGATGAAAACGACTGAGGTCGGAATTATGAAAGGAAGCAGTTTGCTTCTGTGCCCAAGTGCGACTGCCTGCAAAGGAATTTGAGTAGTCTTGGCATAGTCCAGACTCTTCTTCTCATGTCTTAAGTCCGCTAAGAGATCATCTATATGCTGGTATCTTTCCTCTCTATCCTTTGCCAGGGCTTTGTCAACAATTCTCTGTAATCCTTCAGGGACATTAATCTTGTACCTGGCAACTGGCTCGGGATTCTCATTCAAGATCGAATAAATTATGGCCGGAATGTGCTCCCCTCTGAACGGGAGTCTCCCGGTCAACAGCTCGTAGAGCACCACCCCAAAAGAGAAGATATCGCTTCTCTGGTCAACCTCTTCTCCCTGCGCTTGTTCTGGTGACATATAGGCAGCAGTTCCTAAAGTCGATCCGGTTTCAGTCAAGTGGTCCACTCCCTCAAGCCTGGCTAAGCCAAAGTCCATTATCTTTACCTGGCCATCCTGGGTGACCATAATATTGTCTGACTTTATATCCCGGTGAACTATCCCTTTCCGGTGAGCGGCATTTAGACCCTCACTCACCTGAATGGCTAT
>MEWM01000144.1:2124-8925 GCA_001775355.1 candidate division Zixibacteria bacterium RBG_16_43_9 | reverse complement strand
GACGAAAATTTTCAGGTCTTCCTTTGAGCTTGGGATCGTGCGAAAAAGAGTAAGGGGTCTTGGCTATGCACATAGGTAAAAAATCTAATCTCCAGGATTTGAAAAGGTCGATCTTTTTCTCAGCTAAGGGGAAATAGAGCACCTCGCCTGCTCCGTAAATCTTTTTGGCGATGGTTTCAATTTTTTCCTTTATCCCTCCACCTTCGTACAGGAAATTAAAACAGCACCCTCTTTGGCATAATTTTACAGCCTTTTCAGCTAATTCTGTTCCGCCCTCTCCGCCTTTGTCAAATATCTCTGCCACTGCTACGTCATCTGCTCCTGCCTGGATCGATTTTTCCTTTAAAAGCGAAAGCTCGGCTTCGCTGTCCTCAGGAAAACGGTTTATAGCCACCAAAACCGGAAGGCCGAAAAGTTTAAGATTCTGTATATGTTTCTGCAAATTCCCGCACCCTTTTTCCAGTATTTCGAGGTTCTCCTGATCAACTGCTTTCTTATCATAGATGCCTATCCCGTGCATCATCAGGCTCTTGACCGTCGCAACTAAAACTGCTAAATCAGGAGTAAGGCCACTTTCGCGGCATTTTATGTCCATTAACTTTTCTGCTCCGCAGTCAGCACCAAAACCTGACTCGGTCACCACGTAGTCTGAAAGCTTTAAAGATATAAGGTCAGCTATAACTGAGGAATTTCCGTGGGAGATATTGGCAAAAGGTCCTGTATGGATAAAAGCAGGGGTTCCTTCTGTGGTCTGAACTAAATTGGGGTTAAAAGCTTTTTTCAAGAGTACAGCCATAGCGCCAGAAGATTTTAAATCCTCTGCAGTTATCATTTTCTTATTCTGGTCTATTCCCACAGTTATCCTGGAAAGCCTTTTTTTCAAATCCTCCAGATCAACTGACAAGGACAGGATCGACATAACCTCACTGGCAGGGGTTATGTCAAAATAAGATTCTCTGGGAATTCCATCAGCTTTACCGCCTAAGCCAATGATGATATGCCTTAAAGCCCGGTCATTTATATCCACAACCCTGGGCCAGAAAATCTCAGATATATCCAGGCACAATTTGTTCCCCTTTTGCAGATGAGTGTCCAGAATAGCGGAGAGGAGGTTATGCGCATATCCGACCGCATGAAAATCACCAGTAAAGTGAAGATTTATCTCTTCTTTGGGAAGAACCTGAGCTTTTCCTCCTCCAGTTGCACCTCCTTTAAGTCCAAATAACGGTCCCATAGATGGCTGCCTTAAAGTGCAGATAGTTTTTTTACCGATTTTATTTAAAGCCTGAGAAAGACCTATGGCAGTAACTGTTTTCCCCTCTCCGGCCGGGGTAGGGGTGATAGCTGTGACGAAAATGTATTTACCTGTCTTTCTGGCTTTTAATCTTTCCAGAACCTTGAAAGACACTTTGGCAATATACTTACCGTCCAGCTCCAGCTCATCCTCTTTTAAACCGAGATCTTCTGCTATCTCTAAAATCGGCCTTAACTTCTCAGACATCTTAGAACTCTTTATATTTATTGGTGATTGGTAATCTGCGATCTTTTCCAAAGGCTCTGGCAGTAATCTTTATGCCCGGGGGCGCCTGTCTTCTTTTGTATTCGCTCCTGTCCACCATCTGCATGACCTTGATTATGGTTTTCTTATCAAAACCCAAATCCTTTATCTCTTTGAACCCCTTATCTTCCTCCACGTAATACTTCAAAATCGGGTCTAAAATCGGATAAGGAGGAAGAGTGTCAGTATCCTTTTGCCCGGGCTTAAGCTCGGCTGTAGGCTCTCTTTTCAAAATATCTTCAGGGATAAGCTCTTTTTTCTCCAGAGAATTTCTATATCGGGCTAACTTATAAACTAAAGTCTTGGGAATATCTTTCAGAACGACGAAGCCGCCAACCATGTCTCCATACAGAGTAGAATATCCTGCAGCTAATTCGCTTTTATTGCCGGTAGTCAATACTAGCCAGCCGAATTTGTTAGAAAGAGCCATTAGAAGATTCCCTCTTATCCTTGCCTGGAGGTTTTCCTCAGTTACGTCCGGCTTTCTACCTTTAAACTCTGAAGACAAAGTCAAGATATAGGTCTCCAGAATTTTCTGGATAGGAAGACTGATAAGCTTGGTCCCTAAATTCCGGGCTAATTTTTTAGCATCCTCGAAACTTCTTTTTGAGGTAAACTCAGATGGCATAAAAACAGAAATAACATTTTCTTTACCTAAGGCATCTTTGGCAATTACTGCTACCAGGGCAGAGTCTATTCCCCCGCTTAAACCTAAAACCGCCTTCCTAAATCCGTTTTTACTCAGATAATCTTTAGTCCCCAGGACCAGAGCCTTATAGACTTCAGCCAGAGGTGACAAGGGTTCTGGATTTATCCTTTTTATCTTTGGTTTTCTTCTCTTAAGAATTCTTTTTGTGACGATTATTCTGTTGACGATTTCAGATTTGAGTTTCTCTTTTTCAGTTCTCCACTTGGGGTCATGCAGCCTTGCCCTGAAGACCTCATCTAAGTCCAGGTCTGCTATTATGAAATCCTCTTCAAACTGTTTGCCACGGTATAAAGTTTTACCTTCAGGGTCAAAGATCATCCCCATTCCATCAAAGACCAGCTCATCCTGTCCGCCAACCAGGTTATTATACAAAATGAAAACCCGGTTATCGCTCGCCCGGGTGGAAAGCATCTTCTCTCTTTCTTTCCACTTATCCATATGATAAGGTGAAGCGTTGATATTCACTATCAGTTCAGCTTCGCCGATTAAAGCCTGAGCTTTTGCCGGGCCTTCTGGATACCAGATATCCTCGCAGACATTAACCCCAAAGACAAAATCGCCTATCTGATAAACAGAGAATTTCTCCCCTGGCTGGAAATAGCGATATTCGTCAAACACACCGTAATTGGGCAGGTTGCTTTTATAATAAACATCCACCAGTTTTTTATTGTGAATTACGGCTGCCGCATTGTACACCTCTCCGTTTTTATCCACAAATCCGACAATCACAGTCAGACCGCCAGTCTTCGGGATTATCTTCTTTAAAGCTTTGATATTGTCTTCGATGAATTGTGGTTTGAGCAGCAAGTCCTCAGGCGGATAGCCGGTAATGGAAAGCTCCGGAAAGCATACCAGCTCCACCCCCATCTTCTTGGCTTTGTCCAGGTATTGGATTATTTTGTTAGTATTCCCTTGTAAATCACCAACTGTGCAGTTTGTCTGCGCCATCCCTACCCTTAAAGAACGCATCTTTTCTCCTGAAGGTTATTATAAAATTCAATGTTTCCACTAAAATAGTTTTTTAGCCCTTTTTTGTCAATGGTTTATTCATTCTGGAGTGCATCCCGCCTTAGGCGGGATGCACTGGAGTGTAAAGCTTTAGCTTTACCATTGGTCAACCTGAAGGTTGACATTTCAGCTTGTAGCTTGTAGTAGCTTGTAGGGACAGGGCTTGTCCCTGTCCGATTGAAAAACAACGGACGGCCACACGGTTCGATAAACTCCCTTCGACCTTGCTCAGGGACAGTGAGAGAAATCGAACTGTCACCGTCCTGAGAAGTGTAGAAGGAAGGGTCGCGCTACGATTGGTCAAACTGAATCTTTGGGTTCCTCGACTTGCGGATTCAAAGGTGCTTCATATTCCTCTAAGGTTAAGAATCCGTATTTTAGCATCCGGTTTAAGATTATCTTTCTTCTTCTTTCAAATCTTCGGGCATCTGAGGTAGGCGGGTATTTCCGGGGAAAAGGTAAAGAGGTTGCCAGGCGGATTGCCTCATCCGGCGTAAGGTCTGATGATGATTTTCCAAAATAGTATCTGGAAGCCACCTCACAGCCGTAGATTCCGTCTCCCCATTCGACTAAATTCAAATAAAGTTCAAAGATCCTTCTTTTGCTTAAAGCCTTTTCCAGACGGAAGGCGATTAAGATTTCCTTCAATTTTCTCAGGAGATTTTTTGAAGGTGAAAGGAACAGGTTTTTAGCCAGCTGCTGGGTGATGGTAGATGCACCTCTGGAAAACTTTTTCTTTTTCCAGTCTATTTTTAAAGATTCTTTCATCTCCTGTAAATCTATTCCGCTGTGAGTGAAGAAATTTACATCCTCACCTACTAAAATAGCTTTTTTTAGATACAGAGAAACCTGGCTATAAGGCACCCAGATGCGATATTCCCTGGGCTTTTTGCCTTCTTTTTCATATTCTTTGTCCCTTATCTGGATTAAGGAAGTGGTCTCAGGATTTTCTTTTTGAAGATATTTTACATCTGGCAGGGTAAGATATTCCATAAGAAATATAAGAACAAAAATTAAAAGCAAACCTAAAAAGATATAGCGCCATTTGGATTTTTTTAGTTTTAGGGAGGTCATAGATATGAAATTAAAGGGCTTGATAAATCAAGCCCCTACGAATTCGACATTTAAAGCTCTTTGTTGGTGTCCTCACCAACAAAGATACTCCGTTGGTCAGGAGACCAACGGAGAGCAAGTGGGGTGCATTGAAATACGCCCCCACCTGAACGGTAATTATCTGCGTGCACTAGGACCTCCATACAATCCGGGGTCGCTTATGCTACCATCCGGGTCAGTTAAAAGAGGATTGCCTTTGTCTATCAAGGGAGAACCGGGTTTTAAATGGAAATCTGACTGACTCTGGAAAAGTGGATCAACTGATAAATTTCCGTTTTGCTCTGTCTGGTCTGGCATATCTTTGTAATTACCCGCGCTGTTATTCCAGACGTCATTGTAGGTTACTGGAAAGTTTGGATTTATATCTGTTGCCCAGACTCCAACGCAGGGGCAGACCCATTCTTTTCTCCAGCCGTTTTCGGTGATGATGTTGTTCGTGCAGACCCCTTTGCATTCTGCGCTCCAGACTGCAAATCCGCAGTTACCGTTTCTGGTGATGATATTATTCGAAGCATCCATATACGAGGTTCCAGTAGCAATAATTCCCCAGCCCAGATTTTCGTGCACCAGATTGTTTCTCACCACTGCCCTTGAGTTGCCGAAAGTTCCGATTCCCTTCCAGTAGCCGGAGATTTCATTTCGATAAACTGTCGCTACAGCATCCCAGGTTATCCCGATTCCGGCGCCTCGTCCGTCGCAAATAACATTATCTGCAATATAGGCAGTTGCTCCCCGATATAATGCCACACCATCCCAGCCGTTGTTCTGAATCCGGTTATTCAAAATATATATTTCCGAATTCTCTCTACCGAATACGCCGCCTATCCCGACCACAACATTCTCGAGTCGATGAATGTTATCTGATATCTCCACGTATTCAACTGTAACAGTGCTGAATTTAGTAACAATCCCAGCATCGGTGGCATTCCCATCAACGTCTCTTTTTCCTCCGGTTATCTTAAGCCTGGTGATAAGGGAATTTCGGCTATTTTCAAATAAAACTCCATATCCAGCTTTAGTGACCAGAGTGGTTGCATCTTTTCCACTGCCGATTATGTTCAAACCTTTGTTCTGAATTAAAAAACCTCTTGTAGCATTCACTCTTGTCTTATGGTCCTGACAGTTGCCGCATAAATCTTCAACGTATTCCTCAGGTTTTGCCTCATAAGTTCCCGGGAAGATAAAAATGGTATCCCCATCTTTTGCTTGATCAAAGGAATACTGCAAATCCCTGAGCGGCTCCTGCTTTGACCCGATTCCGATCTTCTTGTCTTTTAGGTCATCCACATACCAGGTTCTATTGATCTGAGCAGGTGAATTTGAGTTTAGGATTACAAGGAAAATTAAAATTATGAAAAATTGAAACAGATTTCTCATATTCTCAATCCTTTTTTATTTTTAAAAGCTACAAGCTACCAGCTCATTTTGTCACATCCAGAATCTTCTTGATCACTTTCTCATCCTTTGGCAGCATATCCACCTGCGGCAGCCTTTTGACTAACTCTTTCCAGATCGGCTCTTTTTCAAAGATTTCCTTAAAAATGGGGAGAGATTCTTTTACTCGCCCGTTGTTTACCAGAGCAGTTGCTTCCCAGAATTTAAGCTCGATACTTTCCGGATATAATCTTTTTGCCTCAGCATATTCTTTCAACGCAGTCTTAAGGTCTTTCTTTTCCAGAGCCAGGTCACCCAAGTCTGAATGATGATATGCTTCTGCTATCTTTACCAACCTTCTTAGCTCCTTTAAAGGCTCAGGATTATCCTCCACTCTTAAATCCAGGACCTTGTCCTGCCAGGGCTTCCCAGTCGATTTTCCTTTGACGATCAAAATCGCCGCAGACTGCTTTCCTCTTATGTCTCCGCCTTCTGCCTGAGCAGCATCTAAGGCTGCAAGCATCCTTTCAGTTAAACTCCCTTTGGTATTCTCAAAGGCTTTAGCCATAGCAGGCCAGACTTTGTCATCCAGCATCAGGTTGGCTTGAACTGAATAGTTTTTTCCAACAATATGCCCAGCAGCTGGAATGCATTTATCACCGGTATGAGCTGCCACGTTTCCAGACGCATCAATCATTGCCACCTGGCGAACGGCATTATTCTTATCTCCGGCAAGCAGAGCTTTCAGGGCATCCTGGGCAGTTCTGCCAGCCCTCATCAAATCTAATCCTAAAGGACCGTAGGTTACATCCACTAAAGACTGGGTTGCCACCGCACCCACTCCTGCCTCAGCCCAGGGGACAACTGGTCCTACTGAGAAATAATGAGATTGGACCGCAACCCCCATCTCACCGGTTACACTATCTCGTGCAACGATAGAATAAGTGTGGCAGGGATAAGATTTAAGTTCCTGGGCGTTCGAAAGAGTAGTGCACAGAAGCAAAATTAAAGCTGTCAGAACAACTTTTTTGTGATTCAT
>MEWM01000144.1:1864-1993 GCA_001775355.1 candidate division Zixibacteria bacterium RBG_16_43_9 | reverse complement strand
TGACCTACCAAGCGTTAGCCCCACGTTGCCCGCAACGCGGGGCAGTCTTCTCGGAATGTGGAAAAGCACCCTGTTTCATTCTGAGTTCCGACGGAGGCGGAACGAAGAATCTCATTCTTTCGCTGTGGA
>MEWM01000144.1:1606-1851 GCA_001775355.1 candidate division Zixibacteria bacterium RBG_16_43_9 | reverse complement strand
TCAGAATGACAGAAACAGTAGCTTTTCCATTTGACAATCTGGTTCGCCAGGCGTTTATTATCTCTGTCGAAAAGTAAGATGAAGGGTAATTTAGTCGATAAATAAAAGAGATATAATCGGGGAAAGACAATGTCCAAAAATTTCGCAATTACCGGAGTAGCAGGGTATGTAGCGCCGAGGCATCTTAAGGCGATAAAGGAAACAGGCAACAGATTGGTCGCAGCAGTTGATCCGCATGATTCGGT
>MEWM01000144.1:0-1598 GCA_001775355.1 candidate division Zixibacteria bacterium RBG_16_43_9 | reverse complement strand
TAGATAGCTATTTTGAAGACGTGCGTTTCTTCACCGAATTCGAGAGGTTTGACCGGCATATTGAAAAGCTTCGCCGGCAGGGTGAAGACCAGCGGGTGCATTACGTCAGCATCTGCTCTCCTAATTATCTGCACGATGCTCACTGCCGTTTTGCTCTACGAGTCGGTGCAGATGCCATCTGCGAAAAACCGGTTGTGTTGAACCCCTGGAATATCGATGCTCTGCAGGAATTAGAAAAGGAGAGCGGAAAAAAGATTTTCACGGTTCTGCAGTTGCGGGTTCATCCTTCTCTGATTGCACTTAAAGAGAAATTACAAAAAGAAAAGTCAAGTTTCAAAAAAGAGATTATCCTCACATATATTACTTCCCGTGGTCTTTGGTACCTGGTATCCTGGAAAGGGCAGATCGAGAAATCCGGCGGCTTAGCCACAAATATCGGGATTCATTTCTTTGACCTTTTGCTCTGGCTATTTGGAAAAGTAGAAGGTTTTGAGGTTCATCTTGCCACACCAACCAGAACTGCAGGCTATATGGAGCTTGAAAATGCCAGGGTGAAATGGTTTTTGTCAATCGAGAAAAGCGATCTGCCAGAGGAATGTAAAAGCAAAGGCAAAGCAACATTCCGCTCGATCACTATCGACGGGCAGGAAGTCGAATTCTCCGAAGGGTTCACCGATCTGCACACTATCGTTTATCGGGAGACCCTGGCAGGCAGAGGATTCGGCCTGGCAGATGCACGTCCCTCTGTGGTCTTGGCTCACGATATAAGAAATGCTAAGGTGATTGGCATTAACGAGAATTCACATCCGTATTTAAAGAAGATTAAGTAGATTTCAAGTGAAGTCTCAGTTAGCCTGGTTATTCTTTGACTTCTTTAACTGAATTTACCAAGACGATAGTTTCTTTGGATTTAAAGGGCAAAAGACTTCCTTTATCCTGAGGGATTTCAATTTCAGTCCTTCCTCCTATTGTAGTGGTTATCTCTTTACTGAATAAGATAACCGTAGTTTTATCAGATTTTAACTCCTCAGGGTGAGAGCCATCCATAATCGGATTTATTGCATATACGTGACTTACTTCAAGCTGGAATTTTATCTGGTCTTTGCCATCTGAGGCTGCATCTTTAACCTCATAGGCGGAAATATACAAAAGTGAGTCGGTTCCCTGAAGCTTATAGACTTTCTGGTTAAAGCAAGTCACTTTCTCTCCTTCAGTGCCTACACCCAGCCCTAAGATGCAACCTATGTTCTGTATTTCATTTTTTCTGGTGTCCAGATTATTAAGATAATATTCAGTATTAAAAGTTACATGGCGAGTTATCTTTTCTTTATAGACCAGCTCACCTTTTGTCTTGATTGAGATATCCAGAAAAACCTGCTTGCCGCTCTTATCTTTTCCTATAAGAAGGGTCATTTTGCCATTGTCAGGCAACACAAAATCAAGTTTTCTCTCGGAGTATTCGAATAAAGGAGAACCTTCAGATTCAGCTTGGGTTAGCTGGACAAGGATACCCTTGACATGAATAGATTTCCCCTCAGCTGTAGAAGCTTTAAGATACAGATCTGAGCCTAAGAAGATCTTCTCGGGCGAGAGTGGAG
>MEWM01000143.1:3176-9472 GCA_001775355.1 candidate division Zixibacteria bacterium RBG_16_43_9 | reverse complement strand
GCGATACCGCTATTGAAGTGGGTCAATACAGGCTGCTCGTCGCAGGTGGCTCCCTCGCCGACAGTGGTAAGTACATCGTTGTCTGGAAGAATGACGGCGGCATGTGGAAGCTCCATCGCGATATTTGGACGACCAGTCAGCCGCCCAAAGCATCGTGACCCTAAGCAACCGTTATGCCTAACACGACGATGAACCCGCCGCCGCTTCGGCGCTGGCGCGCCTGCAGCGGTTCCCTCGGCTCGCAAAGAACGCTCGCCTCGGCGCGGGTTATCGTCAAGCCGTTAGGATCTTTTCTTCAAGAATCGGTTTTCTTCAAAAATTTTTTAATCTTCTCTTCTATCTTATCCCTAACCTCCCTATACTTCTCTTTAGATTCCCCCTTGGGGTCTTCTATCTGCCACTCAATCCTCTGTTTGGCTGGCACAAAAGGACATACGTCTCCGCATCCCATAGTTATCACAAAGTCGAAGCTTTCATAGGGCAGGTCCTTAAATCCTTTGGATTCTTGTCCAGAAATATTAATCCCTTTTTCTTTCATCACCTCAATTGCCAATTCATTAACTTTTCCTGAAGGATTTGAGCCTGCGCTGAAAGCTTCTATCTTATCCTTCCCATAAAATTTAGCAAACCCCTCTGCCATCTGGCTCCGGCAGGAGTTCTCTATGCAAACGAACAGAATCTTTGATTTCATTTTCTAAGTAATGGACTCTTCTTCTTTAAAGTATTTTTTCCTAAACCGCAAAGCTACATTTACCAGACTTATCAGAACAGGCACTTCTAACAGAGGTCCAATCACGGTGGCGAAAGCCTCTTCAGAGTTTATGCCGAAAACCGCGACTGCCACCGCAATGGCTAATTCAAAATTATTGCTGGCGGCAGTGAAGGAAAGAGTTGTCGTCTTTGGATAATTGACCCCAAGTTTGTAAGACATATAGAAACTGACGAAGAACATAAGCAGGAAGTAAATGACCAGGGGGATAGCCACTTTGATCACATCTAAAGGAAGCTGAACAATATAATTTCCTTTAAGGGAGAACATAACGATAATGGTGAAGAGCAGGGCAATCAGGGTTACAGGAGAGATTTTAGGGATAAATTTTTCTTCGTACCAGCTTTTGTTCTTGGCTTTTATCAGGGCAAAGCGGGTGATTATCCCCGCGATGAAAGGTACACCCAGGTAGACAAACACGCTTCTGGCAATCTGCCCTATGGTCACACTTACCGTGATTCCCTCTGCCATTCCAAACAATTTGGGAAGAATGGTTATGAAAAGGTAAGCATAAATAGAATAGAAAAAGACCTGAAAAAGTGAGTTCAAACCAACCAGGGCTGCAGCATACTCTGTATCCCCTCCAGCCAGTTGATTCCATACGATCACCATCGCGATGCAGCGTGCCAGCCCGATGAGGATAACTCCATACATCAGATGAGGCTGATTGCGCAAAAAAAGGATGGCCAGAAAAAACATCAGAATCGGACCTATGACCCAGTTCTGGATAAGTGATAAAGTCACTACTTTAATATCTTTGAAGACCTTGCCCAGCTCCTCATATCTCACCTTTGCCAGTGGCGGATACATCATCAAAATCAGACCGATGGCTATGGGAATAGAGGTAGTTCCTACCTGTAAACCGGCAATGAATTTAGTTATATCCGGTGCAAAATAGCCTATCCCCACGCCCAGCGCCATTGCCGAAAAAATCCAGAGAGTCAAAAACCTGTCCAGGAAGGAAAGTTTTTTACCTTTCTCTTTCATAAATTAGATGCTCACGTTTTATATATGATTCATGTGCCCTCAAGCCTATTAGCGAAGAGGGTAGCCGCAAGTCGTTAGTATCCGTTTCTCGGACCTTAGCTTGCAATTAAGTAACTCACCCTGACTCCCTCTCTTAAAAAGAGAGGGAGTTTTGCCCCCTTCTCTTTTTAAGAGAAGGGGCAGGGGATGAGTTCAGAACGCCTGTAGGGCGGCCACAGATTTGACTCATTTGATGACTCCTGTTTTTTAATTGGATTTACTTGCATTTGTAGGCATAAACTTGAGAAAGTTTTCTTTTTAATCTTTTCTCATCCTGATTTACCAGTTCACTATCGGATAGAGAATTTCTTATTATTTGAATTACCGATTTTTCAAAATCATTTTGGGATTTAAATAAGGAGTAAAAAATCCAGGTGCCCTCTCTTCTATCCTCTACCAGACCTAATGAACGGAGAACCGTAAGATGTCTGGAGACTCTGGACTGGGGAAGGCTCAGCGCCGCTTCTAACTCACAAACGCAGAGTTCCCTTTTTAAGAGGAGTTTCAAAATCCGAAGCCGGGTCTCATCCCCCAAAGCTTTAATCATCTTAATTTGTCTCTGCATGACTCTCCCGAATATATTCATATATTCGAATATACGGATATAAATTAGACTTTTTTGTTTTTTTGTCAATGGAAATATCGAAAGCTGTCATTCTGAGGGAGTCCAGATGGACGACCGAAGAATCTTCCTTGGGGGCAAATTTAACAGATTCTTCGCCCTTTGGGCTCAGAATGACAATTCTGGCACGGGCAGTAGTCGCGCTCCCTGCTCTAATTGGACAGAACACTGTTCTGTCCCTACGAAAAACATTTCTGGAACTTTTTTGCTTTTCCCGGCGTAGTTTTTATAGTATTATTCTCTCAACCTTAAACCAGGAGTCGTTATGAGAAAAAGGATAAGTTTATCTCTGACTATCCTGCTGGCTCTTATACTGTGTGCTTTCAGTCAGGTAATGCCGGCTGAGGAGATACTCACCAGGCATCTTCAGGCGATGGGCGGGAAGGAGAACCTTCTGAAAATAAAAACGACCTATGTCAAAGGGACCATCAGTACAAGTGGGCTGCAGGGGGAGTTTACTTCTTACTCAGAGTTTCCTACTCTCTCCCGTCAGGATGTGGACTTCAAGATTCTTAAGGTAAGCACCGGCACAGATGGAAACATCTACTGGACCAAAGACCAGAACGGAAAAATAAGGGAATTGGAGAAAATTGAGAAGTCTTTTGCCTGGACTGAGAACTATTTCGGAAATTTCCTCTATTTTTTCCCGGATGAATATAAAAGGGACCTGACTTACTTAGGTGACGAAAAGGACAGTCTGGGACAATATTATGTTGTACAGATAAAACCAGAAGGAGGCGAACCGCGCAAGCTTTTCATCAATAAAGAGACTTACCTTCTGGACAAATACCAGCAGAAGATGGATATAGATGTGGCTACTACTTACCTCACGGACTATCGTGAGTTCCAGGGGGTAAAAATACCGTTTCATTCGCATGCCACCACAGGTAAGCCCCAATACGATGTGGATGTTGTTGCTACTGAGGTCAAATTCAATCTAGAAGTGGACCCTTCAATTTTCCAGATGCCACAGGAGAAGGTCAAAGATTATGCGTTCTCCACTCCAGACGGAAAAACCACTGTTCCCTTTGAATTAGCCAACAACCACATTTATATAAAGGTCCTGGTCAACGGCACATATCCAGCCTATTTTCTCCTGGATACCGGTGCTGGTGCTTCCTGTATCGATTTGACCTTTGCCAAAAGTATAGGCCTGGAGATTACCGGTAAATTTGAAGCCAAAGGTGTAGGCGGATCTGAGGATGCCGGGATTTTAGAGCTCCAGTCTCTGCAGTTAGGTGACCTTAAGATGTCCCGGCAGAAAATCGTCAGTTTGAATTTAAGCCCGATGAATATTTATGAAGGCAGGGAGATGGACGGGATTTTAGGTTATGATTTTTTGAGCCGGTTTGTCTTTGAGATAGATTACCAGAAAAATATTATAACTTTTTATGACCCGAAAGTTTTCAATTATTCTGGAAAAGGCGAAATCTTAGAGATAGACCTTTATGGCAATACCCCACATATCAAGGCGATTATAGATGGAAAATATGAAGGGATATTTAATTTAGATACCGGCTCCAGAAAAAGTCTGGACCTGCATGCACCTTTTGTAAAGGAAAACGGATTTTTGAAAAGATATCCTGATGCCATTGAGGCTTTTGGGGGAGCAGGGATTGGAGGCGAGACCAAATCCTTGCAGACCAGAATAAAAGCGATACAGATAGGAAATTTTACGATTAAAGAGCCAATAACCGGCTTAAGCTTGGCAGAAGAGGGTGCCTTCAAAAGTGAGAAAACACAAGGGAATATAGGCGGGGCGGTTTTTAAGAGATTTAAGGTGATCTTCGATTATGAACATAAAAAGGTGATACTGGAGAAGAATGATTACTTTGACCAGAAGGACGAATTCGATAAAAGCGGGCTGATGATACTATGGAAGGATGGGAAATTCCTGATTCAGAGGATTTATGCCGGTTATCCCGCAGAAAAGGCTAAAATAGAGCCGGGCGAAGAGATAATCTTCATAAACGGCGAGCCGGCCACCAAATATTCCCTGAGCCAGCTAAGAGACCTTCTGTCCGGCAAAGACGGGACTAAGATAAAATTACAGTTGAAAAAAGACGAAAAGGAAAAAGAAATAACTTTTAAGCTGAAGAGTTTGATTTAAAGGTAGGTGCGTTCATTTGAACGCCCCTACGGAGTAGGTCAGACATTCCTGTCTGACATTTAAAAAAGACGTAGAGACGCATGGCCATGCGTCTCTACCGCTCGATATTTGATTCAAACTAAACGTGGTGTCAGGAGTTACCTCCTGACACCACCAGAAGGACAGACTGAAAGTCTATCCTACCGCTATATCTGTTTAAACAAAAATCTTTTTATCTTCCTTGTCGAGGTCTTCTCGAATTCTTCTTTCCTAATCTGGAAATGCTTTACTCTTTTGTAATCCGCAATCCCCTCACAACATTTTTCAATTTCCTGTTTCATCAAGAGCCTAAGTTTTTCCTCATCTGGAATTTTGTCTCCCTGAAGCTGTTGAATGTATTCCAGATTCGGCACAATTACTGCCTCTACCTCTTCACCACCAGAGACTTTTTTACCCAAGACTAAAGCTTCCAGGATACAAGGGGATTGGATAAGCTGATTCTCGATTTCCTCTGGATAGATATTCTTTCCTGCGCTGGAGACGATGACATTCTTCTTACGACCTACTATATAAAAATACCCCTCCTTATCTTTCCAGCCTAAATCTCCAGTATAAAGCCAGCCATCTTTCAAAACTTTATCTGTCTCCTCAGGGTTATTATAATACCCTTTCATCACCATATTCCCTTTAGCTAAAATCTCACCAACCCCATCCTTATCCGGCTCAAAAATTTTAATTTCGACTCCCGGAATCGGCAACCCGACTGATGAATATTTGAGCTTGTCGTATGGATTTAAAGTAAGAACCGGTGAGGTCTCAGTCAAGCCATACCCCTGTAAGAATTTGATGCCTAAGAGGTCAAAGCATTCAGGTATTATAGAGGGAAGAGGAGCTGCCCCGCAGATTAAAATCCGTAAACTGGAAAGCTCGGCTTTCTCCCTCAGGCTTTTGAAAACGGCTCTACCCAGGTTTATTCCAGATAATTTTTTAAAAGTTTTTACAAAACCAAAACTCAGCTTAAACGAAGCCCTGGTCAAAAGAGATTTTTTCTGGATATTCTTACTCAAACTGGTGAAAAGCTTTTCATACAAAAGAGGAACTCCAAGAATAATGGTGACTCCACTGTTCTTTACATCCTCTAAAATCTCTTTGGATTTTAAACTGCGGGCATAGGTGACTCTGGATCCTCCGGAAAAGGGTATCAAAAGCCCGGCAGTGCATTCAAAGGTATGATGCAGGGGAAGAAGGGAAAGAAAATTATCTTCAGGATAAAGCTTCAAAGCCTCCTTTGTTCCCCAGACGTCAGACATTATGTTCTTATGAGAAAGCATCACCCCTTTGGATTTTCCGGTTGTACCAGAAGTGTAGATTATCACTGCAGTATCCTCTGGAACAGCTTCAGGCAATTCTGATTTATTCACTTTGCCTTTCTCCAGAATCTCGGAAAATGAAAATATTCCGTTTTCTTTTTTCTCATCCATGCAAACCAGAAAATCAAGTCCCGGCAACTTCTTTTTGATCTCAATTAAATCAGCCAGGAATTTACCTGAAGTAACCAGACCCTTCATTCCTGAATCGCGAATCAAGGCTTCCATTTCTGAGCATTTCAGCAGTGGGTCCAAGGGGACAACAATCCCTCCTGCGCTCAAAATTCCCAAATAAGCTATCCCCCACTCAAGCCTGTTCTCGGAAACTATCCCCACCCTGTCGTTTTTAGTTATCCCTGAGCCTTTCAGACCCCTGGCAAAAAGAGCGACCTTATTTTCAAGCTCAGCGTAAGTCAGGGAATG
>MEWM01000143.1:0-3162 GCA_001775355.1 candidate division Zixibacteria bacterium RBG_16_43_9 | reverse complement strand
TCCAAGCAGACAGGGCAATGGAATCAGGAAAAAGACCAGCACTCCTTTGGAGCATCTGAGGGATGGTGAGATGTTTTAGTTCTTTTTTATCGAGGAATTCATCCATACTTTTTTTATCCCATTTGCCATACTATTCTATTTAGAACCTATAAATGTCAAGAGATTTCTTTGACGAATTGGACGTGCAATGTTGCCCGTCTTATCTTATCCTACGGGTGCTTGCTCCGGGTCCGTTTTTCAGGACGAAATTCAAAGCCCTTGAACCCGTAGGCGGGGCTCCCAGCCCCGCGACGACAAAGGCTTGATAAATCAAGCCCCTACAAGCCCTGTAGGAGGTTCGACTCACCGAACCCGGATTTTATCTTCTTCATAGTAAAGCAAAATGCAAGCCAGAGACTTTATAGAAAATACCGAACCCCTGTAAAATCCTATCTTTTTGAAATACAAGAAGTTAGAATCTTTGAATGGTCCCCGTCTTGACTTGAATTTACAGTTTTAGAATAAAAAAAGTATACCCGGACGTATAAAGTCATTTTGGTAGAGTCGTAGGTCAAGCATGTCCGCAGGATTGCTTGACAAAAATAAAATTCAACTGTCAACCAGTCCCCGCAAGGGACATGGTTGACCTATTTAAAAAGCTCTGAGACTTTAACCACAGATACATCCTCGGGCTTGATTTTAAGATCAAAAGCTTTGACCTTATCGTCCCCTTCTTTTAAAGATGCACCATCTACGCCTGAGGGGTATTCGATCACAGTTTGATCTGAGAAAAGCTCTTTTTTGAAATCATCAGCATTGCTGACTATTGCCACTATCGCAATGTCTCCCGGGAAAATATACTTCTTAAGGTCTGAATTAACCTGGTCTGAGCTTACCCCTTTAACGTTTTTTTCGAAGTTGTCCACAAAACCATAATTACCATAAAACTCCTCATCCAAAAGAAGCCCTAATCTCCTCTGGGGTGTCTGAATCTCAAAAGGGAAATGGTTGATCTCGAAATTTTTGTATCTTTCCAACTCCTCTTTGGGAACTCCAGCTTCGACTAAATCAGTCAAATCTTTCAAGACCAGTTTCATAGTGAATTTGCCATTGATGCTTTTAGGATACGTCCAGATGCTGAAATACTGCTCCCGGCGCGGAATATTGGGTGAGGTTAAATTAGACCAGCCTGCCTGCCTGAAATACTCCATATAGCTGTAAGCGCCGTAACTCAACCCGTGTGCGGTCCGGACTGTCTGAAATAAGACTCCGAAAGATTCCCTATGCTTGCCAAAGTAGGTATTTGCGACATACAAAGGGAAAAACATTTTTTCATCTTTTCGCGTGAAACTAACCGGATGACCAAAACAGAACTGGGTTTGACCCCTGCCCTCTTTTTCAACTAAGAGAAGTTTTCTACCCTTGAGCGGTTGAACAGTTCCCTCCGGATGAACCACTTTCCCTTCTTTTAGGGTGGAGAAGTCTTTTCTTACCTTTTCCACTAAGTTTTCATCAATATCTCCGGCTAATCCTATGACCAAGTTGTCCTTTACAAAATGAGTGTTATAGAAATCCTGAACGTCCTGCTTGGTGAAACTTTTTATGGAGGATGAACTTCCCACCACCGGGTGCCCATATGGGTGGTCTTTGTAGATATAATCCTGCAGGCACTCCTTTACTAATTCCCCATCATCCTGCAGAAGCATATTGACCCCATCCTCCTGCTCTTTCTTCTGTTTTTCTATTTCCTTCTGTGGAAAAGAGGGTCTCAAAAGGACCTCAGAGAAGAGCGGGTAAAATTTGTCTAAATTTTCCTTCAGGGTCGTTCCGCTCACCACAATAACCTGTTTGTCCACGCTGACATCTATCCTGGCACTCAGGAAATCCAAAAGCTCTTCTAACTGTTCCCGGGAATAAGACTGGGTACCTTTTTTCAACATAGAAGAAGCAAAATAGGCTAAACCCTCTTTGCCTTTCGGGTCATCTGCCGAGCCGGAGAAAACCATTACCCGGAAATTGACCACTGGTATCTCGGTCTTCTTTACCTGAATGATCTTGAGCTTCTGGATTTTGCTGCAATTAACTGAAAAGACCAGTGAAAGGCAGATCAAACTTAAGAGTATGATTTTCAGGCCTGTATTTCTCATCTTTACTCCTCCATCTATTTTTTAAAAAAGTTAAGCTATTTCTTGGGTAACAGGGTCAGCACAGTTCTGTTTTCAGGACTGAGATATTTCCTTGCCACCTGTTGTATCATCCCCGGAGTCACTTCCGAGTATTTCTTCTGGATCTCGAAAAGCAGATTGTAATCGCCACCTGCTGTCTGAAAATGTCCGATTGTATAAGCAACTGAGAGCGGGTTATCCATCCGGTAGATCATCTCAGCCTTTACGGAGTTTTTGGCTTTTTCCAGCTCTCTTTCCGAGACCGGCTCATTTTTCAGTTTTTCCAGCTCCTCTAAGATCAGGGGTTTCACCTCGTCTATCGATTTTCCCCTTTTTAAAGACGTGCTGATCTCGAAAAGTCCCGGGTCCTTTCTATCTTCCATACCTCCGGAGATATATTCGACCAGCTGTAGGTCATTGTAAAGCTTTTTAGTGAGCCTGCCTGAGGACATAAACAGAATCCGGGCTGCAAGCTCCAGCGCGCAAAAATCGTCATCTTTTATCTCAAAATTTGGCCCGTGAAAAGCGATTAAAAGCTTGGGAGAGACTTCAGAATCCTTCCACACGTAATTTTTCACCCTCTCCCTGGTTTGCTTTGGCTCAGCCGGTATGTTCAGGCTGGGAGAAGGGGTCTTTTGCCAGTCCCCATAATACTTTTTGATCAACTCCAATGCCTTCGGGGTATCGAAATTACCGGTTAAGACGATGGTGGTATATCCAGGAGAATAGAAATTCTTTTTGAAGTCCAGCCCATCCTGAACCTGGATATTTTTCTCCAGGTCTTCCTCAAAACCTATTACCGGATGGTGATAAGGATGCACCTGGTAAGCGGTCTGGGCCAGCTCGTCCCAGATAAAACCATCCGGATCATCCACCACACCCCTTCTCCTTTCCTCCTTAACCGGACCCATCTCCATGCGGAAAGCCTCATTGGTGAAGGACAGATTCCTTACCCGGTCTGCCTCGATCGGGATTATCTTTTCCAGATAATCCTTCTTCACATTCACAAAATAAGAGG
>MEWM01000142.1:2951-8684 GCA_001775355.1 candidate division Zixibacteria bacterium RBG_16_43_9 | reverse complement strand
GAGAAGATCTGAAAAAGATAAGGCAAAGTATTTTGGTCCTTATACCAATGCCAAAGGGATGCGGCAATCTTTAAGGCTTCTCCGGAAGCTTTTCCCGGTAAGGAGCTGCAATCATGTGTTCCCTTCTAAGAGAAAAATAAGAGTGTGTCTGGATTTTCACATCAAGAGATGTCAGGGACCCTGTGAAGGTCTGATTTCGGAAAAGGAATACCGGGAGATGATAAACACGGTGCTTTTATTTTTGGCTGGGAAGAATAAAGTTCTGATCGAAGAGCTGAAACGAAGGATGAGTAGATTGGCAGAAGAAGAAAACTTTGAGGAAGCTGCCAGAGTGAGAGACCAGCTCAAAGCAGTGGAGAGTATGATGCAGAGGCAAAAGGTGGTGGAAAGAGAGATAATTGATAGGGATATCATCGCCTTTGCGCGGGATGGCTCAGACGTCTGCATGGCAACTCTACAGGTGAGAGACGGGGTTTTGATCGGCAGGCAGCATTTCTATTTGAAGGCGGATAAGGATGTTTCGGATTCTGAGGTTATGAATTCTTTTTTGAAACAATATTATATGAATGCCGCCATAATCCCCCAGCAAGTCATCTTACCTTTAGATGTCGAGGACAAAGATATCATTCAGAAATGGCTGAATGAAAAAAGCGAAAAGAAAGTCGAGCTAATCATACCGCAAAAAGGGGAGAAGGCAGGTCTGCTGAACCTGGCAACTCAGAACGCCCAGCTTCTTTTGATGGAGCTTCTGATCCAGAAGAAAAAAATAAAGAAGACGGTTCCACCATCGGTTATCGCTTTGAAAAAGGACCTGTATTTGTCCAGCTTTCCCAGGCAGATCGTGGCTTTTGACATCTCCAATTTAGGGGCTGCGGACGCAGTCGGTTCTCTGGTTTTCTTTGAAGATGCCAGACCTAAAAAGTCCGAATATCGCAAGTTTAAAATAAAGACAGTGGAAGGGCAGGATGATTTTGCTATGATGGAAGAGGTGGTCAAAAGATATTTTTTCCGTCTGCTTGAGGAGAAGAAAAAGTTGCCGGATTTGGTCTTAATCGATGGAGGAAAAGGACAACTCTCCTCAGCCCTTAAAGTTTTGAATGAGATGGGGATTAAAGAGACAAATGTAATTGGACTGGCAAAAAGGTTAGATGAGGTATTTCTGCCAGGTAAGGAGTCTTCTCTGATGATTCCCAGAAGCTCCTCTTCTTTGAGACTCTTACAAAGGATCAGGGATGAGGCGCACAGGTTTGCCATCACTTATCACCGGGACTTAAGGGAAAAAAAGGTCACAAAATCTGAGCTGGATGAAGTCGAGGGGATTGGCAGAACAAGAAAAAAAGCGCTCCTTTCAAAATTCGGCTCAGTTGAAGCTATTAAACAAGCAACCCTGGAAGAGCTTTCAAATACGGAGAAAGTTACGAAAAATGTTGCGGAAAAGGTTTACTCTTATTTTCATAAATAAACAAAAGGTTAAAAGGATAAAGGGATAAAGAGTCCAAGGGTGAAAAAATCGTAGCGCGACCCTTTTCCTATTAACGGATCCGTAGGACAGGGTCGCAATGCGAGGCTGATCCGCCACTGGCGGACAAGACCTTGTCCGAATTTGGATCCATAGGAACGGCCTCGCCCTACAAAAAACTATTAACCAAAGGAGGTCTTATGAAACTCTACTATGCGGTTCTGAATACCAAGATAGGAAAAATCTTAGTTACCAGAACAGATAAGGGGTTAAACAATCTTCTTTTTCATCAGCCTACCTGGGGTAGATTTTTTGAAGAGTTAAAGAAGAATAAGAGACTTGATCTGGTCGAAGCTAAAAGCAAATTCTCTAAATTGGGGAAACAGCTTAACGATTATTTCTCCGGGAAGAAAATCAAATTCAATGAAAAACTGGATTTGAGCGGCGGCACTCCTTTTGAGCAAAAAGTCTGGAAGAAAATGCTAAAAGTTCCGTATGGAAAAACTATTAGTTACGGGAAATTAGCTGCACTGGCAGGAAACTCCAGGAAAGCAAGGGTGGTAGGGAATGCCTGCGGCAAAAACCCGGTTTCGATAGTCGTTCCCTGTCACAGGATCATAAAATCGGATGGAGGATTAGGTGGATACGGTGGTGGGATAGAGCTTAAAAAAAGGTTATTGAAGATTGAAAAGAGTTTAGTTTGAAAATATAACAAACTAATTCCCGTATTTGCATCGGGTCGGAATACCACTGTCCCTGTACTAATCTTTTATTCACTCTTCCCTACAAAAATATGAATTTTTATGCCCTCTTTAATGAATTTTACTTGACAAATTTGCTTTTTTTTGTATAATAAATAAGTAGCAGTTTCTTGAAGGACAGTATTAGTGGATTTAGAACGTCATAGAAAGATCATATATAGCCACGGAAGCCTTTGGTTTAGTGGGACTTGCGTGGTTTTTGTTTTTAAATTTTCTCCAGTGAAAGGTGGTGAACAGGATTTTGGCAGAAGGGAAAGTGAAGTGGTTCAACGAGGCTAAAGGATTTGGATTTATCGAGCTCAAGGAAGGGGGGAAAGACGTCTTTGTGCATTATTCCGCGATAAAATCAGAGGGATATAAGTCCCTGAAAGAGGGAGACGAGGTTAGCTTCGATATCACAGAGGGTCCAAAGGGACCGCAGGCAATTAATGTAGTTAAATTATAATATAAGATTTAACCGCATTATGAACCCTCTTCGCATCATTGCGGGGAGGGTTTTTTATTTATTATAAAAGCTTGTAGCCTGGAGCAGGTAGCAGGTAGCTAAAAGACGGTTGGGTGATACCTATGGGAAAGGTTTTTTTGTTTATGCTAGGGGCGAGGTTGCCTCGCCCTGCTCTGTCCCAATGTCTAAAGAATGGAGGTCTGAAGACCTCCGCTACACCGCGACCAAAAAAGCTTGACAATAACTTCCGTATTTTTATATTGGTTAGCGTATTGGGTTAGAGAAAAGATTTTGCTGCCGATAAGGTTATCTGTCACCTGTGAGTTCAAAAAAGATAGATCACGGGGTGTAGCGCAGCCTGGTAGCGCACATGGTTTGGGACCATGCTGTCGGAGGTTCAAATCCTCTCACCCCGAGAAAGACAGTGATGGAGTGATTAGTGAAAAAGTGATTAAAGGACTAATCACTCTATCACCAATCACTTAGTCACTATGCTGCCCCCGTAGCTCAGGCGGATAGAGCATCTGCCTTCTAAGCAGAGGGTCGCCCGTTCGAATCGGGCCGGGGGTGCGTAAAACGGTGGATGGTTCATAGTAGTTGGTGGGTAGTAAAAAATTATTTTGTTTTCTTGACTATGAACTATCCACTATGAACCATTAACCACTCATGGTGGGTGTAGCTCAGCCCGGTTAGAGCATCAGGTTGTGGCCCTGGGGGTCGCGGGTTCAAATCCCGTCACCCACCCGTGAATACAGTTTGGAGTTTGAAAATCATTAGTAGGTCAGGAGCCTCGTGCTCCTGATTTCATTCTGGTGTCAAAGCAGATAAAGGTTGCTATACGTAAGCCACATATTCAATGATTAGCCTGACGAGAAAGAAGTAAGAACGTGCCAAGCAATATTACTATTGGTCCCGCGACAGAAGCTGACTTACCATCCATTAAACCGCTGCTCCTGGAATTGATGGATGCGATGGAAGATACGGAAGGTTTTGACCTGGAACAGGCTTTTGAGAACTGCTGTACCATGATGGAAGACCCTGCTCATTACCTGTTAGTGGCGAAGGATAAGGATAAAGTGATTGGCTTTATGAACTTCATGACAAGAAAAACAATACTACATCCGGGTCTATCTGGACTAATCGATGAGTTAGTTGTCTCCTCAAGTCATCGCGGACTGGGAATCGGAAAAAATCTGCTTTTGGCTGCAATCGAAAAATGTCGAGAGCTTGGGTGTTGTGAAGTTGAGGTCAGTACGGGGAAAGGTAATACCCGGGCACGGGAGTTTTACCAGAGATGTGGTTTCGAAGAGGATGCGGTTTTGTTGGAATTCAATTTTGAGGAATGATCTGGCTAACGGAGAAGGTGCATCAGCGCTACAGAGTCTTTTGCTATTAAGAACGTTCTAAATTCGTCCCTTTGGGCATTTATTTCAGGATTTTGCTTGACAAATCACTTTTGATTACGTATAGTGTTTACAGCTCTAAGGTTTTTTGAGGTTATTGCAGTCGTTTAGGATTGATTTACAAGAGATAATTAGCCACGGAAGCCTTCAGTGCAATGAGGTTTCAGTGGCTTTTTCGTTTTGAATTTTTTTAAATGAAAGGTGGTGAGAAAGTATTGGCAGAAGGTAAAGTGAAGTGGTTTAACGAGGCTAAAGGTTTCGGTTTCATCCAGCCCAATGACGGGGGTAAGGACGTTTTCGTCCATTATTCAGCCATTGAGGCACAGGGCTACAAGAGTCTGAATGAGGGAGACGGAGTTAGTTTCGATACCACAGAGGGTCCCAAAGGACCCCAGGCAATAAATGTAGTTAAATTGCAGTAAATGATTTAGCCGCATTGATGAACCCCGCTTGAAAAAGCGGGGTTTTTTATTATCCCATTAGATAAACAGCCGACTATCAACTCAGTAATCTTTTCCCGCAAAATTGCCTGCAAATTCTCTCACCCAATTCAAAAATAAAAACAAAGGGGTATCGGGGAGGGCTATCCCCTGCCACTGTTTCAATTTTGTTTCAAGTATGCTTATATTTTCTTAGGTTTTTATGGGTTATAATGGGTTAAGTGAATATAGGCAAGTCTTGACAGGTCAACGTAATTCATTTAAAATAAAGAAGTTAGGGGCGGAACTCGAAAGGGTTCGAATCCCGTCACCCATCCGTTTCATCCTATTCCATATCTGACATAGAATGGAGTCAGGAGCGCAGGGCTCCTGACCTACGAGGCTACAAGGCTGACAAAAAAGCCCTCAAGAGATGAGGGCTTTTTTCGATTTAGCTGCTTGCAAAATCTCAACCTATTGGAGGTAGTCCTCCTCTGTAAAGATAGTTAATTAAATAAACCACATCCGTTAAGCTCACTTTGTTATCGCAATTGACATCACCTGAATAGTAGTTTTTGGGCTGGGATCCTCCTTTAAACAGATAGCTTATCAAGTAAATCACATCGCTGACCGAAACACTAAGGTCATTGTTGGGATCCCCATACAGCATATCTCCAATGATAATGTGTCCTTGAATGAAATGAGGTTTTATCTCCATAGCGGCATCATCCACGAAAACCAGGTAACTCTGCGGAGGAATAAAACAGGTGTCAAGGTTTACAGTTTGCTGGGGTGCATTCTGGTTAATGGTGAAATAAAGATTAGCTAAAAGCCCGTTTCCAGGAGGTACAGACGGTTCGGTCAGAGTTACCACCCCAATCAGGATGGTTTTATCCAGGGGATTAATATTACCTACCTTCAATCCTACATACTCTACCCGTGAACCGATATATGAAACCGAATCACACACCAGATCTGAACTGTTATATTTCAGGGGAACAACGACTGCTCCCAGAGGTTTGCTATTGTAAAAGTAAACCGGAACCACAACTTGATTCCCTGGCTTGCCTGCTACTGTTGCCACTCTTACCGTATCTCCGCTTGCAGGGGATGAGGGGTTTACAGTTAGAACTACCAGAATGCTCTCAGGTGAATTGGTGGCATCGTTGCAGGAAATGACTATGTAATCATAGTAACTATTCACTACTAATCCGCTTATATTGATACTAAACTGAATATCAGATGG
>MEWM01000142.1:399-2879 GCA_001775355.1 candidate division Zixibacteria bacterium RBG_16_43_9 | reverse complement strand
AAGAGGTGGTCCAGAGATTGG
This sequence comes from candidate division Zixibacteria bacterium RBG_16_43_9, assembly GCA_001775355.1. Lineage (GTDB taxonomy): Bacteria > Zixibacteria > MSB-5A5 > MSB-5A5 > RBG-16-43-9 > RBG-16-43-9. The sequence continues at coordinate 2,858 of MEWM01000142.1, read as the reverse complement.
TTCCATCCCAGGTTAAACCCCAGGTGCCATACGGACCAGGAGCCTGAAAATAACTGATTACGTCATAAAATTTGGATTTGTCCACGTTCACAGACAGGTGAACTGGAACAATTACAGGGTCAATTGCCGGATCAGTCGGAATGAAGTTAATGTGACCCCAATGCTGCCCAACGGAAAGACCGGTTATATCCACGGATACCTCCACATCTGTGGGCGTGGTGCCGGAGGCAGGAACTACTCTGATCCAACTGTCAGAGGTAGATAAAGTCCAGTCCAGGGGGTTGCCGGTGCTTTTGACACTGACGAATTTGCTTCCAGGATTCTGCCCACCAAAGAGTGCCATGAAATCAAGAAAGCCCGGGAAAGCATACATCCTGGTAGTATCAGGGGGTTGGGTTAAATCTAACCGGTAGATATAATCCCTCACGATGTCTGATACCCAGAGGTATTGACCATCCCACTCCAACTCAGTGGCATTAGTCCCGGGACCAGGGAAAGCCCATAAAAGCTCACCTTGCCTGGTTAACTTGTAAATCATACCATCGTAGGCATCGCAGATAAAGAAATCCGTACCATCCCAGGTCAATCCATCCAGTAACCTTACCGGAAAAGAAAGAACTATTGTCTCCGCCACATTCCAGTTAGAATCAAACCTGACCAAACTCCTCTTGAGGGAACTGGCAGGCCGATCACATGCCCAAACGCTGGCCCCATTCCAGGCTAAACCGGTCACCTGCTCCAGCGGAGTCTGAATGGTCTGTACCAGGTTTCCATCTGGAGTCATCTTGTAAATCTTTGCCTCAAACAGTGCGGCTAAGTAAAGGTATTGCCCATCCCAGGCCATACCGCTGACAATACCACCATTCCACTCAAACTGGGAAAGGATGTTTCCATTTGGATCCACATGGTAGATGGTATTACGACCATCTGGCGCAGAAGAGGTGGTCCAGAGATTGGTTCCATCCCAGGTTAAACCCCAGGTGCCATACGGACCAGGAGCCTGAAATCTGTTAACTACCTTTTGTGCAAAAGCTGTCGAGCTTACGCAAAGAAATACCAGAGACAGAGCCACTAAAACAACTACTATAGCTCTTTTCATACAAACCTCTTTTTTAAATGTTTAAGCAAACAGATTTAATTATGCTTAAAAATTAAATGCCATCAGATTGTAACTTTTAAATTGCTTTTGTTAATATAACCATGATAATATATTCTAGTTCCCTATCAATTGTCAAGAAAAAAATCAGCTTTTTTTGTGTGTGCTTTATAGGTACAGATTAAAAATAAATAAGTCTTGACAGATAAACGTAATCAATTTAAACCGAAAAGGTTAGGTTAGGACTCGCAAAGGACTCGAATCCCGTTACCCGCCCCGAAATACAGTGGTTAGTGGATAGTGATTAGTGGGTAGTAGTAGTAGGTCAGTAGTAGGTCAGGAGCCCTGTGCTCCTGACACTATTCATTTGTCGGGCACGCAAGGCACCTGACCTAAGAGGCTATGGGATGCGGCAGAAAATCTTCAACTTTTTTATTTTTAAAACCATTCCGAATCCCCCAGTTCATAGAAAAATAGATCAGCGGATGAGTAAAGTTATGAAAAAATCTGGTGAATATCGAAGCTTTGGTATAAAAATTCCTTCCTGACCAGAGAAAACCTTCGGCCAGCTCTTCCGGGCTCATATTTTTTGGTCTGAAAACCACGGTCCTGTGGTTATAGTCCTGCCAGTTCTGACTTAAAAGCCTTCCTTCTTTCTTGAATCTCTCGAAGATGGCTGTACCCGGATAGGGGGTCAAAATATTGAAAGTAGCAATGGCGACTCTGTTTTTATCAAGAAAGTCCACGGTCCTCTCGAAAATGCTCTTATCATCATCGTCAAAGCCGAACACTAATGACGCATCCAACAAAATCCCCTGATCCTGGATGATCTTGATAGCCTGGCTATATTCTTTAGCATTATCCGGAGTTTTACGGAGCCTTTTAAGATTATGAGAGGAAACTGACTCTATTCCGATAAACAAACCGGCACAGCCAGATTTCTCCGCCAGCCCCAGCAAAGCTTTGTCCTTGACCAAGGATATGGATGCTTGGCCAACCCAGCGAATTCTCAAATCCGATAGAGCGGTGAATAACTCCTTGGCAAATTTGACATCCCCTATGATATTGTCATCCAAAAAGAAGAATTTTTTGCTATCTCTTGTAGCTATTTCCTTCACAATGTCTTGAATCAGACGGTGCCTCAACTTTTTTCCATAAAGGTCAGTAACCGAACAGAATTCGCAGTTATAGGGACAGCCTCTGGTGCAGAGGATGGGGCTCACATGAAAGGGAGTGTGATTGTGGTTCAGCTTGGGTATGGGGAAATTGGCTAAGTCAAAATTGAAAGATCGGTAAAACTTCATTAACCGATTCCGTCTGAAATCTTCCAAGAGCTCGCTCCAACATCCTTCCGCCTCACCTA
>MEWM01000142.1:260-366 GCA_001775355.1 candidate division Zixibacteria bacterium RBG_16_43_9 | reverse complement strand
GGGGCATAACTGTAGGATGAATCCCCCCCAAAACCACCTTAGCACCCTTTTCCCGGAAAACCGAAGAGAGCTGGTAAGCCCGAGGAGCTACTGCAGTCATACAGGA
>MEWM01000142.1:0-231 GCA_001775355.1 candidate division Zixibacteria bacterium RBG_16_43_9 | reverse complement strand
AATTGACCTGCTCAATCTCCTCATCAACCGTATCTACCTCTATCTCAGCCGGAGTCAAGGCAGAGATGACGCTTAGGGTAAGCTGAGGCGTTCTCAAGAACCGGCTCCTCTCTTTGTCCAAAGAAGGAGTTATTAAAAGAATCCTCATTTTATCCTTCCGTTCTGGAGTTTTAATTTGACCAAGTGTCGGAAAGCTAATCCTCTAGGCGCTGGTTTTTTTGATGTCGGTAG
>MEWM01000141.1:12184-12415 GCA_001775355.1 candidate division Zixibacteria bacterium RBG_16_43_9 | reverse complement strand
AATGCTCTTGGCCAATTCATCATTTGCGGGATCACCATCCTTTATTAGAGACGCGACATAGGTGACTGCCTCAGCAGCTACGCGACCTTCCTTAGAAACAACTGTTTCGTTGCCAATTCTTCCTGAGGCGAAATTCAGCAACAGAGCAAACAGTTGTTGCTTGGCGCGGTCCACCATCAATTTACCCCCTTGCACGGTCAAAACATTTTTGGAATCCTGGAAATCAAAGTT
>MEWM01000141.1:11310-12022 GCA_001775355.1 candidate division Zixibacteria bacterium RBG_16_43_9 | reverse complement strand
TGTTAACATAAAATCTACTTGAGTACAAGGATAGCCTGTGACCTGGATTCCGTTTTGTGTTTCGCCTGGTGATACGGAATATCCAAGCGGGGTTACTATCATCACCGAATACGTGCCGACAAGCAGGCTGTCGAAATAAAAAGTGCCATCGGAGCCCGTGACGATAGGAGCACCAACTTGGTTATTATCGGAGCCGATGACTTTCACTGTCACATTTGCCACCGGGTTTCCGTTTTGGTGACTCACACTGCCGCATATTGCGCCGGTCGGGGGCAAAAGATTATTCACGAGAACATAGTCGAACTCACATACGGCATCCCAGTGCTGAACTAACCTTAGCCTTACTATCTCATTCGGAATCGACCAACTTACAGTGGTTATGAATGTGAATGCTGTATCTGTGTCAGACTTTGCCAGCAGTTCACCTCCATCTGAACGGACAACTAATTTAACGGTCAGCCATACATTTTCGCAATCTGGACCCATTGTATGAATATCTGTCCAATTATCGTTCCATCCAAAAGCTAGCTTCCATCCAAAATGCTCCCACGGTTCATAATTAGGGAGATAGGTTACATAGACAGCATCTCTGACGTTCGGACCATAGAAAAGACCTAGACATGGTAATGTATAGTGCATCCCGCCACTTACCAATCTCATCCGGGTTTCTACAACTATGGGAAGTGAAAAACTGACCATTTTGTCCGCAAAA
>MEWM01000141.1:8914-11211 GCA_001775355.1 candidate division Zixibacteria bacterium RBG_16_43_9 | reverse complement strand
GAACTAAAGACATCTGTGCTAAACTGCTCATCTAACAATGTACCTGCGCTTACATTTTTTGCAACGTAAGCCATGACCATCAACACTGTCATGAACACCAGGACTATTTCCACTCCTTTCCTTATCTGTCTGATCATTCTGTACCTCCTTCTTAAGCGTACAATACTTATTGCCACTTATTCCTCTCCCTTGCTTATTAGTTTAAAGTTTAAGGGGTTTTAGGTTACGCTTGGCCTTCCTGGCCGAGATTATTCATTTGGCTTCACATCACCTCCTGGACGAAACAACGACTCTCTCCTCGCCTGCCCCTGGGATTGTGCATTTACTAAAGTAGAAGAAAGTAAGATGCACACTACATGAATTAGAATTTTTTGCTCGTTGTGCATTTTCTCTTCCTTCTTTCTTAAAAGATTTTGGTTTAAGTTGGTTTTAACTCTACTTATAAGTAGCTCTATGAGGAATACCCACCTCCCTTCTTAATCCCCTCTCTTAAGTCGGGATGAGAAACCTGCCATAGGATCTCTTATTCTATACAATGAAATTTAGTTAGCAACGACTAAAAGTCAAGGAGAATTTGAAGGTTTTTTCGCCTTCTGCTAAGCTGGTGGATTAAACAGGAGGTGAAAAGTGAACCTTAGAGAAGCCCAAAGGCTTATTAAAAAGCTCTATTATGAGTTAAAACAGGAGAAAACAGACGTGTAGGTCAGGAGCATAGAGCTCCTGACCCACCCCTGAAATGAAACTCCCCACCCTGCAGAGCAGAGCGGGGAGTATGCCAAGATACAGAGAGACGCATGCCATGCGTCTCTACTTCACTTCATCAATATCATTTTCCTCGTCTCTGCGAATCCTTCAGAAACTATCTGATAAAAATAGATTCCGCTGGCGGTGGTGAGTCCGTCTTTATTTTTGCCATCCCAGGTTATCCTGTGATGACCAGCCGGGGTATATTCGTTCATTAGCTCACGAACTAATTCTCCTTTGATATTATATATCCTCAGGGAAACCTCTCCGGATTTGGGCAGGTCGTAGCTTATCTGGGTAGAGGCGTTAAAAGGATTGGGATAGTTCTGGTTCAAACTGTAAGCAGAGGGAATCTGCTGGTTGTTTTCATCTCCAGGGTCCTGGTTAACATCCAATGGTTGTCCGCTTACGTCTCTCAGATCGACCAGACTGAAAGCTAAATATGGTTCGACCTGCTGCACCAGCTCAAAGGTTATCACCGCTATCTCCCCGGAGCCGATGATAGGGGCATTAGCTCCAAGAATGGCAAAGCTTACGTCCACTTTGCTTAAGGTATCTTTTCCATAGAAGAAAACCGGCTGGGTGCTGTCGACTAACTGATAACTTCTCTTCACATCTATGAACCTGACCTGCAGGGAATCATAAGGAAGTATAAAATGAATGCTTTTTACAGTATCCTGATTGTTCACCAGAGAGACTTTCACTTCATACTGATTTCCCAGTAAGAGACTGTCAGTTGATCCGGTAAGAGAAAGTCCTAAATCACCTGAGGAGATTTTTCCAGAAGGACCTGCCAGAACCTTTGCCCTGGTTGCAACCATATAGTTCATAGCGAAGATGACCAGATCCTCAAAATCGACTTTATTGTCAGTAAGCGGAATGCCTTCTGAGCTCCTATCGACAGTTGGTCCAATGTCAAATGCAGGCAGATACGCGGCGTCACCCTCCTTGGTATCATAGGTTCCGGCAAAAATTGCTAAATCTCCAAAATAGACTATCCCATCTCCATCCACATCCCCTAACATATAATTGGTCGCTCTCGCAGTATCGCCTGCTGAGAGTCTGGAGTAGTTTCCAGCCCGGTCATAGGCGAATATGCTATAATAATAAACGTTCCGTGGAAACAAGGCTACATCATTAGAATCCTGGTAACTTGTTCCGCTGTCCTTGTAGACCAGTTGCCCGGAGGTCCGGTTTTGTGGATATCCCAAAGGAGTAGGGTAGGAATCGTCATATTCCGGATAGGCATTGTTAGCCCAGGGGTTTCTACGAATCTCCACTCCCCGAAAATCTCCAGACGGGTTAGTCCAGCTTAACTTGCATTTTCTGTTTCCAGGTTTGGCAACAAGGTTTGTTGGAGAAGCCGGTGGTGTGGTGTCGTATGTCAAACTCCAAAAATAAGAACAGGTGTCCAAATTTACATTTCCCCAATCGTCTACGATTTTGAAGTAGATAGTGTGTCTACCCTCAGATATGGCCGGCACTCTCCAGGAAATAGTCGTGTCCAGAGAATTAGAGTTATAAGACCACAATTCAGTCCAGGGAGTTGAGCA
>MEWM01000141.1:5585-8888 GCA_001775355.1 candidate division Zixibacteria bacterium RBG_16_43_9 | reverse complement strand
TGAAGCCCAGATTGTCCCGGAACCTGATCGATAGGGTCGGGCGAGAGTTGACCGTATCGCCTGATGCCGGCGAGTTGACCACAACTGTTGGACGGGTGGTGTCCGGGATTTGAATCTGGACTGAAGCGCTGGAGTCTGTATGGGGTATGTCCTGATTAGCTGAGTCACGCAAAACCGAATTGTTAAAGGTCAAATTGGTCGACCCAGGCTGGGTAGAGGTAAAAATCAATCCCAGCAATTGTCCGGTTCCGGTGAAAACTCCATTCAAAATAGCAAGACTTGCCACAACTGAATCGGGATAGATATCATAAGACAAAAATGAGTTGTCCGGTGGGATTAAGGCTGGTCCCTTGATCACATTGCTCATCGTAATGAGGTTGTGATTATAAGCTATGTTGAAGAGTGCAGCTTTCATCCGGTTTCCAGTTCCACCCAGAGAGATCCAGAGGGTATCAACATCCCCTACATTTGCTGAGATAGAAGCTGGTGTCAGCGATAACGCCAGAATAGGCTGCCTTATATTAAGAGTGAAATGATAAACGGATGACCAGTTAGAATAAGTCGTATCTGCTCTGAGCCTGCCCCTCCAGTAATAAGTCATACTTGAGATCGTGTCCGGGAAAGTGCCATTGTAGGTAAACTGGCTATTAGGCTGGCACTTCAGCCAGCCAGACTGGGTCAAATTCCCGTTAAACAGGCTATCAGTTGAGGTCTGAATCAGAATTGAAAGCGAAGTATCGCCTGGTACCGGGTTAGAGCCTGTCTGAAATACAAGTGGCACCTGTACCTGAGCAACTGTGCCCCCAACAATGAACACTGCCAATACTAACAAAGTTAATGAAAACGTTGCGAGATGCTTCATCTAATCCCTCCCTTCAAAGGGTAACGTTATCTTAACTCTGGCTACTTTGCGGATTTCCTGAACAGAAGAGTTGTCCGGGTGGACCTGGATGATAAATAATCGACAGTAGATGCGACCGAATCTGTGCTCCTTAAAGTTGCATTGTTGATCTTTCTCATAAGCCCACCTTTAAGATCAAATAATATCCTGATATGAGATGGCAAACAGTATGCCTGATATTAAGTCGTTATAAATCAAGTTGTTAGATTTCGGGATGAGTCTCAAAAATGCGCAAAATTTGAACAATCTCTCACGTTTCTCTTAGATCGAAAATGTTAAGTTCTTTGACTAAAAGAAGTTAATTGGTCCAGAACATACTGAGTTAGTTTTTCACATTTTCTTAAAAAAGTAGATTCTTGACTGGGCTTCTCAAATCATTTCTTTGGGAACGACAATTCTAAATCTTGACACATCTGAGTAAATGGATATAATTAAGGGATAGGAATAAGGGCCGGCAAAGAGAAGCCAGCGGAATGACCCTTACCGCAGAGTCAATATAGGAAATAATTAACTAAAAAATGATAATCGTAAGAAAAGCGACCCCGGATGACTTAACAGCTATTACCGAAATCTACAACCAGGCTATTCTTAAAACTACAGCTACTTTCGACACTGAGCCAAAGAGTTTAGAAGAGCAGAAGGTCTGGTTTTCAAGTCACGATCATAAATACCTGGTCTTAGTCGCAGAGGAGGATGGCAAAGTCATCGGATGGGCATCTTTAAGCAAATGGTCTGACAGATGTGCCTACTCCGACACTGCCGAGATTTCCTTTTACGTCGATGAGAAAGATAGGGGAAAAGGGATTGGCAGAAAGCTTTTAGAAACAATTGTCCTGGAGGGTGAAAAAGCAGGGCTTCATTCAATAATTGCCAGAATAGCTGAAGGGAATGAGATGAGTATTCATCTTCACAAATCGGTGGGGTTTGAACACATTGGAATTATGAAAGAGGTCGGCAGAAAATTCGGCAGGCTTTTAGATATATATCTTATGCAAAAAATCTATAAGAGCCCCCACGACTTCGTTGGAGGTAAGTAAGCAACTATGCCTCCGACTGACTTTCATTATAAGATGTTTTTTCTCTTCACATTCGTTATTCTTGAAGGATTTTGGACAACGTTTTTTGCTTGACATTAAAATGAATTATTTCTATATATCTTATAATCGAGATTAAACTTTCTAAAAAATGAAGATATTCATCACCGGAGCAACAGGGTTTATCGGGACTCATCTGGTCAGAAGATTGGCACAGACAGAGCATAAGCTTTACTGTCTGGTCAGGAAAACCAGCAATATTCATTACTTGAAAGAACTGGGAGTCACCCTCATCACCGGGGATGTCACTGACAGAGATTCTTTACTGCAAGGGATGAAGAGTTGCGATTGGGTGGTGAATTTAGCGAATATTTATTCCTTCTGGGAGCCGGATAATCGAGTTTTCAGACGGGTCAATGTAGAAGGTACCCGGAATGTGCTGGAGTCTGCTCTGGAAACAGGGGTTTCTAAGGTGTTACACATCAGCACTGCAGGAATTTACGGCAAGCCAGCAGATTCTCCTTTTACCGAGGAAAGCCCGGTAGGCCCGGTTCGTTTTAGTCAGTATTTCCAGACCAAGTATGAGGGGGACCTTATAGCCTGGGAGTTTTTCGAGAAAAAAAGACTTCCCCTGCTTATGGTTTATCCAGGAGCTGTTCTTGGTCCCGGCGATCCAAAAGCCACGGGCAAGTATATTTTGGATCTGATAAATCGTCGCTTGCCAGCCAGAGTGTTTGAGGATTCCGTTCTGACCTGGGTCCACGTGAAGGATGTGGCTGAAGCGATTGTCAAAGCATTAGAAAAAGAAAATAACCTTGGAGAGAAATATCTGGTGGGGAAATACCGGCTATCGATGCGAGAGATCAATGAGATGATCAGGGAAATCTCCGGGGTCCCCTTACCGAAGTTCCGCTTACCTGATCCTCTGGTTACGCTAAACGCTTTCATCCTGACCCAAGTTGCAAATATCATAAAAAAACCTCCTTTATGGGGAATGTCCCGGGATCAGATCAGGACGATGAAAGAGGGGTTCAGGTTCGATGGGAGTAAAGCAGAAAGAGAGTTGGGGATCACCTATACACCTATTCGCCAGGCACTAAAGGAGGCAATCGAATCTTATCAAGGATAGACTACTGACCCAGGGTTAAACGGCGGCTACGCAAGAATGCGGTCATATCAAACTTATGAAGCGCATGCTCCTTGAGACGGAATTCCTTTACAAAAAGGATTGACAAAATTTCCCAGAAAAACTAAATTGTTGTGGCAGGAACCCCCAGTTAGAAGAATTTTAAACAGCTCAAGGGCAGTACGTATCGTCATACCAGTTTCAGGAGGCAAAGTATGAAAATAGGTTTTATCGGTCTGGGG
>MEWM01000141.1:1491-5535 GCA_001775355.1 candidate division Zixibacteria bacterium RBG_16_43_9 | reverse complement strand
GGTAGCCTATGATTTAAGCGAGGAAGCAAGAAAAGAAGTGAGTAATAAAGGGGCTGAAATTGCCACTTCCTTAGAAGAGCTGGTAAAAAAGCTGGAGGCTCCCCGTGCAGTCTGGGTTATGGTCCCAGCTGGAAAACCGACTGAGGACACAGTTAGCTTGCTCTCCTCACTTTTGCAAAAAGGGGACGTAATAATTGATGGAGGGAATTCATATTATAAAGATTCTATAAAAAGGGCAGAGCAACTCAAAGGAAAGGGTATCTTTTTTCTGGATGCAGGAACAAGCGGCGGGATCTGGGGTCTGAAAGTAGGATATTGCTTTATGGTTGGCGGAGAAAAGGATGCTTTCCTGAAACTGGAACCGATATTTAAAGCCCTTGCACCCAAAGATGGGTACGCCCATATAGGAAAAAACGGGGCGGGGCATTTTGTCAAGATGGTTCATAACGGAATAGAATATGCCCTACTTCAAGCCTATGGCGAAGGCTTTGAGATACTGCAGGCAAAAAAGGATTTCAAGTTAGACCTGGCCAGAGTCTCTCACTTATGGAACCAGGGGAGTGTAATACGCTCCTGGCTTTTAGAGCTGGCTGAGGATGTCTTCAAGAAAAATCCTCACTTAGAGGAGATAGAAGGGTATGTGGTCGATTCCGGAGAAGGCCGCTGGACAGTGCTTGAGGCGATCAATGAGGAGATTCCGGCACCAGTTATCAGTCTTTCTCTTCTGGAACGGTTTCGCTCCCGTCAGAAAGAATCCTTCTCTGCCAAAGTCATTGCAGCTTTGAGAAACGAGTTCGGAGGGCACGAGGTGAAAAGGAAAAAGCCTGAGGAGAAAAGATAGATGATTACAAAAAAGATTAATCTGAATGAATTCAAAGAAAGAGCCAGACAGTTTCGCAAAGAGATCTTAGAGACCATTACCGAGGCAGGAAGTGGACACCCGGGCGGCTCTCTTTCGGGGGTCGAAATAATGATTTCACTTTATTATTATAAGATGAGGCATAAGCCGGAAAACCCTGGCTGGCCCTTGAGAGACAGGTTCATTATGTCCAAGGGGCATGCCAGTCCTTTGCTTTATGTGGTTCTTGCCAACTGCGGATATTTTCCGAAAGAGGAGCTTAAAACCTTTCGCAAATTAGGAAGCAGGCTGCAAGGTCATGTGCATGCCGGAGTGCCGGGAGTGGAGCTTTCCACTGGTTCTCTGGGTCAGGGTTTTTCAGTTGGCAACGGTATCGCTCTGGGAGCCAGGATAAGAGGGGTGAACTTCAGAGTGTACACTCTCTTAGGAGATGGTGAAATCCAGGAAGGTCAGGTATGGGAAGCAGCCATGACTGCGGGGCATCATAAGCTGGATAATGTATGTGCTATCTTAGACCGCAATGGGGTTCAGGAGAATGGACCAGTTGAAGAGATAAAAAGGGAAGAGCCATTGGCGGATAAATGGAGAAGTTTTGGCTGGCACGTTCTGGATGTCAATGGACATGACTTTGAGCAGTTGATAGATGCACTGGACCAGGCGGAAACGGTAAAAGGTAAGCCAGCTTTTATCATCGCCCGCACAATCAAAGGGAAAGGGGTCTCCTTTATGGAGGGGCAGGCAAAGTGGCACGGTAAAGCCCCTGATAAAGAGCAGCTTAGGGCAGCACTTTCAGAGTTGGGATTTTAGATCAAAGGGAGGAAGATATGGCAGAGATGAAAGCGACACGCGACGGGTTCGGAGAGGGGCTGGTAGAATTGGGGAGAAAAAACAGGAAAATTGTCGTCCTGTCAGGTGACCTGGAGGACTCAACGCGGGCTGAATATTTCAAAAAAGAATTCCCGGAAAGGTTTTTTAATCTGGGGATCTCAGAGCAGGATATCTTAGGCACATCCGTGGGTTTGAGCTTGGATGGGCTTATCCCTTTTGCCTGCTCTTTTGCTGTTTTTTTGACCAACCGGGCTTACGATGTTTTGAGGATTTCGATTTGCTACAATAAACGTAATGTTAAACTGATCGGCTCACACGCCGGTCTTACTGTGGGCGAGGATGGAGCCACTGCCCAGTGCTTAGAAGATTTTGCCATGACCAGGGTTTTGCCGAATTTAACGATTTTCTCCCCGGTTGATTTTATTGAAGCAAAAAAAGCCACCTACAAGATGGCAGAAATCTGTGGCCCGGTGTATATGCGACTGGCACGTGCACCTTTTCCGATAATCACTAAAGAATCTGACCCGTTTGAGCCTGGTAAGGCGAATCTGGTAAGAGAAGGAAAGGATGCTACCATAATCGCCACAGGTCTTATGGTCTCTGAATCTCTGAAAGCTGCAGAGCTCCTCAACAAGGAAGGAATCGATGCCCGTGTCCTGAACTTTCACACCATCAAGCCGATTGATAGAGAGGCTATAGTTGAGTCAGCCCAGGAGACCGGTGCCATTGTCACAGCAGAAGAGCATCAGATTAATGGAGGTCTGGGGAGCGCCGTTGCTGAGGTATTAACCAGGAATCATCCGGTTCCTCAGGAGATGGTGGCTGTGCTGGACACATTTGGAGAATCTGGTGATGTGGAGGGTCTGCTTAAGAAATATCACCTGAAAGATGTGGATATTGCGGAGGCTGTTAGGGAGGTGCTCAAGAGAAAGAGGGGCGAAAGATGATTTGGACAAAGATTCAGAAGTTATGGGAAAAGCAGAGATAGTCCCTTCTTTGCTCTCGGCGGATTTTTCCGCGTTGGGTGAGGAGATAAGGAAAGTCGAAAGGGCTGGATGCAAAAGGCTTCATCTGGACGTGATGGATGGGCATTTTGTTCCGAACATCAGCTTTGGGCCAGTGGTAATCAAAGCTGTTAGAAAAAGGACTAAACTTTATCTGCAGACTCACCTGATGATCGACCAGCCGGGGGAATATCTAAAAGAGTTCAAAAAAGCAGGAGCTGACTGCCTGATTATCCATCAGGAGTCGTGCTGCGATTTCAGGAAAACCCTAAGGAAGATAAAATCTCTGGGACTGGACGCAGGAGTTGCTTTGCGGCCGAAAACGCCTCTCGAAACCATTAAGGACATTCTTCAGCAGCTGGACATGATTCTGATTATGACAGTCGAGCCTGGTTTTGGAGGACAACCCTTTATTAAGGGGATGGAAAAGAAAGTAGCTAAAGCCAGGGCCTTCTTAGATGAAAGAAATTCAAAAGTCCTCATAGGAGTGGACGGTGGCATTAATCTCAAGACCGTTCCCCTGGTGGTTAAGTCCGGGGCAAATCTTCTGATAGCTGGAGAGGCTATTTTCAAAGGGGACCCAGAAAAAAATATCAAAGAACTTTATAAGAGGATAAAAGTCTAAGGAGTTTCACATGGGAAAAAACCCTCTGATCATCTTAGGCGCAGACCATGCTGGTTTCAAAATAAAGGAGTTCATAAAAAGAGAACTTCTGAAGAAGAATTACCCACTGCAGGATGTGGGAACCTTCAGCTTGAAAAGGGTCGATTATCCGGATTATGCTGAGAAGCTTGCCCTGGAGGTAAGGAAAAACAAACAAAGAAAGGGGATACTTGCGTGCGGAACAGGTATAGGCGCATCTATTGCCGCCAACAAGATAGCGGGTATACGAGCTGCACTGGTGAGTAACTCCAGGGATGCACGCTTGAGCATAGAGCATAACAATGCCAATGTCTTGGTCCTGGGTGGAAGGCCGTTTAATAAGGAAGAAACCAAAAGGATAATCCGGATATGGTTGAACTCCTCCTTCCAGGGTGGAAGGCACCAGAGGCGCCTGAAGAAAATCTCGAATCTGGAGAAGAAATACTTGGGTGCAGTGAAATAAATAAAAGGATTCAAGGGGGCGATGGTTCAAGGGTAAAAGCCGTGAGCGGTGTTCGTGACTCGTGACCGTAAAACAGGATTATAACCACTTTAGCAAAAGAGAAAATACAGATCCATTCTGCATGCAAATTCAAGGGAGTCCTTTATGGAGAAGAAAACCGGGGAATCCTCAGAAATAAAAAGCAGGTTCCTGGAGTCGTGTGACGAGAATGCACCGGAGTACAAAATTGGCTCGTTTTTGATGGTCA
>MEWM01000141.1:0-1272 GCA_001775355.1 candidate division Zixibacteria bacterium RBG_16_43_9 | reverse complement strand
TCATCACTTATCCGGGTCTGCAGAGAAGGATGAGACTTACCAGGAGTTGTGTAAACGTCTGGAAAAGCTCAGCCAGCCTGGCAGTCACAGGGAGGCAAACCTTATATTTTACCTGGCAGTTCCGCCGCGGCTTTTCCCGATGGTTGTAGAGAAGCTGAAGAAGTTTGACCTGTGCAGAGGGATTCCTTCAAGTAAGATAATTGTCGAAAAGCCTTTTGGTCGTGACAGAGAATCAGCCGCAGAATTAAACCACTTGATCTTAAAGGCGTTTGATGAAAAACAGATTTACCGGATAGACCATTACCTGGCAAAGGATACTGTCCAGAATATCCTTTTCTTCCGTTTCGGCAACAGCATCTTCGAGCCTTTGTGGAACAGGCGCTATATCGACCACGTGCAGATAACAGTAGCAGAAAAGATCGGGATCGAGCACCGGGGCGCCTTTTATGAGCAGACCGGAGTGGTCAGGGATATAATTCAGAACCATATGATGCAGCTCCTGGCTCTGGTGGCAATGGAGCCTCCAGCCGGATTCGAGGCGGACCTGATAAAGGATGAAAAGGTAAAAGTTCTCCGCTCGATTCGCCCTCTGGACGAAAACAATATAGATGAACTTATGGTGCGGGGTCAGTACGAGAAAGGCGCTATTGAGGGACAGAAGGTCAAAGGTTACAGGGAAGAAGATAAGGTTTCACCCGTTTCTAATATTCCCACCTTCTTTGCCGGCAAGTTTTATATCGACAACTGGCGCTGGGCCGGGGTGCTTTTTTATGTCCGCACTGGCAAAAGGTTGAAGAGTCACCTGACTGAAATATACATAGAATTCAAACAGCCACCTCTCCGGCTCTTCGGAAGGGTCTGTGATGTGATCCAGCCGAATGCGCTTATTTTGAGCATACAGCCCCAGGAAGAGCTCTGCTTAAGGCTGGCTGTGAAATATCCGGGAATAAGGAATGAGCCACGCTCTGTGGATATGAAGTTTAACTATCAGGAAAGCTTTAAGGTGGAACAACATTCTGCTTATGAGCGGCTGCTTGTAGACTGCATAAGGGGGGATTTGACTCTTTTCTCCCGCCAGGATGGGATTGACCTGAGCTGGTCTGTTCTGGATCCTCTGATACACCGTTGGGAAACAAATCCTCCAAGAGATTTCCCCAACTATGCTGCTGGCACCTGGGGTCCTTCTGAATCTTTCCGGTTAATGGAAAAAGATGGGAAAAGGTGGAGATTTGCAGATAAAAAGACCTGAGAAAAGAGAGGTTTTAATCTTTC
>MEWM01000140.1:3481-13047 GCA_001775355.1 candidate division Zixibacteria bacterium RBG_16_43_9 | reverse complement strand
AAAGCCAGGAGGACTGATCATGTGCAACGAGCCGGATAATCTATCGGTAATGCTGATAAAACCCTATTGGTCTATGCCGGAACTTGATATCGAGGAGGAACTATTAATCAAGAAAGTCCATTTGATTTGCCACAAGGGCCACATTAAGCTGGGCCGGGGTGACAATAGCATTGGCTCAAAAGTTCCAGCAATGATGAAAAAGCTGGGACTTACTGATGTCGACACCAGGATGAACGACATAGTTCATTTTCTGATTCCGCCCTACGAAGATCCCAGACAACAGCACCTTTTAAAAATGGTTAAGAAAACTCAGTTAGACGAGCATGAATTCTGGATGGAATGGACGCGTGAGGAGTTTGTGGCAGGAGGCGGAAACCCGGAAGAATATGAGCGTTTCCGGGAAATATCCGACAAGCTCAAACCCATTCTTCAACAACAAATTGAGGAAGGCAAATATATTGCTTGCGGGCCAAGTTTCTTTTATGTAATCAAAGGAAGAAAACCAAAGTAGTCTCAGGCTCTTGTATTCGACAGTTCAGGGGAAAAAGTAGGTAGAGGAAGGCTTCAGCCTTCCATCTTTTCTCTATTCAAAAAAGATGGAAACCTGAAGGTTTCCGCCCTACGGGGACAAAGCCCGCCGTAGGCGTCGCAAAAGCTCTAACGACTACAAAAAAGCAAAACAAAAAACCCCCGTCCGTAGGACGAGGGTCTTTTTATTCAAAATGTTTTTTGATCAGAATTCTTTTTCTGTGCTCTCGCCCAAGAATTTCAAAACCTTGATCCACTCCGGGTCATCTTTCATTGTCTCCCGGTCCGCCAGGGTAGTAAGCTCTTTAAATTTTTCATAATTCTTCTTAGCTTCGGACTTATTCTGCAGAGCAGTAAAAGCCAGAGCTAATTTCACATAAATCTGTCTGGAATTAGGACTGAGCTTTCTTGCCTTGGTATAACTTTCTGCTGCGCCTTTATAATCTTCGGCTCCATACTGGGCATTTCCCAGCTCCGTGAACCCGTTGAGAAACTTGGGATTCTGCTCAGTAACTTTCTTCAGGTCAGCAGTGGCTTTATCATATTCCCCTGTGTGGATATAGTCTTGACCGCGGGAGTAAAGATAATTCTGGTCCTCCGGGGTAAGATTTAGGATCTGGGAATAACAGAGAACCGCTTTATTATAGTTTCCTTTATTTTCACAAAGCTTGGCTCCCTGGGAGAGATCTGCTACAGCTTTACTTTTTTCGCCGAGCTTGGCATAGGAGCTTCCCCGGCCTAAATAGGCTTCAGGGTTACCCGGATCTAAGAGCAGTCCCTTGGTGTAGTTCTCCACTGCTCCGGCATAGTTGCCAATGTCATATTCTTTCTGAGCTGAACTTATGAAGTCTGTCTGACTCCGGGTGGAGCCTGAGGGACCGGATATGCCCTCTATGGAATTGAGATTTACCTTTATTCTGGAAGTTGACCTTTCACTGACTGCCACGTTACCGGTCCAATCCTGATAACTATCTTTGGATAGCCTGATAGAATGGGTGCCGGGTGCGATATCTGCATACAAATTATTCCCTACACCTAAATATCTACCATCTAAATAAACAATCACACCCGGTACGTTGGTTTCTATCTTAACTGATCCGAGTGTAGATCTGGGCTGGCTCGTAGCAACCGGCTTGGTCCTGGGTTCGGATCTTTCAGGCTCAGGCTTGGCTGGAGAAGATAAGACGGTTTGAGGTGAAAGCTCAACCACTGTGGTGGTGGTCTGTTTTCTGACTATCACCGCATTCTCACTCACCGGGGTATAACCTTTAAGCTGTGCCTGTATCTGGTAGGTGCCTGCTGGCAAAAGGTCAATTATGAAAAATCCCAGGTCATTTGACTGGACCTTCTTGCCTAATTCTTTAAGCTCTATCAGGGCATTCGGGAGAAATACACTGGTCCCTTTTTCCACTACCACTCCTACCATTTTGCCTGAATCCTTGGGTCCGCTAAAGCTGGACAGGAAAATGAAGAATAATACAATTATCCCCAAAGCCAGAATACCCCAGTATAATGGTTTTTTGCTGGGTTCAAGATGCTTTAGCTCGAACTCCCGGTCTCCGATTTTCATCTCATCCCCGGCATGCAGCCTGAATCCACCGGCGATCTTTATGACGTTATCCTTAAAATGAGCCACCCCTTTGTTTAAGACCTTCTGCTCCTCCAAGGGTCTAATCCTGGACAGGGTATCAGGCCTGGTCGGTTCTTCTTCAGGCTTGTCTGTTTCTGTTGAGATTCTGTATCCGGTTTCAGGAGTCAGGTCCGTTTTTTCGTTTGAAGTGGTTTCAGAATCTGATCCTGCGGATGCAGATTCAGTCTTTGCTCTTTTTCTGGAATTTCTGGTTCTTTTATGTTTTTTCTCCGTCAATTTTTGTCCTGTCATATTTTCAGGACCTTGAGAATCGAGATGGGTCTTTTCGATCATCGCATCAATTGGCGATTGTATCTCGATGTCTGAGATTTTTACCTTGTCGGTTTTATCCTCTACCTTCTCTTCTCCGGTAGATGCAGGTTCAGATGCAGCCTGAGGAGGTGCAGGAGTTTCTTCTATTTCTTCCTTGATGGCAACTTTGGTCTCCTCATCTCCCAAGGAAGCCAGTTCGGAGTTGTCCCTAATCTCCTGAGAATTTTCCAAAGAACTATTCTCTTCTTGGCTCACAGCTCACCTCTTTAAAAAACTTTTGCTTTGGGGACTATCCTTAATAATACAAGAAAAATCTTCTATTTTATTATCGACTTTAAAAGGATTATCTTTAGCAGTAAAAAGAATTTGTGGTTGGTCAGGAGACCAACCACCAGCAGGCAAATGCTCTCCGTTGGTGTCCTTACCAACAGAGGAGATGACCGTTGGTCAGAGGACTAACCGGAAATTACAAAAGCAGTTTTATGAATCTTTTTTCTCTGAATCTGAACTTTGAAAAGTAGGGCTTCCATAGCAGTAAAAACAATTATGGTAGCAAGGAAACCAGATACCAATATCTACGGATTTTGTGCAGTGGCAACTTTTCCTCTGGGTTTTGTCTTTAACTGTAGAACAGGGCTCTTTTCGAGGGTGAAGCTCCGTGAGGAGATTACCGTCTATACACCCTTTTTTAGTTATCTCTGGCAGAACGCAGGTGGAAAGCTCCATACCCAGTTTTTCAGTCTGTAGGATTATTTTTTTCAGGATAAAATCTTTGATTTCACTCAGGGGATGGTCTATTATCTGGAAATTGTATTTGTCCAGCCTTCTTTTTACTTTCGGGTAAACAGTTACATAAGAGGTGATAATTCTTCTTATTCCATTCTGATTAACTGAATCAAGAACATTCTGAAAAAGATTTGAGTCAATATTGGAAAGATGAACATTTTTATCATAGACTACATCTATCAAAGGGTCATATCTTATGACAATTCTCAAAGGGGAGCCAAGAAACTCTGTTAAATCTGGCAGAGCTTTCAGCACCCTGTCTGGTTCTGGTGCTTCAGGCTCCAGGGGAGTCCCGCCTAAGCCGGTTACAGTCAATAAAAGATAAATCTGGTCAATCGACTTTAAATATTTTCTCAGACCCTTGTTCTCTATAATCTTCTGAGGGTTTTTAGTCCAGATAACCAGAGTATGGATGTTCTCTTTCCCGATCTCCTCCAGTCTTTTCATCAGATAATCCGGATAGAAGGTCAGAAGGTCCACCCTCCTACTGGCAGAGATGACTTTCTTAAGTTTCTGGTTCATATTCGATACAAGGGACTATCTTTTCAGTCACTGCGAGGTATGCACCAAAGTGGTGCATACCGAGAAGGTTATTTGACCGACGAAGCAATCTACTCGTTCAGGACTCAAATCTAAAAGTATACGATTATTTTATAGGAATGTAGGGGCGACCCCGCAGTTCGACGGTTCGACAAGCTCACCGTGCTGAGAGTAGCCGAAGCACAAGCTCACTGCTCTGACTGTTCGACTATGCTCACAGTCCCTGAGCGAAGTCGAAGGGAGCAAAGCCGAAGAGCGGGTCGCCCCTACGCACTAATCTGGGTAGACAATTTCATTGAACTATTATTTTGGCATGCATTTCCGGATGGAACTTGCAGTGGAAACTAAATTCCCCTTTGTACTGAAAGGTAAAAGAAAAGCTTTGTCCTGGGGCTAAAGTCCCGGAATCGAAAACCCCCTGATCACTGGTGGCTGAATGATTATGGTAACCAAGGTTAATAAAGGTTATCCTCGTGCCTGCTCTAACTGTAAAGGTAGGAGGATCAAAAAAATCATCATATATATTCACTTTACTTGGAACTGGAGGCGGCACTTCATATATCGGGATCGGCTTCGTGCAGCTTGCCGCCGAGACCAAAAAGGTCAGGGCAAGGGCCAAAAAAAACCGTGTCCCAAATGCTAAAAAACTACACTCCTCAGACTCTGTCCACATTAGCTCAATCCAGCTTTTGATAACTGATGACCTCTAAAGGAGTACCTTGCATGCAAAAACTAACTGTATTTGTCAATATTTTCCCCATGACCTTTACCTTAATACCTTCCTTCTTAATTTCTGAAGACCTTTCACCGTAAAGCTCATAAGATTTTCCGGAGGTCGATATTAAAACCCAGCATTCCCATTCCACCCCTCTTTGTACTGTGCCGGTAACGACTTTAAAACCACCGTTTCCACCTGAGGAGAAAGGGTTTTGACAAACAGTAAGGAAAAGGGCAATGCAGCCCAGTAAAGCAAGGATTTCAATCTTCTTTATAATCATTTTTCCCCCTAAGCTAATCACCAGTCACTAATCACTGTCTTTCTTGCGCCCAGAGGGAGTCGAACCCCCAACCGTCTGATCCGTAGTCAGGCGCTCTATCCATTTGAGCTATGGGCGCAAAAGATTTTAGACGATGCGAGAATATCTTTTAACCCTAATATAAATTTTATAATGCCCAAGTCAAATATTTAATTTTAAAAAATCGCCCACTGTCTTTTTAGTTAGAAATGCCACCTTTTGTATAATGGGTTGGCTTCGTGACTCGGGCACCCAGCCCGTCCGGAGAGAATTCTATGACATTTTAGCCAGGCATTTAGGACTCCCTGGTCCTTTGGCCTGCAATTGAGTGTCCACACATTTATCAAAAAAGTACTTGATTTTCCGAGACCGATATATTATGAAAAAGGTGGTCACCCATTAGGAGATTGGTACATCTCGCTTTGTAGAAACGTAAATCTTTCGGTCGGTTTAGAATCATGAGAAAACTCATTTGCTTGACCGCCTTGTTAATCTTAGGGTGTTTCACAACTGGTGATGCCATTAGCCTTAAAGGCAAGCTTGGAATCTTCCTCAAAGGTGGAATATCCCGTCCCTGGGGCGACAGCTACCCTTCAAGGGTCAAGAGTGGTCCAGTTTTTGGAGGTAGTATCGAGTGGTATCCGTTGGATAAATTCTCTCTCGGGGTGGTAATTCAACAGTATTGGTTTAAACACGATACCTTAGACCTGCCGAACCTTGGACCCGGCTTCCCTATTTACGAGGAGCCCATCTCCTATTTCACTGATTGGCGCTGGACTTCTCTTTTACTCTCCGCGAAATTTTTACCAGAACCTGATGACGGAGTCTCACCCTATTTCTGCTTCAGCTTCGGCTGGTATCATCTCCGTCTACTCCATACGCTGGTAAGCGGAGCGAAAATAGTTCATACGGGAAACTATCTTGGTCTGGCACCTGGTCTCGGCTTAC
The DNA here is from genome assembly GCA_001775355.1 of candidate division Zixibacteria bacterium RBG_16_43_9. GTDB lineage: Bacteria > Zixibacteria > MSB-5A5 > MSB-5A5 > RBG-16-43-9 > RBG-16-43-9. The sequence continues at coordinate 7,326 of MEWM01000140.1, read as the reverse complement.
AATTTAAGGCAGGTCGGATCTTGTTATTCGCAGAAACTGATTATAATGTTATTTTCAATCGGGGACGATACCGCTACCCGGAGATCTGGTTTAACTATGATCAAAGAAGCGAAACCCAATTTCTAAGATTCAGCGCTGGGATTGGCTTCAAAATCTGAGATATCTTTTCATATCGGGATATTGAAGAAGTTCCTCCTGACACCACAAAAAAGCGACCCCTGAAAGGGTCGCGCTACGAAAACCAAAATATTCAGGCAGGCGATGGAACCTGCCCCTACGGAAGATTCCCCCTCCTTTATAAGTAGAAGGGTGGAGGAAGGTTTAATCTTTTATTCGACATTCGTCATCCGATATCAGTCATTATTTCTTACTAACTATCTCTTTGATGAGGTTCAGCGCGATAATTCCCCTCTGGATCTCATTTGTGCCTTCGTAGATCTGGGTTATCTTAGCATCCCGCATCATCTTTTCGACTGGATAGTTTCTCAGGTAACCATATCCTCCAAAAATCTGCACAGCCATACTGGTCACTTTGACTGCTACGTCTGAAGCGAATATCTTAGCCATAGAGGATTCCTTGGAGACTTTTTCTGCTCCGGAGTCGATGAGAAGTGCAACTGAATAGACCAGTGCTCTGGCTGCCTCGACCTGAGTTGCCATATCCGCTAACTTAAACTGGATGTCCTGAAAAGAGGAGATCGGCTGTCCAAACTGTTCCCTTTTTCTGGAATAAACCAGAGCTTCGTCCAAAGCCCCCTGGGCAATACCTAAGGCTTGAGCTGCCACGCCTGGCCTGGTCTTGTCAAATGTCCTCATTGCCACGATAAACCCGCTCCCCTCCTTGCCTAAGAGATTTTCCTCTGGCACAAAGCAGTCCGAAAAATTAAGCTCCCTGGTGGCAGATGCCCTTATGCCCATCTTCTTTTCTTTTTTGCCAAAGGAAAAACCTTCATAACCTTTCTCGACTATGAAGGCAGATGCTCCTCTTGCCCCTTTGTTTTTGTCTGTGACTGCAACTATAGTATAGACCTCTGCTTCTCCTCCATTGGTGATCCACTGTTTGGTTCCGTTCAAAAGATACCCACCCTCTACTTTCTTTGCCTGAGTCTGAATGGATGAGGCATCTGATCCTGCATTCGGCTCGGTCAACCCGAAAGCGGCTAATTTTTCACCTTTAGCTATAAGTGGAAGGTACTTTTTCTTCTGCTTTTCATTTCCGAAAAGCAGGATCGGGTAAGTTCCTAAAGCTGTCCCGGCAAAGGAAAGCGCAATTCCACCGCAGACCCTGGACAGCTCCTCAGCCACCACAGAAAGCTCAGTGACTCCCCCACCTTTCCCTTCATATTCCTGAGGAATGTAAACCTCAAACAGCCCGGCTGAAGCTAACTCTTTTACAACCTCCCAGGGGAACTCCTCAGTCTCATCAAAATATTCTCTTTTAGGGAGAATTTTTTCCAAAGCTATCTTCCTGCTCAGCTCTTTTAACTTTTTCTGCTCCTCAGTCAACAGAAAATCCATTTCAGCTTGTCTCCTTTTCGAGTTCCTCTAAAGCCATTTTGGCGGCGTACTGTTCTGCTTCCTTTTTACTTGCACCCTTACCTTGGCCTAAAAGCTTTCCCTTGGAATAAACCCCGATGGTAAACATCTTCTGATGGTCAGGTCCTTCCTCTTCCAGGACCTCATATTTAGGAATACCTTCGCCTTCAGCCTGCAGCAGTTCCAAAAGCTCGCCCTTGTAGTTATGCATCGATTTATCCTCAGCCGTCTCCTTCAGATTTTTCAAAAGATGTGCCTGGATAAACTCCTCTGCTGCTTCCAAGCCCCCGTCCAGGAAAATAGCACCTAACAGGGCTTCATACGAATCAGACAGGATGGAAGGCCTGGACCTTCCTCCGGATTTTTCCTCCTCTGCGCTTAAATGAAGATATTTCCCTAAGGAGATCAGCTTTGCCCGGCGGGAAAGATTTACCTCGCTCACCAAAGTGGCTTTGAGCTTGGTTAATTCCCCCTCATCTTTGTCCGGGAAATTCTCAAAAAGATACAGGCTGACCGAAAGTCCCAAGACCGCATCACCTAAAAACTCCAGTCTTTCATAAGAGGAGTTTCTCTCTTTGCCAGCCTCTTTTAAAAAAGAGCGGTGGGTCAAAGCCTCTTCTAACCGGGACTGGTCTTTGAAGATATACCCCAGCCTTTGTTCTAATCCTTCTTTTAAACCAGCCTTTGATTTAAAAAATAAGTTCCTAATAAACCTGCCCGGTTCAAATCTCATAGGAAAATTTAAGAAGGGTCTATGCTTCGAATTTTTTTATTGCCAGGGTTATATTGTGCCCTCCGAAGCCGAAGGAGTTGCTTAAAGCCACCCGGATCTGGTGCTTTCGAGATTGGTTGGGAACATAGTCTAAATCACATTCCGGGTCAGGCACCTCCTGGTTTATAGTAGGATGCAAAATCCCCTGCTCCATTGATTTTATGGTCGCAATCAGCTCAACTGCACCGGCTGCTCCCAAAAGGTGTCCGACCAGTGACTTGGTAGAATTAGCGGGAATCTTATAAGCCCTTTCCCCAAAAACATTTTTTATCGCCTGGGTCTCAGCTATATCACCTAAATCTGTAGAGGTGCCGTGCGTGTTGATGTAATCCACTTCCTCCGGATTTAGCCCGGCATCCTGAAGAGCTAATTTCATCGAGCGTATAGCGCCATCCCCGTCTGGGGCCGGGGCAGTGATATGATAAGCATCTGCAGTCATTCCCACCCCCACTATCTCCGCATAGATTTTAACCCCTCTTTTTTGCGCATGCTCTAAACTCTCCAGAATCAGCATTCCTGATCCTTCGCCCATAACAAAGCCATCTCTTAATTTGTCAAAGGGCCTGGAAGCTTTTTCCGGCTCCTCATTTCTGGTGGATAAGGCCCTGGCAGAGCAAAACCCGGCCAAGGCAAGTGGAGTTATGGAAGCTTCGCTCGCCCCGGTAACCATAAGTTCAGCATCCCCCCTCTGGATGATTTTAAAGGAATCCGCAATCGCATTCGCTCCGGAGGCACAGGCAGAGACTGTAGCATAGTTAGGACCTTTAAGATTATACCTTATGGAGACCAGGCCAGCAGACATGTCCACGATCATCATCGGAACAAAGAAAGGGCTCACCCTTCCGGGCCCGTCTTTTAAAAGGATCGAATGCTGGGTTTCCATAACGTCCACCCCTCCGATCCCACTTCCGATAACTGCTCCAGCCCTGTCCGGGTCGAATGAGTTGGAGTCCAGCTTCGCATCCTGCATTACCTGAAAAGCAGTGGACATAGAGTACTGCTCGTGCAAGCCCATCCTGCGGGCTTCCTTTTTGTCGATATACTGCAGAGGGTCAAACCCTTTTACCTCAGCCGCAATCCTGGTGGTAAAATTCGAAACGTCAAACCTGGTAATCTTACCTGCTCCGGATTTTCCATTTTTCAGAGCTTCCCACAGCTCCTCCACGCTGTTACCCACCGGAGAGATAACCCCTAACCCGGTGATAACTACTCTCCTTTTCATTTAACTCACCTGATTTTATGATTTCTTACTAATGCAAAAACCATTTTCAAATAGAGCTTTTATGCTTCCTTGGAACTGTTCTGCTTGATGTACTCGATCGCCTGTCCCACAGTCGTGATCTTCTCTGCGTCCTCATCCGGAATCTCTAAGTTAAACTCCTCCTCTAAAGCCATCACTAACTCCACCGTATCTAGGGAATCAGCTCCTAAGTCGTTTACAAAAGAAGCCTCCGGCGTAACCTGAGCCGGGTCCACTCCCAACTGCTCCACGATAATCTCCTTTACCTTCTCATCCACTGATGCCATCTTTTCACCT
>MEWM01000140.1:2340-3421 GCA_001775355.1 candidate division Zixibacteria bacterium RBG_16_43_9 | reverse complement strand
TCTGAGGGAGTCCCGTCCTACGGGGACGACCGAAGAATCCGCCGTATTGATTTTGAGATAGATTCTTCGCCCTGCGGGCTCAGAATGACAATTATCGTTTTTTTATTTTCCTTTTTCAGTTTTTCATCTTCCCTTTTTTTCGCTACTTGCTACCAGCTTTTTTACATCAACAATCCACCATCTACCTGAATGACCTGCCCGGTAATGTAACTTGCTTCATCCGAAACCAGAAAGGCAACCGTATTTGCCACGTCCTCAGGCAGTCCTTCTCTTCTCAAAGGGATGGAGGAAAGAAAAGCCTTTTTCGCTTCCTCTGGTATCTTTTCCGTCATCTCGGTCTTGATATATCCGGGCGCCACTGCATTGACCGTAATGTCTCTTGAGGCTAACTCCTTGGCTAACGATTTGGTCAAACCCAAAAGCCCGGCTTTGGAGGCAGAATAGTTGACCTGCCCGATATTTCCCATTAACCCCACAACTGAGCTTATGTTTACGATACGGCCTGATTTTTGTTTCAGCATAATCCTGGAAACTGCTTTGCATAAGTTAAATGTGCCTTTGAGATTCACGTCTATAACTTTATCCCAGTCCTCCTCGCTCATTCGTATCAAAAGTCCATCCCGGGTTATACCGGCATTGTTGACTAAAATATCGATCTGCAAAAATTCCTCCAGCGCTTTTTTTAAACCTGCCTCCACCATAGAGTAATTTGATACGTCCACCTTTTGGGCCAGGGCTTTTATATTTTTCTCTGTTTGCAGCTCAGAGGCCACTTTTTCTGCTAACTCTAAATTTACATCCCAGAGAATCAAATTTACCCCGGCTGAAGCTAACTTTTCAGAGATAGCCTTTCCTATTCCCTGTGCGGCACCAGTGATTAAAGCTACTTTCCCTTTTAAACCCATATCCTAAACCTCAACCGCCTGATACTCCCTTACAAACTGCTCAAGCTCGGAAAGCTTATCTATCCCGAATAAGTTGACCTCTTTAAAAGACCTCCTCAAAAGCCCTTGCAGGACTTTCCCAGGGCCTATTTCAATAAAATCTTTTATCCCCTGACTGTAAAGGTATTCCATCGACT
>MEWM01000140.1:1959-2249 GCA_001775355.1 candidate division Zixibacteria bacterium RBG_16_43_9 | reverse complement strand
ACCTGACCCGGGTTTATCTTTACGCTGTTCAGAACCTCTGCCATCCCTTCTTTTGCCAAAGCCATCAAAGGGGAGTGATAAGCACCACCAACTGAAAGCATCATCACCCTTTTTGCCCCGAATTCCTTGGCTAGCTCAACCCCTTTTTCCACACCTTTTAAATCACCGGTTATGGCTACCTGGTCAGGCGAGTTGAAATTGGCTGGCTGAACTATACCATAATTTGAAGCCTGTTTACACAGCTCCAGAACCTTTTCTCCGGATAAACCAATAATTGCCGCCATAGTCCC
>MEWM01000140.1:260-1902 GCA_001775355.1 candidate division Zixibacteria bacterium RBG_16_43_9 | reverse complement strand
AACGAGAAAAATCCGGCGCAAACTGCGGCTGAATATTCTCCCAGGCTATGCCCGGCTACAAAGGAAGGAAGAATTCCTTCTTTTTTCAGAAACTGCCACAAAGACACACTGTGAACAAAGATGGCTGGCTGGGTATATTTGGTCTGAACTAAAAGCTCTTCTGGTCCTTCGAAGCAGACTTTAGCCAAATCATATTCCAGACTCTCTGAAGCTTTAGCATAAAGCTCTTTCACCTCAGAAGAAGACTCATACAAATCCTTAGCCATCCCCACATACTGGGAACCCTGACCGGGGAAGACGAGGGCAAATTTTTTATCCATAAATTTTATTGTGCGACATTCTCTTTGTCATTCTGAAGGAGTCCAAATGGACGACTGAAGAATCAATCGAATTTTACTTAAAACAGATTCTTCGCCCCCTGCGGGGGCTCAGAATGACAGTCATTATTCTTTTCTATTTCACTTTTTCAGTTTTCCTTTTTCTTTTCTCTTTTGCTCCTTGTTGGTCTCCTGACCAACAAGGTTCCGTTGGTGAAGACACCAACGGAGAGCAATTTAATCTTCTCTCTTCTTTTGCTACATGTTCCTTGCTACGAGCTACCTGCTTTTCTCACCATCGGATCACCGCTGAGCCCCAGGTAAACCCGGCTCCGAATGCAACCAACAGCGTAATGTCCCCTGGTTTTATCCGGCCGGATTTCCTTGCCTCGTCTAAAGCAATCGGGATAGAGGCAGCAGAGGTGTTTCCGTATTTATCGATATTGACGAAAACTTTTTCCATAGGCAGTTTTAGCCTTTTGGCAGTTGCCTCGATAATCCTTATATTTGCCTGATGCGGAATTAATAGGTCAATCTGCTCCGCGGAGATATTAGCTTCCTTTAAAGCTCGCGTGGCTGCATCCCCCATCGACCTAACGGCTGATTTAAAAACCTCGTTTCCTTCCATCTTGATGTATTGATCCCCTTTATCGATATTCTCTTTGGTCAGAGGTGTCCTTGTTCCGCCAACCGGAATATGCAAAAGATTAGCCAGGGAACCATCTCCGCATAAATAAGTGGCTAATATGCCCTTATTATTTTCCTGAGTCCTCTGAACAATAGCTGCACCAGCTCCGTCACCGAAAAGAACACAGGTGTTCCGGTCATTCCAGTTGGTGATCTTGGATAAAACTTCGACCCCGATTACCAGGATGGTCTTATATTTCCCGGAATAGATAAAGGCTTGAGCCACTGAAAGGCCGTAGAGGAACCCGCTGCAAGCCGCAACTATATCCATAACCGCGGCATTTTTAGCTCCTAACTTATCCTGAAGGATGCAGGCAGTAGAGGGTAAAAGATAATCCGGAGTAACAGTCCCGATCAGGATCAAATCGAGCTCCTCTGGTTTTATCTTTGCCTCCTCCATTGCTTTTTTTGTAGCTTCAAAAGATAAGTCCGAGGCCGCAGTTTCTTTATCTGCAATCCTTCTTTCCTTGATCCCGCTGCGGGCGGTTATCCATTCATCCGTGGTCTCGACCATCTTCTCTAAATCCGCATTAGTCAAAACCTTCTCCGGAGTAAAGGAGCCCGTTCCAGTGATAACAGCACCAAATCTATTATTATGCTCGGTAGATTCGAAATCAGACATTTTTATCCCCTGATCA
>MEWM01000140.1:0-187 GCA_001775355.1 candidate division Zixibacteria bacterium RBG_16_43_9 | reverse complement strand
GGATGGCTTTGGGAGAAGACTTTCCGTGGCAGATTATAGAAACCCCATTCACCCCTAAAAGGGGGGCTCCTCCATATTCTGCATAATCCAGGACCTTCCTTAAATCCCGCAGGGAGATCTTCAGAAGAAAAGCTCCGAATCTAAAAAGCAGGCTCTGTTTAACCCTTTTGTGAACCAGAGAAGTTAG
>MEWM01000139.1:6900-7820 GCA_001775355.1 candidate division Zixibacteria bacterium RBG_16_43_9 | reverse complement strand
TATTATACATGAAGGTCTTGCGCTGGTGTTTGAATAACAAATTAGCGACTGTGGTAATAGCGCTCTTGGTCTTCTTTGCTTCACTGGCTTTATTCCCCCAGCTTGGAACTGAGTTTATTCCCAGTTTAGATGAAGGCTCTATTTTACCACAACCCATTCGATTACCTAACATATCTTTGGAGCAGTCCATTGCGTTTGAGATTATGGTTCAAAAGAAAATTATGCAGTTCCCTGAAGTTTTAACCGTAGTCTCTAATATCGGTACTGCAGAAATAGCCACAGACCCAATGGGGCAAAATATCGCCGACCCCTTCGTTATGCTCAAACCCAAGAAATATTGGAAAACAGCCAAAACCAAAGAAGAGCTGATTGAGAAAATGAGAGAATCCTTAGAGCAGATCCCAGGGTTAGCGTATAATTTCACTCAACCTATAGCTATGAGAGTAGATGAGCTGGTGGCTGGAGTTAAGTCTCAAATAGGTGTTAAGTTATTTGGGGAGAATATTGAAATTCTCAAAACTAAAGCTGACAAAATAGCTAAAGAGCTTTCCAAAATAGAGGGGGCAACTGATATAAGAGTAGAGCCGATAGCCGGACAGTCTTACTTGACTATAAAAATAGACCGGGACAAAATAGCTCGATATGGAATAAATGTGGCCGAGGTGCAGGAGATTATTGAGATAGCCATTGGTGGGAAAGTCGCTACCGAGGTTTTTGAGGAAGAAAAGAGGGTAGATGTGGTGGTACGATTCCCAGAAGAACTACGGACAGCAGCTAAAGATATTAAAAACATACTGGTAAATTCATCCTCAGGGGTTCCAGTGCCGCTACAAGAGTTGGTAGAAATAAAGTGGGAGGAGAATCCAGCCCAAATCAGTCATGAGAACACTAAAAGAAGAGTAGTAGTTGAATGCAACGTC
>MEWM01000139.1:3217-6848 GCA_001775355.1 candidate division Zixibacteria bacterium RBG_16_43_9 | reverse complement strand
CCGATTGAACAAGGTCTTAGACCTACCGGCGGGCTACTATTTGGACTGGGGAGGAACTTTTGAAAATCAACAGAGAGCCAATAGAAGATTGATGATAATAGTGCCAGTGACGGTTCTTTTGGTTTTTTTCTTGCTTTATACTACCTTTAATTCTTTTAAGCACGCCTTACTGGTAATTTTGAATTTGCCTTTTGCCTTCACTGGGGGAATTGTTGCAATCTGGCTTTCTGGGCTTTACCTGAGTGTTCCGGCCTCGGTTGGCTTCATTGCTCTTTTTGGTGTGGCAGTATTAAATGGACTGGTCTTGATATCATATATAAACCAGCTCAGACAAAATGGATTAGGATTACAGGAGGCCATATTAACCGGCTGTGAAAAAAGATTGAGACCGGTGTCAATGACTGCTCTGGTCACAATGCTTGGACTGGTTCCGTTAGTGTTTGCCACTGGTGTAGGCTCAGAAATCCAAAAGCCTTTGGCAGTAGTGGTCATAGGCGGGTTATTCTCTTCAACTATCTTAACCCTATTAGTTTTGCCAGCTTTATATGGCTGGTTCGAAAAAGATAAAGAAGAATCAATAACATAATATTGGATTTAATCGGAGTTCGAATGATCTCTTAGAGAATTTAGGGCTGGTTGTCGAGGCAGGATTTGAACATACCAGGGTTTTAAGTCTGGGGACCTTTTTTACTTTTTAAATAATAAGTCCTATGTTTTAGATACGCAGCGGTTCGATCCATCTGAGGCGGATGAACCGCTACTTTTTTAAAAGGTAATCACTTTCTGACTCTCTCTGGTCCAGTTAGCCAGATCCAGCATTTTGCCGATTTCTACCCCTTCCAGCAATTCTTCTGTATTCATTCCTCTTGATTTCATACAGGTGCCACAGGCTTTGACCTTTGCTCCACGGTCTATCAATTCCCTTAACATATTCTCCAGGTTGTAATAACCAGCAGGGGTGATCTGACCTTTTTTAGCGCAGAAGATAGCATCGGCTAACAGAAAAATATTTATTTCGGTCTGAACCAGACATAGGGCTTGGGCATACCTTAAGGCATTCCAGGCTTTCTCGGTCCCATAAGGTGGATCGTTAATTATGATGGTTATCTTTTCCATAGTGGTTTCCTTATTTTTTGCTTCTCAATTTTTTTACCAGTTTTTCGTCTTTAGATAGCTGCTCATACAGAACTTCCCTCATCAGGTCGCAGGCTTTAATCACCTTAGGGTTAGAAATTCGGTAATAGATATTGACTCCCACTCTACGTGCGATGACAATTTTCCTCTGACGCAAAATAGCTAAATGCTGAGAAAGATTGGCTTTGCAAAAACCGGTTTTCTCTATAAGCTTTTTAACCGGCATCTCCTTTTCCCGTAGGGTATTCAGGATTTCAAGCCTTTTCGGATTAGACAAAGTCTGGCAGATGCTGGCATGAAGCTCGTAGATTTCTTTTTCCATATTTAGATCCATCCGTAAGACATAAGTGATTTAAAAGCTCTCCAGGTGAAAAGTGCAGACAAAGCTATCAGGATAAAAGTTATGCTAATAGGAAAATGTGAATAGACCTGAACCCCTAAAATTATAGCTACCAGGACTAAGAAAAGACAAAATGAGGCAAGTTTTTTTCTCCTCCCCTGCAATGGTTTCAGCTTTGTGAGAATCTCCTCTGGAACTGAATCCGAATTAACTTCAGCTAATAGATTCTCTATCTTTAGCTGGATGCCGAAATGGACATAAGATAAAAGGCCCGTCATCAGGAAAAGGATTAAAGTCTTCAAGCCGATCACCCACTCGGTAAAAATTAACTTCAGCCCTGGACCTGTATAAAGAACCAGCCCCAGGCCGCTGATTAAGACGGTAAGCTGAAATACATAACACCTTTTGGCATTTCTTCCTATGATATTTTCCATATACCTCAAGGGAAGGTAAGCCTGCGGGGCCTTTAAAGCCGCCCTCTCGTTCACCAGGAGCAGATTGAAAAGGGGAGTGGACATAAATACAAATCCCAGGATATGCGCCAGTTTTAAAATCTGCAGCCAGGTATTCATACTTTCCTCCTTAGGAATAAAAAATTGTAAACTAAATTCTGAGTAGTTTCAGAGTTTATAAGTTTATAAACTCTGAAACTATATTACAAAACCGGGATAGATTTGTCAAGGATTTTTTTAAAGTTTGTTCAAAATTATCGCCGAGGAACTGGAGTGTATCCGCCTAAGGCGGATAGCTTTACCTTGAGTTCGTTGTTAATGAAAAAATTCATCCTGGCAAACCTTAAAGGTTTGCACTCCAAAAACCTCCTCTTTTTCCTTGCATAATCCAACCGTTTTCCATATTTTGGGGAAAATTTCGTATTTATTTGGGCAATTTAAAGGAGCATTTTTAAATGTCAGAAAATATATTGACCAAAATCTTCGGCTCAAAACACGAGCGGGATGTCAAAAAAATCAAGCCGATAGTTGAGGAGATTAATACCTTTTTTGAAGAGTATAAGTCCCTTTCGGATGAGGAGTTAAAGGGCAAGACCGAAGAGTTTAAACAGAGGATAAGAGAATACTTAGATCCTTATCAGACTGAGGGAACCCCTGAAGAAGAGCAAAAGCAGGCACAACAGGAGATCTTAGACCAGATTCTGCCAGAGGCTTATGCTGTGGTCAAAGAAACCTGCAGAAGGCTTCTGGGCAAAAAATGGCTGGTCAGCGGGATTGAGATCGAATGGGATATGGTTCCGTTCGACGTGCAGTTGATCGGCGCAGTTGTTCTGCACCAGGGGAAAATTGCAGAAATGGCAACTGGTGAGGGTAAAACCTTAGTTGCAACTATGCCTATTTATCTGAATGCACTCATTGGCAAGGGTGTCCACTTAGTTACAGTCAACGATTACTTAGCCAAAAGAGATTCCCAGTGGATGGGTGAAATCTACAAGTTCTTGGGTCTGACTGTAGGCTGCATCCAGAATGAGATGGACAATGCTGAAAGGAAAGTCCAGTACAACTGCGACATTACCTATGGAACCAATAATGAATTCGGGTTCGATTATCTGAGGGATAATATGGCTATCAGGGCTGAGGACCGGGTGCAGAGAGGCTTCTTTTATGCTATCGTGGACGAGGTGGATAGCGTTCTGATTGACGAAGCCAGGACTCCCTTGATTATCTCCGGTCCGGTCAGCTCCTCTACACAAAGATACGACGAGATGAGACCTCTGGTCGACCAACTGGTAAAAAGACAGACCGTTCTGGTCAACAAGCTGGTAGCTGAAGGGGAGGAGCTTTTAAAACAGGAAAAAGAATACGAGGCTGGAATAAAGCTTTTAACTGCTCAGCGAGGTGCTCCAAAGAATAAAAAAATGATGAAGCTTTTGAAAGAGACCGGGGTGAAAAAACTAATCACCGGTGTGGAGCTGGATTTTCTGCGGGATAAAAAAATCGGCGAGCTGGATGATCAGCTTTACTATTCCATAGACGAGAGGGAAAATTCGACTAACTTGAATGAAATGGGACGCTCCCTTCTCTCTCCTCAGGATCAAGCCCTTTTCGAGATTCCGGATATCACTGAAGGTATTCACGAGATAGACTCAAATCCGGACATTACTTCCGAGCAAAAACTTCAGAAAAAAGAAGAGCTTTATAAACT
>MEWM01000139.1:0-3160 GCA_001775355.1 candidate division Zixibacteria bacterium RBG_16_43_9 | reverse complement strand
TCTTTTTGAAAAGGACGTGGAGTATGTGGTTCAGGATGGAAAAGTCTTGATCGTGGATGAGTTCACAGGCAGGCTTATGCCAGGGAGAAGATATTCCGACGGTCTGCACCAGGCAATCGAAGCCAAAGAAGGGGTAAAAGTCGAAGGAGAAACTCAAACTTTAGCCACCATCACTCTGCAGAATTACTTCCGGCTTTATCAGAAATTAGCCGGAATGACCGGAACTGCGGTAACTGAGGCACCTGAGTTCTGGGAAATCTATAAATTAGATGTGGTCGTAATCCCGACCAATGAGCCGGTCAGAAGAATTGATTTTAATGATGTGGTCTACCGCACCAAAAGGGAAAAATATAATTCCATAATCGAGGAGATAAAAGAGTATCACCAGGCAGGACATCCGGTTTTGGTCGGAACAGTCTCAGTGGATGTCTCAGAGACTCTCTCCCGCATGCTTAAAAGGGAGGGGATAAAACATTCGGTCTTAAATGCTAAATATCACCAGCAGGAAGCGGAGATCGTATCTCAGGCTGGAAAAGCCGGAACCGTAACCATCGCCACTAATATGGCGGGAAGAGGAACGGATATAAAATTGGGTCCGGGTGTGGTAAAATCGCCTTATTGTCGGCTAATTAAAGAAAGCAGCGGAGAAGACCAGTGTCCTCATTTAGAGGAATTGAAATGTTATGAAAATGTCCCCTGCGGTTTGCACATCATAGGCACAGAAAGGCATGAGGCAAGAAGGATCGACCGGCAGTTAAGAGGAAGAAGCGGAAGGCAGGGGGATCCTGGCTCATCCGGATTTTATCTTTCCTTAGAAGATGACCTGATGAGGCTTTTCGGCTCAGACCGGATTGCTTCAGTCATGGACAGATTAGGAGTACAGGACGGCGAGGTTATTCAGCACGGTATGGTGACCAAAGCAATAGAAAGAGCACAAAAAAGGGTCGAAGCACAGAACTTTGCCATAAGAAAACATCTTTTAGAATACGATAACGTGATGAACCAGCAAAGGGAGGTCATCTACGATCGCAGGTTAGCCGCACTGGAAGGCGCTGATCTGAAAGAAGAGGTTTTAGGATTAATAGAAAAAGTAGTGGAAAGCAAGGTTGAGCAGTTCACCGGCCCGGATGAATACACGGAGAACTGGAACTTAGTCGGGCTAAGGGAAGAGTTAAGAAGAATATTTTTACTTGAGCTTAAATTCAAGGACGAGGATATACCTAAATTAACCAAAGCTGAATTAAAAAAGAAGGTCACCTCTGTGGTCAGGGAGATTTACGAGCATAAGGAAAAGGCTTATAGTCCTGAGATAATGCGGCAGCTGGAAAGGTTTGCCATGCTTCAGGCGATTGACGAGATGTGGAAGGAGCATCTATACGAGCTGGATATGCTCAAGACCGGAATAGGTTTGCGAGCTTATGGCCAGAAAGACCCCCTGTTGGAATACAAAAAGGAAGCCTTCCAGATGTTTGCGGAGATGGTGGATAAGGTGGATGAGGAAGCTCTGTCTCTGATTTATAAACTTCAGATCAGGGAAAAAGAAGAGCAAGTTAGAAGAAAAGAGCCGGAAAAAAGGTTACAGGCGATTCACCAGGAAGCAGCAGGAATGGGTTATTCCACCACTAACCAGGCAGAAGAAGTCGCTCCGGGAAAACCCAAGCCGGTAAAAGTAGGTCAAAAAGTAGGAAGGAACGACCCCTGTCCCTGCGGGTCTGGGAAAAAATATAAGAAGTGCTGTGGAGCATGAAAAACAGTGGTCAGTGATGAGTGGTCAGTGGTCAGAAAAATCTTTGTTGGTTCGGGAATTGGATTTCCCGAACCAATTATGTAGCGTCCGGGTTTATCCCGGACGAACGTAGCACGACCCTTCCAATGTGCTGTCAAGTGTTACCACCTGGCAGCCTTATAGTTCATCTGGTTTCAGGAGGTAACTCCTGACTCCACAGTTAAAAGGAGGAAATAAAGATATGAACAGACGCTTTCGGATTTTTCTCACCGTTTTATTTCTGGGTTTGTGCCATTCATCAGTCTTACTTCGGGCTGAGGAAACTAAACCCGCCTTTCAACCAAACGGCAAAATTTCTGGCAATATGTTCGGCGATTATTTCTACAACCTCCAGAATGCCGATTCGACCAAAAGAGATTTTAACGGTTTCCAGTTCAGGCGAATTTATCTGGGTTATAACTACGAATGGTCTGAGCGATTTGCGGCCCAGTTTCTTCTGGAGGCAGATGGGGCAGAATTGACCTCCAGCGGGAAAATCGGGGTCTTTGTCAAGAATGCATATTTAGAGTGGAAAGATTTAGTGCCCATGGCAAGCCTTTATTTCGGAATGATTCCTACTCCCACCTGGTCAACTCATTCTGAAAAAATCTGGGGTTATCGCTCTATCGAGAAGACTATTCTGGACTTGCGAAAGGCAGGTGTAGCTTCGGATCTGGGCCTGGGATTAAAAGGGAAATTCAACCAGGAGGAGACAATATCTTATTATCTTATAGTCGGCAACGGTCAGGGGCAAAAGCCTGAGAACGACAAATACAAAAAATTCTATGGTTACATAATAGTCAAACCGGTGAAAGATCTTTCACTGGAGGGGGATGCGGATTACGAAGGAGCTGCCAGCGATAAGAACAAATTCACCTTCAAGGGTTTTGTCTCCTATCAGACAGACGATTTTACCTTAGGTATAGAAGGATTTCAGCAGACCAAAAAGAAGGCTTTAAACGACAGCATCGACGTTATTCCTTTTGGTATAACGGTCTTCGCTCATGCTACCCTGGTAAAAGACCAGCTCCGATCATTCGCCCGTTATGATTTCTATAACCCTGATACCAAGGTGGACAACGCTGGCTTTAATGAACATTATTTCATAGCTGGGCTGGACTATCTCCCTCAAAAAAATATCCATCTGATGCCAAACATCCTGATCAACAGTTATTCGGACAAGAGTCCGGCAAACTTCAAGAAGAAAAGCGACATAACTGCCCGGTTAACATTTTATTATGTCTATTAACAAGCATCCCCGCATTGCCCGCAATGTTTCGTGGTGTCAGGTGTTACCACCTGACAGCTTCACAGCTTTATTTGGAGTCAGGAGGTAACTCCTGACTCCACTGATTACACCTTAAGAAAGGGGTGATAAAAATTGAATAATGAAAA
>MEWM01000138.1:4141-4258 GCA_001775355.1 candidate division Zixibacteria bacterium RBG_16_43_9 | reverse complement strand
GAATCTTGACAGTTTGAATCACGCTGTCTCTGAGTAACTCAGAAGCATAAAGCTGAACGTTATTCTGGTTAGATATCTCCACTGGCACTGTAAACCCTAAAAATGCTTTTCCCCAGG
>MEWM01000138.1:3537-4117 GCA_001775355.1 candidate division Zixibacteria bacterium RBG_16_43_9 | reverse complement strand
CTGAGACCGGACTATTGCAGGAATCTAATTCTATCCCCACATCCATTGCGTTATTGTCCATCAAGGAGAAATCGCCTATCTGGGTGGTGAAAGTACGCGTGTTATAGAAATCCGGAAGACCCAACTGGTGCCCGAACTCATGAGCTAAGACCGCATTCAAAGCCCCAATGCGGTTGTCCTGGGACCTGGTCTCAGGCATAATCATTCCCTCGGTGATTCCAAAGCTCCCGTTATTCACTTTGACTGTATCACCCGTGACGATAAATCCGGTAAAAAGGTCATTCGGCGAATAAGTCGGCGAAAAACTTCCTAAGTCGCTTTGCCTGTCTGAACCGGCATGAAAGATTATGAATGAGTTATATTTTGAGAAATCAATCCCCGGTGAAACCGAATCAGCCAGATGAAAAGAGTCATCAAAAAACCGTTTTAATCCGTCAAAGGGATAATTCGGCAAGCCCGTGTCTCCATAGTAAGAAATAGTATGCGGCAGTTGATAGGTCGAATCTTCCGCTACAGGATAGACATCATACTTCAAAACCAATTTCCCGTTTGAAACCGTATTCCAGTAATTATTAAGAGC
>MEWM01000138.1:0-3522 GCA_001775355.1 candidate division Zixibacteria bacterium RBG_16_43_9 | reverse complement strand
AAAATACTTCCGGTAGTGAGGCGGGGAATCGATGATATTCCCATCCTGGGCATAATGTTCTTGATAGGTTCGTCGGTCGAACAGACCATCCCCGGTAGTCTTGGGGTCATCCGGGACTTCCTTTTGAAATTCTACCCTGATGGCTAAGACATTCAGAGTTTCCACCGGTGCATAATATTCAGAAATCGTTTTGAGATTCGGGAGTGCGAATTTTGACGTTCTTTCCAGACCGAGCAGGTTCTTCTGAGACACCTGGCTTTTGAATCCTTCAGCCACTGGTTTTGTTTCTTTTGACTCCTTTTGCGTTCTCTTTAGCCCTTTGATTTGAAAGACCCTTCCTTCCTCAGCAGAAACTGAGAATGTCATGAATAAAAAGAAAAAAGAGGCGAACAAACCGAAGATAACTCCGACATTCTGACCCCATCTTTTGTATAGTAAGAATCTGCTTGCAGTCAAGCTTAGATGCTTCGCTTCGCTCAGCATGACACATTTCACCGATTTATCCTTTTTTGCACTTGGATTCAAAGTCCATTTTCCTGTCGCTTAAAACCTTACTGTTCCTGAGATCCTGGTGGTATTAGCTAAAGCTACATTTTTATTAGCTGGAACGTAGGCAAAATCTACTCTCAAAAGGCTTATTCTCAGTCCTGCGCCAAAGGTAGAAGTTTTTATATCCCCCACCTTATCGTAGATATACCCAGCCCTTAATGCCACATAGTTAGCATACCAGTATTCCAGGCCAACATTCTTCACCGCCTGGCTAACGAGATTTCCCAAGCCGCCGACAGCTACCAGCTCTTTATTGATCTCCCCTACTGCGGTAAGTTTATTGTAAGGGGTATCAAAGATCTTATAAGCAAATCCTAAAGCTAAATTCCTGGGCAGGGGGTCAGACTGGTCTACATCGATATAGGAAACATTCGGCCCTAAATTGGTAATCGCCGCGCCTAGGGTAAGTCTTTTAAGTGGAGTCTTATAAATCACCCCGGCATCAATGGCAAATGAGGAACCGGTACCACTCCCCCTTTCTTTGCCCGCCCCCTGGTCAGAAAGGTGACTGTAGATGAACTTAGCGCCCAATCCCAAAGCCAGCCGGTTACCCATTCTGGTTCCATAAGATAGGGTTAATGCCGCCTCATAAGGGCTTATTTCCCCAAGCAACTCTCCCTGTTCTCCAGTGCGCTGAATTGTGCCGTAAGAGATGAAGGTTATGTTGCCGCCAAGGGTCCCCCAGTTCTCGGTATTCTGCACATAGGAAAGATACTCGTAATTGACATCCGCAGCCAACTCCGGCAAAAGCGCTGCATGCATAAAGGTGAGTTCCCTCTTAGCATGAGCATAGATCACTACCTGGTCATCTGTGCCAAAGAAAATATCCTTATCCTTATAAATTATGGTATGAGTCCTGGTTTTCTCCAGGTTTGAGTGATAATATCTTCCCCAAGTTCCTGCATTAAATCGCAAGGTGCCGAATTCCGTTCCCACGAACAGATTATCCTCCCCAACCATGGCTATGGAAAGTATGCGGCTGCCTAAGGAATTGGAGTAGACATACAGCACCTGACCCGGTATTAATTCCCTGGAAGGCAGATGGTTATATTCCACAATCTTTAGAGAGAGATTTTCAATCCGGTCTTTGTCCCTGTAGGGTAAGAACCTGGCAGCGACCTCTTCTACGGTCTTCTCGTCTTTCACCTCATATTTCCTGTAACCGTATTTTTTCCATTTCCCTTCATCGAATTTCATAAGACCATTTTCAGTACCTACCAGAAGACCGCCTTTTTTATCGAATGCCAGGAACGTCACCTTCCCCTCAAGGGGCAGATTGTATTCTATTCTCACCTGCAGTTCCGGTACGACCAGGTCTTTTGAAACAATATTCAGCTCCTCGAACCTCTTATATACCACCTGCAGTTTCTGCTCATCCTCGCGCTCTAGATATTGCTTCATCTGCTGGTCCAACTCCTCAGGCGACTTTGGAGTCAGCGTGAAATAGGGCACGAAGAAGTTTCCGTCGAACTTTATAAGCCCGCCGTCTGCGGTTGCAGCCCAGACTTCCTTATCGTTTTTTGCAGCAATCTGGGTAACCCTCTGGTCTTTGACCTCCGGGGCTAAATATACCCTGGAAAAACTCTTACCATCAAACCTGACCACTCCGCTATCGGTTCCGATAAAGGCCGTTCCTCCGGGAGTCAAAGCCATGGATAAAGCCTTATCCGAGACCAGTCCATCCTGGGTGGAGAATCTTTTCCACACTTTTCCGTCATATTTGTAAAGCCCGCTGTTGGCACCTACCCAGAGGTTATTCTCATCTGAGGTAAGGAAATTCAAGGAATCCATAAAGATCAAACTGTAGGGTAGTTCAATTGCCTCAGGCGGAGACTTGAGGACTGGCTTTTTAGCTGAATTGGTGAGCGATTCTTCTTTCTGGGCACTCAAAACCGAGTCGCCAAGAGAGCCACTTGCAAGATTTAAAAACTCATCCAGGGCTCCCCTTTCTACCAGTAAATTCCCCCAGGCGGAGAGAAGGTCTTCCAATGCCTTCTGCAAATCCCGGTGACGCGGGGAATCCTGAGGAGAAAGAGCCAGGATTTTATTTTTGAGATTTTCCAGTGAATCTCTATTTGCCCCGCAATTCTGCGAGGCGACCTGATCCAGCATTTTCCTTAACCTGGTTTCATCCTGCGCCTGGGTATATTTTCTAACAATACTCTCGGCTGTTTCTCCGGAGGATACCGGGTAAGCCCGGGAATTCCTCCAGTTCCTGCCATCCCAGGTGTAAAGATCAGATACGGAAATAGCCCAGAGGTCGTATCTTTTATAGTTGCTTTCCGGAATATCATTCTTTAAAAGAGCCAGGGCTTTGAACTGACTGGCTGTTTTTCCTTTATACTCAATCCAGGTGCCGGCTAAAGGATAAAGCCCTAAACCAGCCGGGTTCCAGTGAGTGGCTGTGGCATCATCTGCCACTGCAACGAAAGATTCACCCATTCCTGCGGCTCTTGCCCCGGCAGCTATTCTCAGGAAAAGAACCGTGGACAAACTCACCTGAGCAAAGGACTGCACTGTCAGGCAAAGTATCACCATCAAAAGCACTCCAAGAAAAAGAAAACGCCTCATAAAACCTTCCTCCTCCAGCTAAATTTTCGATTAAAATATATCATCCGACCCTGCTATTTCGCAAGGGGAAACAGTTTAATTCATAACCACTGCTTTACCAATTGCCTCAGCTTCCTTGTTTGCATCCTCCCCGTTGACATTAAATCTTGTTTTCGCTACGACTTTATAAATATAAACTCCATTAGCAACTTTGTCCCCGTCCTGATCTCTGCCATCCCAGACTACTCCGGAATTAAACCCGGCAGAACCTGTTCCACTCATGGTTCTGATTAACCTGCCGGATAAAGTGAATATCTTTATCTCCACTCTTTCAGCCGGCACTGAAAGCTCGTAGGTGAATTGGGTAAATCTTGAAAAAGGATTCGGATAATTCATCACCTGGCTTATGGATAACTCTTTGGT
>MEWM01000137.1:2993-6310 GCA_001775355.1 candidate division Zixibacteria bacterium RBG_16_43_9 | reverse complement strand
CCAGGAAAGGTTTTGTAATTGTTGCCGATAAAAAAGATGTGTGGAATAAGGCTGGGATAAGAGGAGATTTTAAGGTGAACTTATCAAAGTACTTTAAGCCTGAGCTTATCAAATTAGAGCTGGAGACCAAAATCGAGTTCGATGAGGAAAACGGTCTCCATCCCCAGAAGAAGCTCTGGAGGACAAAGGAAGCTATTTTAGAGGAGTTAGTTGAGCTTCTGGATAAGTCAGGGAAAGTCTGTAACAAGCATAAGCTTTTGATAGACCTTTTGAACCGGGAGAAAAAATCCTCTACCGGTATTGGAAAGGGCATTGCCATACCACACGTGAGAACTATGCAGGTGCGGGAATTTATAATTGGCTTTGCCCGATCTACTGAAGGTTATGAATTCGACTCCTTGGATGGGAAACCTGTTCATCTTTTCTTCGTAATGGGAGCCCCTCCCTATGATGACTCTCTTTACTTGAAGGTGTTTAAAGCCATAGCTGAGCTTTTCCATTCAGATACTTTCGAGGAAGAGCTTATATCCGCAACCTCAGAATACGAGATAATCAGAGCAATCCAGAAAGTAGAATAACCCCTTGGAGTGCATTGACCGTGCTAATGCTCATTTATAGGGATAAGGGGTTGTACCCTGTCTCCTTTCTTTACCTTTAAAGTACATCTATTAGATGCACTCCATATTTTTCTTTCCATCTCATATTTTAGGTCTTACTTTTTCCTCTTTTTTTCCCCTTGACAAATGAATAAGTTCCATTATTTTACTGATCATCAAAATTGAAATTTAGGTAGAAGGTAATAAAACTTCACTTTTTGACCCGGGACAGAAATATATGGACAAGTAAGTAGTAAAACCTTCTGAAGATAAGAAATCACTTACATCAAATTCCTGAGGAGAAAGGAGGTGGTCGCCCAAGGGAGGTAGATACTAACTTAGTTCGGATATGAACGAGTTGGCCGCTCATTGCAGGCAGGATAGAACTGTCAGACCGTCCCATTTTAGTTTTACATTTAACCGTAAAGGAGGTAAAGATGAAAACAGGAATGAAAACAATAATCCTTTTTACTGTCTGTTTATTTTTCTCTGTAAGCTTTTTGTTGGTTACTTCAGCCGCTGAGTATGAAGCCCTTAAAGGCGTAAAATCGGCAAAGGCTGTTTTTGATGTCAGGATAGGGCAACCTCAAAGTACGGCGCTTCACCTCAAACTCATACACCAGACCTATAAGGACCTGATGACAGTTTATAAGAAACCTGAGGTTGTGGTTGTGTTCATCGGCCCCTCGGTGAAATTGATATCTAAAAACAGGGAAGGCTTCACCCCGGAGGACCAGAAATCGCTTGACGAGATAGCCAATACGGTTTCGGCCATGTCAAAGGACGGGATAAGACTTGAAATCTGCATGGTTGCCGCTAAGGTATTTAATGTCGACCCGGCATCAGTTCTACCGGAAATCAAAAAAGTAGAAAACGGCTGGATCTCTATAATCGGCTATCAAGCCCAGGGTTACTCACTTGTGCCTGCATACTGAGCAAACTGAGGCTTCACTTATTGACTACAAGGAAGGTTCTATTTTGAAACAGCCTGCAACGGCTGCTAATAGCAGCTCGAACGAAAGGCTCGTAACCTGATGGTTTCGTTTGTGCCGTAACCATTAGAAGTGAATCACAATGACTCTCTGGTGGAGTCGAAATTCCCGCAAGAACGAGAGGGCATTAATCATACCAATTTTTTTTACTAACGTAGGGTTTTTGTTCCTCTACCCCCTTTCTCTATGGGCAGGCATTTACAATCTCCAAATATTAAGTTGCTGAGATTCAATAGATTAAGCAATCCCTCGCATTAATTTTTACACTTACTCCTCCTCATTTTTTCGATTCTTTTAGAATTTACTTGATTTTTTCAAGCTTTTTGATAAATTAGAGAATCTTAAGTTAAGCTTATTGTATAAAAAACTTATTTGGAGGTAAGAAATGCCCAAGAAAGTGAAAAAAGTAACAAGGAAGGATAAGCCCTCAAAGAAGATAGCTAAGGCTCCGGCTGAACCTAAAACTGACAAGTATATCTATTTCTTCGGAGGTGGAAAGGCAGAGGGAGGCAGAGAGCTAAGGGATCTCTTGGGGGGAAAAGGGTCAGGTTTAGCTGAGATGACCAATATCGGTATCCCGGATCCGCCTGGCTTTACTATCACCACCCCGATGTGTAACCTATTTTACAAAAACGATATGAAGCTCCCCAAAGACTTGCACAAGGAACTGAAAGAGAACATATCAAGGTTAGAGAAGATATACGGGGCGAGATTCGGAGACCCTTCAAAGCCACTTCTCCTTTCAGTCAGGTCCGGGGCAAAATTCTCCATGCCGGGGATGATGGACACTATCCTCAACTTAGGTTTAAATGACAAAACCGTCCAGGGGCTTATAAAAAAGACTAGCAACGAGAGGTTCGCATACGATTCCTATCGGCGGTTTGTCCAGATGTTCGGAAACGTGGTGATGGGACTGGATAAATCCGAGTTCGAGGAGATAATCCAGAAGAAAAAAGAGGCTAAAGACATAAAGCTGGACACCTCCCTGACAGTCGAAGATTTAAAAGAGATAATCGGTAAATATAAAAATAAGATAAAACATAAAACCGGAGAGGAATTTCCCCAGGATTCTTACAAGCAGATGGAAATGGCTATTGAAGCGGTTTTCAAATCCTGGAACACACCCAGGGCTATAACCTACCGCCGGTTGAACAACATCCCTGGAGATTTAGGAACTGCTGTCAATGTCCAGGCAATGGTCTTCGGAAATATGGGTGAAAACTCCTGCACCGGTGTGGGGTTTACCCGTAATCCTTCCACTGGAGAGGATAAATTTTACGGGGAGTACCTGATCAATGCTCAGGGCGAGGATGTGGTTGCCGGGGTAAGGACGCCAAAGCCGATTCAACAATTGGAAAAAGAGATGCCTCGAGTCTATAAGCAGTTGAAAGGGATTACTTCAAAATTGGAAAAACATTTCAGGGATATCCAGGATTTCGAGTTCACAGTTCAGGAAGGTAAACTGTATATGCTCCAGACCAGGACAGGTAAGAGAACTGCACCGGCAGCAGTCAAAATCGCAGTGGATATGGTCAAGGAGAAACTTATCACCAGAGAAGAAGCTCTGATGAGAATAGAGCCTGCTCAATTAGACCAGCTTCTGCATAGAAGGATTGACCCCAAAGCCCAGGTGAACGTCATCGCCAAAGGATTAGCCGCCTCACCCGGTGCTGCTACGGGCAAAGTTGTCTTCACCGCGGATGATGCTGTGAAATTAGCCCAGGCAGGT
>MEWM01000137.1:362-2941 GCA_001775355.1 candidate division Zixibacteria bacterium RBG_16_43_9 | reverse complement strand
TGGCAGTTGCCCAGGGGATTTTAACTGCCAGGGGAGGAATGACCTCTCATGCGGCTGTTGTTGCCCGTGGCATGGGAAAGTGCTGCGTGGCAGGGTGCGAGGAGATCAAAGTCAACGAACAGAGAAAGGTCTTCACAGTTGGCGGAACAGTGGTCAGGGAAAGGGACATAATCTCTTTAAACGGCTCAACCGGTGAGGTGATCTTGGGTGAGGTTCCCACAATCGATCCTGAGCTATCAGGTGAATTTGGCGAGTTTATGAAATGGGCAGATGTGATCAGGAGGCTTAAGGTAAGAACCAATGCGGACATCCCCAGGGATGCAGCCCAGGCGATGAAATTCGGAGCAGAAGGGATAGGTTTGTGCCGAACCGAACACATGTTTTTTGCCAAGGACAGGCTCCCGATTGTGCAGGAAATGATCTTGGCTAAGACCAGGGAGGAGAGGGAGGTTGCTTTAGACAAGCTCCTACCTTTTCAGAAAAGTGACTTCAAGGGGTTGTTTGAGACGATGAAGGGTTATCCGGTGACCATCCGAACCTTAGACCCGCCTCTGCATGAGTTTCTCCCAAACCGGGAGGAGCTGATGGTCGAAATAGCAGTGATGAAAATCAAAGGTGAGGATGAAGAAAAGCTCAAAGAAAAAGAAAGGCTCTTAGCCCGGATAGAGGAGCTTCACGAGTTTAACCCGATGTTAGGTCTCAGGGGATGCAGGCTGGGGATTCTCTATCCTGAGATAACCCGGATGCAGGCAAGGGCTATCTTTGAGGCCGCTTGTGAATTAGCCAGGGCAGGTAAGATAGTTATGCCTGAGGTGATGATCCCTCTGGTGGGGAATATAAACGAGTTCAAAAACCAGCGGGAGATCGTGGTAAACGTGGCTGAAGAGACCATTAAAAAATATAAGGTAAAGCTGAAATATTTAGTTGGCACTATGGTCGAAATCCCCAGGGCTTGTCTGACCGCAGACGAGATCGCCTCAGAGGCAGAGTTCTTCTCTTTCGGCACCAATGACCTGACCCAGACCGTATATGGTTTCTCCAGGGATGATTCTGGGAAATTCACCAAATATTACCTGGAACACAAAATCCTTCCCAATGACCCGTTTGTTTCGATTGATGTCAACGGAGTGGGCCAACTGATGGAACTTGGAGTGAAAAAAGGAAGAGCCACCAAGCCAGATTTGAAAGTCGGTATCTGCGGAGAACACGGAGGAGACCCGGATTCAATCCTCCTGTGTCACAGGTTAGGCCTGGACTACGTAAGCTGTTCTCCCTTCAGAGTCCCCATCGCCCGCTTAGCCGCCGCCCAGGCGACTCTGGGAAGGATCAGTAAAGAGGTGACTGAGTAATATTTTTTTGTAGGAACAGGACATTGTCCTGTCTTTTTTATAGAAATGTCCCGGGGGCATCCCACAGCTGGCGGTACCAACCTCTACTTTTTTTCATTTTTGCTTTGAAAACACTTGATTTGAATATACAAAATATTAAATTACCAACAGAGATCAATATTCATCTGCATGGAAGGAAAGCTCCAAAAATGTTAAAGAGAAGACTTGGCTTCATCCTCTCGATATCAATGATTGCGGGGCTTATGTTCCCGGGATGCAAAAAGAATCCCACAAATAGCAGTCAACCTACACCAATCTGGACTACTTACAATACCTCAAACAGCGGACTGGCTGGTAATTTTATTCTGGCAATTTCGGTTGACGGCCGCGGCAACAGATGGTTTGCAACTGAGAACGGTGTGAGTAGGTTTGATGGCGTAAACTGGACAACCTACGACACTTCAAACAGTGGGCTGGTCTCAAACTTCGTTGCATCCATAGCGATCGATTCCTCTGGCAGCAAGTGGTTCGCGACTTGGAGCAAGGGTGTGAGCCGTTTTGACGGCAGAGCCTGGGTCACCTATACCTCCTCAAACAGTGGGCTTGCCAGCAACTGGCTTAACGCGGTGGCTGTCGATAAGGCGGGAGCCAAATGGTTTGGAACGGCTTGGAGTGGTGTTTGCAGGTTTGACGACACCACCTGGAACACCTATAATACTTTAAATAGCGGGCTGGCCAACAACTCCGTTTGGTTCATTGCCATTGATTCTTCTAACAACAAATGGTTCATGACCGATGGCGGAGTCAGCAGGTTTGATGGGACAAACTGGACTACCTATAATACTGCGAACAGCGATCTGGTTTCCGATACTGTAGTGACTGCGGCGATTGATGCCTCTGGCGATGAGTGGTTCGGAACTGTTCGTTATGGAGTGAGCAGGTTTAGCGGAACCACCTGGAATACTTATGATACTGCAAATAGCGGTCTGGCTTCCAATCTTGTAGCGGCAATTGTGATTGATCACTATGGCAAGAAGTGGTTTGGGACGTTAGGAGGAGGTTTAAGCAAGTTCAACAATACTGGCTGGGTCACGTACAATTCCTCAAATAGTGGACTTACTGATGACTACATCCTCACAATGGCAATTGATGCTTACGGCTACATCTGGCTTGGCACAGGTAGCGGTGTAGTAAGACTTCATGAATGAAATAATGTCAAATTAACTTTCGAGTTGTGTCAGGAGCTACTCC
>MEWM01000137.1:0-351 GCA_001775355.1 candidate division Zixibacteria bacterium RBG_16_43_9 | reverse complement strand
TTTTCCCGTCAGGTCTAGGACCTGACGGAACTTCTAGGAATAACATTTTTTTGTAGGGACAGAACATTGTTCTGTCCTTTTTTATACAAATATCCTGGGTAGGGGCACGGCATGCCGTGCCCCTACAGTTTTTATGTTCCAAGAAGGGAAAAAACTTGATTTGGTCATATTTAATATTAGATTATAACAAATATGAAGAATAAAATCGCTCTGCAGGACAGAATTGCTTCAAGGATGAAAAACCTGGGTGGCTATGTTTTCGCCGAGATGGCTGAGGCGAGAAGAAAAGCATTAGATTCAGGGATTGAGGTTATCGACCTTTCTGCTGGTAATCCGGACCTGCCTCCTCCG
>MEWM01000136.1:11445-11594 GCA_001775355.1 candidate division Zixibacteria bacterium RBG_16_43_9 | reverse complement strand
CAATCAAATCGTTTTTCAGGCTGAATTCTTCTTTCTTCATCGGCACTCCCGTTTTATAATCATTATCGGCAAATTAGGTGATATATTCACCTGGTGGAAAGAGTAAAAATGTAAAAGCTCGCAACCTGAAAATGATAGACCCACGTTGT
>MEWM01000136.1:11070-11387 GCA_001775355.1 candidate division Zixibacteria bacterium RBG_16_43_9 | reverse complement strand
GCCCCCACCAACGGTAAAAAAATCACGGTTTAGAATTAATTCTGAATTCGACAGAAATCCGTAACCCCACCTTGCCCCCAAGGTGGGGAAGAGAAGTAAGAAGGTCAAGCCCGTAAACCCGACTTGCCCTCAAGTCGGGAACAATGGACTGACTGGTAACCTTACCTCGCCAACAAGTTGGAAATAGTAATCTGTAGATTAGGTTAGAAAAGGCTCAAACTGAAGCTTATTTTTCTCTATGTAGTCAACAGCATTTTGTAAGCCCAGACCCAACTCCTCAACCCTATGAGCATCGGAGCCTAAGGCTACTAATTTTA
>MEWM01000136.1:9653-10851 GCA_001775355.1 candidate division Zixibacteria bacterium RBG_16_43_9 | reverse complement strand
AACCTGATTTGATGCCGGAAAGCAGATTAGTATAATATTCTTCGCATAACTTCTCTGCTGATTTTCTTTCAAAATAAAAATATGCCTCTTCAGATGAGGTTATGGCGATATGCTCTAAACAGTGGACCGCCCCCAACACGTAATCCAGCTTAAGTTTTGAAAGGTCTTCTCTCAATTGTTTTTCGATATGCGGAGAATAATCTATCTCCAGCCCGGTTTTGACTTTTAGCCCTGAAGGTTCATATTCGGATTTTGCTTTTTCGATCTCTTCAAGGTAGATTTCTACAGTCTCCTGAGAAAGGGGAGTAATCCTCCCTTTGACCCGCATAAAAGCATCGATCTCTTTTCTTTCCGGATCGATATCGTAATGTGAGGTAAAGCAGATCCCTTTTAGACCGATCTGTAAGGCTTTTTCGCAATATTCTTCGATCGTACCTGATGCATCTAAGGAAAAATCCGGATGCACGTGGCAATCAAAAAGGTCAATTTTTTTATTTGGGTTTCGGAGCATATTTTTGACTTGATTTTATCTCAAGGAACTCCAGATATTTGGGAAGAAATGGAGTGTAAAGCTTTAGCTTTACCTCTGATCCTTTTAAAGGAGGTGAAATTCTTTCTATAAACCTGAAGGTTTATACTCCAGGACCTTTAAAAATTGAGAAAAGGGTTGTTCCTCCTCTCCTCTCCCACACTGGTAGCGGGACCGTGTCCGGGATAGATAACCGTGTCATCCGTTTTATCCAGGATTTTGTCCTGAATCGATCTTAAGAGTCTCTGATAAGACCCGCCTGGCAGATCAGTTCTGCCAACTGATCCGCAAAAAATAAGATCGCCGGTGAAAATCACTTTGTCAGTCAATAGTGAAATGCTTCCCTCAGTATGTCCAGGAGTATGCAAGACCTCAAGCTCTATCTGGCCGATTCTGATTTTATCTTTATCCTTCAGAAGTCTATCTGCGCCTGGAGCAGAAAAAGGATTGTATGAGAAAACAGAAAGGTTCTTTTCTGGATTGGAAAGCATCTCCGCATCTTCTTTATGAATTAGAATCTGGGCACCAGTATACTTTTTCAGCTCTGACAAAACCCCTATGTGGTCACTATGCCCGTGAGTCAGGACTATATATTTTACATCAAGGTTCAATTCTTTAAGAGCTTTTTCGATAAGTTTAAAATCTCCACCCGGGTCGATGACTAACCCC
>MEWM01000136.1:1090-9596 GCA_001775355.1 candidate division Zixibacteria bacterium RBG_16_43_9 | reverse complement strand
GTTTTTAATATCATAATTGTTTGACTGGAGTGTAAAGCTTTAGCTTTACTTTTTTTCGTTGCGTCGGGCTTTACGCCCGACGTTCACGCTTCTCCTGTATTCCGGCAGAAGAATTTGGCTTCGAACCTCCTGACTTTTGCAACCTTTCCGATTCAATGAACGACGCCGCCTCCAGAAGGTTTTTAGCCATATAATTCGGCTTTTGCCAGTCAGATCCATTGGAATCCGATTCGATTTTTTGTTTTGTTTCCTGTCCATATCCGGTCAAAACTAAAATTGATTCTCCTTTTATATTCTTCCCTAAAAGCACGTCACTCAGCTTATCCCCCACTACCCAGGCACCTTTGAGCTTCAATTGATGATCCCGCAGAGCTCTTTTTATCAAGCCAGTTCTGGGTTTACGGCAATCGCAGTTCTCGTCCGGATGATGCGGACAATAGTAAATCGCCTCGATTTTTATTCCCTCCTTCGCCAGCTCTTTCAAAATGAAGTTGTTGACTTTCTCCACCTGTTCCACAGTCATTATCCCCCGCGCAATTCCGGACTGGTTTGAGACTATGACCAATTTATAGCCTAACCCCTGAACTATTTTCAAAGCTTCCTCAGAACCGGGAAGAAACTTTATCTCCTCGACCTTGGAAATAAAATCCTTTTCTTCGGTGATAGTTCCGTCCCTGTCCAGAAAAATAACTTTATTAGCACTTAATATCCTTTTTGCCTCTTCGATAATCTTCTCTGGTTTTATATTATCCATACAGTATCTTGATTCCTTGACGCAATCCTTTTCCCCATGCAAACTGCAGGGAGAGCACTCAACTCCTGTCCAGAAAACCTTATCCTCTAATCCTGAGAGTGAAAAACCCAACCCTAGAGATGTAGGACCAAAAATCCCTATAGTCGGAACACCTAGGGCTGAGGCAAGATGCATAGGTCCTGAATCGTTAGAGATGAAAAGGTCGCACCTTTCCACAAGAAGAATTAACCTGCCCAGAGGTAAATCAATTGCCTGAATCGTTCTTCCCTTTCCTACATAATTTTCGATTCCCTCGATTAGCTTTTGATCATCTTTATCACTGACCAGCAATATCTTTGCAGGCAAATCCTGGCTCAGGCTTTTAGCCACAGAAAAGAATTTGTCT
Source organism: candidate division Zixibacteria bacterium RBG_16_43_9 (assembly GCA_001775355.1). Lineage (GTDB taxonomy): Bacteria > Zixibacteria > MSB-5A5 > MSB-5A5 > RBG-16-43-9 > RBG-16-43-9. The sequence continues at coordinate 8,457 of MEWM01000136.1, read as the reverse complement.
AATTCCCATTTTTTAGTCTCCCATCTGGCACCGGGTGCGATTCCGATTAAAATTTCTTTTTTTTCCAGCCCATTTTCTATAAAAAAGTTCTCGACCCAGATTTTGTTTTCGTTTTTAGAATAAAGCCTTGGAATCCTGCTCCATGCTTTTATCCCCATCTCCCCTAAGCTTTCCAGGTAATTGTCAATGGTCGAAACAGGTTTCACCTTCCATCTCTTAAGATGAACCATTAAGAGTCGAGGGATTATTTTTTTGTTATAATGAACTTTCTTTCCAGCCCTCACCAGAAGACGGATAAGAAGACTCCTCAAATTTGAATGTAAATCTACGATCAGGTCAAATTTTTTCTGATTTAAGCCTCTTATCAGACGAAGAAGTCCAGAGAACCCTTTATCTTTACCTTCTGGCTCAAAATAAATTACCGAGTCGACCCTGGGGTCTGACTCAAAAAGTCCCTGATACCTTTGTTTGGAAAGAAAACATATTTCAGAATTTCTGTAATTCTCTTTCAGAACATCCAGCACCGGAGTTGTCAGGATGATGTCGCCCAGGGAACTAAGTCTTATGACCAGTATTCGATACTTTTTGTCTTGCATTTGAGTAAAGTAAGTTTACCTTCATTTATAATTTGACATACGGCATAAAGAAAACAAAAAAGCTCTGGCGGTCAAGAGTATCTTGAAAAAAACCAGAGCTTTTTCAGAATATATTTATCTCGGATTAATAAAAGGAGTAGGTCAGCCCACCGATAAACCCAAAATTGTCATCAAACTGGAATTCACCGATTATCTGCAGATTGTTGGAGACCTTCAGGCTGGCTCCGGGATTAAGCCCAACTTGAAAATCATTATCCGTAGCGCTCGCTCGTCCAAAGGGGAGATCAACCTCAATATGCTCTCTTTGTCCTCTCAGATTCAGCCTGGCATATGGAGAGATGACCCTGCCCTCGCTCAGGTCAAAATCGTATGAGCCGATGAAATTTGCCCCGAATGAGAAGATATTGAAATCAGTCACTGCGGAAAACTCCAGGCCTATTCCGATGGAAAGATCAAAAGGGTCCTTGCTTCTGGCATTCAGGATCTGATATTTTAAATCCCCGCCCAGGAGAACTCCGGTATTGTCTCCTGGAAAATGCGGGCCTCCGCTCTCGCTGATTACTCCTAACTTCATACCCAAATCGAGATGATCTGCTGCTCCACCCCTGAACTGCCCGAAGAAGGCGAAAGCACCATCGTATACTCCGAAATATCCGCCTAAATCGTACTTCCCTATCGGCAGGGTGTGGGCAGTTGAAAGCTGCCCTGTAAATTGAGCCTGAGCCGCTGAGGCTGAAAAAAGCAGCCCCACCACCAACAGTATAACGACTGTCAACCTTCTCATCCCAACCTCCTTTTAAAAAAGGTTAAAGGTCACCAAAGTGGTCTGAGTATAACACATACTTTTCATCTTGTCAAGAGTTCGGCAAAAAAAATCAAAAATTTAGATTTTTTTTCTGGAGTGTAAAACTTTGGTTTTACCTATTTAAAATATCGCTCCCCCAGGATATTATCATCCAGCGGACAGATGAGCGGATGATAACATCCGCTCAGGAGCAAAGTTGACCGTAGTGTACTCCGACCCTTCGGCAAAACTGGTCGTCAATCTACTACTTGCCTGTTCCTCTGTCGATTTTTCTCGTCGGGTCAGGGGACCCCGACGAGCACTCTTTTTTCTTCCCTGTCTACTACCTACTGTCTACTTATCTTCCTCTTCATCTCTTCCAACTTATTCAGCGCCTCCAAAGGCGTTAATTTTTCAATCTCTATTTTTTTTAACTCCTCATAGATCAGCCTTTCACTTGGAGAGAAGAAGCTCAACTGAAAATCTCTGGCGATGGTCTCAGTTTTGGGCTTCGAAAGTTTTTCATAAGTATATTCTCCTGATTCTAATTCAGACAAAATGACTTTAGCCCTTTCCAGAACCTCTCTTGGTATCCCGGCTAAACGAGCCACCTGAATGCCGTAGCTGTCATCGCATCCGCCCGGAACAATCTTTCGTAGGAAAATGATCTCATCTTCCCATTCTTTAACTGCCACGTTGTAGTTTCTGAGCCGGGGAAGATATTTTGCCAGCTCAGTTAGTTCGTGATAATGAGTGGCAAATAAGGTTTTGGCGCAGAGCTTTTCATTGTTGTGCAGGTATTCAGTTACTGACCAGGCGATGGAAAGCCCGTCAAAAGTGGAAGTCCCTCTTCCGATCTCATCCAAGAGGATAAGGCTTTTTGGAGTAGCATTATTCAGTATATTGGCTGTTTCATTCATCTCTACCAGAAAAGTGCTTTGTCCCAAGGCAATATTATCCATTGCCCCTACTCTGGTAAAGATTCTATCGACTATACCGATCTTAGCTTTTTTTGCCGGGACAAAAGACCCTATTTGGGCTAAAAGAACCATCAGCCCAACCTGGCGTAAGTAAGTTGATTTTCCAGCCATATTCGGACCGGTAATGATATGAATCCTCTCATCCTCTCCTATTTTGGTATCATTGGGAATAAATGCCCCGTATTCTAAAATCTGCTCGATCACCGGATGCCTCCCCTCTTCAATCCAGATTAAATCTTCATTATCAATTTCTGGAACAACGTAATGATTTTCTCGTGCCACATTCGAAAATGACAAAAGCAGATCCAGCCGGGCTAAAAGCTCAGCACAGAGCTGAATCTCCTGAGTCCTAAAAGCAACCTGGTCTCTTATCTTTAAGAAAAGGTCGTATTCCATCTGAAATATCTTCTCCTCAGCACCTAAAATCTTTGCTTCCCTTTCTTTCAACTCAGGTGTAACAAACCTCTCCGCATTGACCATAGTCTGTTTTCTTATATAATCCGGCGGAACTTTAGAAAGATGGGGTCTGGTGATCTCTATATAATATCCGAATATCTGGTTGAACCCAACTTTTAAAGACGGGATACCAGTTCTTTCTTTTTCATTTTTCTCAAGCTGGGCAATCCAGTTTTTATTTTCAGAGACATCTTTTTTAAGATCATCCAGCCCCTGGTCAAAACCCTTTCTGATAATTCCTCCTTCGGTTAAACTCAAGGAAGGGTCATCCACTATAGAGTCTTCAATCAGTTTAACGATATCTGAGACTTCTGGAAGATTAACTGATATTTCTTTTAAAATTGAGGACTTAGCCACTTGAAGAGCATTTCTGATTTCAGGTATGACTTTAAGAGATTCCTTTAACCCTATAAGGTCTTTAGGATTAGCTTTACCATACCCCAACTTCCCGCTGAGCCTTTCCAGATCAGAAATCGAATCTAATTTTTCCCCGATGCTCTCGGATAGATTTCTGTCATCATAGAATTCCCTGACACCCTCCTGACGTTCTTTTATCTTCTGCTGATTCAATAGAGGACGGATGATCCAGTTTTTTAAGAGTCTTGAGCCCATTGGGGTTTTGGTTTGATTAAGCAGCGAAAAAAGAGTGTAGTCTTTATCTTTTGTACCTGAAGAGGAAAGCAGCTCTAAATTGCGAATAGTATTCGAGTCTAAAAACATCTCTTCCGGATTTGAGATTCTGGAAATTTTGTTTAGGTGAGTAAGCAATGTCTTCTTGGTCTGGTTTAGATAGGACAAGATTGCCCCGGCTGAGGAGATGCCTGATTTCAGTTCCTGCACGCCGAACCCCTCTAAAGAGGAGACTTTAAAATGTTCGGTCAGAAGTTTAAATGCGTAATCGTATGAAAATTTCCATCCTTCCAGCGGAGTAAAAGTGAAGACAAAATTCAAACCTTTTTTTAACTCCTCTTTTTTGCTCAGCTCCCATTCCTCCGGTATTAATAACTCAGCCGGAGCAATTGTATTCAACATCTCCTTGAGCTTCTCAGGTAAGACCTCATCTGTTTTAAACTCGCCGATGGAAAGCTCAATCAGTGCCAGACCAAACCTATCCTTCCCCTCAAAAATGCTTGCCAGGTAATTATTCTCCTGACCATCTAAGGCTTGATCTAAAGTAATGGTTCCCGGAGTGATTATCTCCACAATTTCCCTTCTGACCAGACCTTTTGCTTTTCTCGGATCTTCGGTTTGCTCGCAGACCACTACCTTTTTCCCGGCTTTTAATAATTTAGTTAAATATTTTTCTGCAGAATGATAGGGAACCCCGGCTAACGGGACTCTTTCCATCTTGCCGTGAGCTCTGGAGGTTAAAGCTATTCCCAAAATCTTGGAGGCAACTTTAGCATCTTCCCCGAACATCTCGTAGAAATCCCCCATCCGGAAAAAGAGGATCTCATCCGGATGCTCACCTTTGATCCGGTTATATTGTTCCATTAAGGGAGTAGAGAATTTTTCCATTTTTAATCTTTGAAGAAACCTGAAGGCAGGAAATTCCTTACCACAATTACTGGATTACTATTCTGTAGACCTCACCCTCTTCCCTTTCCAACTTCTCTCTCAGTTTTTGAGCTTCTGACAGGGAATTAAAGACTCCGACCTGGATCACATAATATTTTTTATTCTGAATGGTCTTGTAGCTTTGTTCCGGATTATACCCATTGGATTTCAGCCTTTTCATCACCTTATCCGCATTTTCCTGATTGGCAAATACGCCTATCTGCACGCTGTATTTTGTGCCGGTCAGCTTCTCTGCTGTGCTTGGATCATTCCGGGGGGTAACTTCTTCAGTCTGAATCTGGCTTTCCACTTCAACCCCTCCGGGAAATCTCTCTTTATAAAGATTCAGATATAGAACTGCTTTATCCTTTTCTCCAGAGGTTTCAAAAACACGGGACATTCCAGCCAGAGCTAAAGGAAAAGTTTCAGTTCCAGCATATTTATCTATAACCTTATTATACTCTTTCAGACTCTTATTGAAATTCCCCTGAGAGAAATATATCTCCGCTATTCCAAGCTGTGCCCAGGGAGCCCAGGCTGAAGCAGGATAAAGCTCCAGCATATTTTTGAGAGACTTTAGCGCTACCTCGGCTCTGCCGGTTACGAATAAGGACCTGCTCTCCAGCCATAACATCTGTGGTAAAAGGGAACTCTTGGGAAAAATCTTTTTGAATTTTGAGCCGAGCGATAATACCGAGTCGTTTAATCCTGAGGTCTGATAGTAAAGGCAAAGCTCCAGACCTGCCTCTTCCTTTTTTACTTTTGCGGAACCCTCCCAAACTTTTTTGAAAAATCCAGCCGACTTTTCCGCATTACCTTCTAATTTTCCGGAATAGTACAGAGCTTCATAATCCGAAGGATTGGATTCTAAGTAGCTTTTTAACTCCTCTTGCGCATTTTTGAAATCACCCTGGTTATAGTATCTTATTACCTTATTTAACTCCTGACAATAGGATGGGTAATAAAACAAAACCAGCGCCGGAATGACTATTTTCAAAAATAAACTTAAATTTCTGAGGCTCATTTTAAAGATCAGATATTAAAGCTGTTCCATTCCTTGCAGGTTGGACATTTCCATAAAGGGATTTCAGATTTATGCCCGCATTTGGAGCAGTTGAAGGACTCTCCCCTTTTCCCGAGTTTAAAAGAAAGCTCTTCTAAGTCAGTTTTGGCTTTTTCCAGCTGGCCCGTTTCCTGACAGATTTTGATCAGGTTAAGTTTTGCCGGTAGGTAGTTGGGGTCGATCTCCAGGATTCTTTTATAGCTTTCTCTGGCTTGATCTCTTCTTCCTTTTTTTTCTGAGATGACTGCCAGAGCCTGCAAGGCTTTTATATCCTTAGGATTGTCTTTTAAAATCCGGTCATAGATTTCTGCCATCTCGCTATAACTACCGATTTCAAATAAGGTCTCTTCCAGCCGGTCGAAAATCAGATACCCTGCCTGGGGAACCATCTCTAAAAGTTTTCTCCAGTAGGTTATTGCATCTTCAGGCCTGCGGTCTGCTGTATAGGCTTCGCCTAAATAAAGGTAGGCCGGCACGCATTTCTCGTCATAATTCAAAGCTTCTTTATACGCCAGGCGGGCTTTATGATATTCCTCTTTGGAGGCAAGCTCATTTCCCTGGAAGACCTTATACAAAGCCAAGACCGGGTAATTCCGCTCCTTCTCCTGTTTATCTCTGCTCAACTCCTCCCTGAGTTTGGTTGCTTCATCCCAGGAAGAAAGCTCCTCATAGCAGGTCAAAAGCTTTCTTTTAGCCCAGAGGTTATGATGGTCTAATCTGAGAATATCATTCAGGGTTGATACCCCTTTATCCCAATCTTTAGCCTCGATATAATCTTCAGCTAAGCTCTTGAGGATTTCAACCCGCACCTCATCTGACAGTCCATATCTCAGGGTGAGTTCGTTATGCACTTGTAGAGCTTTATCAAGCTGTCCCTTTTTCCGAAACAGGTCGCCCAATTTCAGATAAGCATCCAGGTTGTTCGTATCCTCGGTCACCACCTGCTTAAACCTCTGAAAGGCGATCTTATCCTCCCCCGCCACCAGGGCTTTTAATGCTTCCAGATATGCTCGTTGAGAGGGTATCGCCTCTTTCCTTCTGGACCTTGCCCAGAAAGCTATAATGAGCAGAATGATGAAACTAACTGCAAAGATTATAATTATATGAGTGGAATTCACCTAACCTCCGTTTCGGTATTCGCTGTTCGCTATTCGCTATTAGCTTATCGGTTTTGTTTTTTTAACTTTGAACTATTGAACCTTTGTCCGCCTTTGGCGGATTGAACCCTTTCTTTCTTGAATCCTCGACTCGTTGTATCCTTGAATTCTCTTTTTTTGACAAGGGGTCCAGGAGTCAAGGATTCCAGGATTCAAGTGTCTTTCCCTCACTTGAACCCTTGACCCCTAGAATCCTTGAATCCTTATTTTATCCGGATTCAACTACTTTGTTTTCCAAAGACCTGATAAGCGCCATCAGCATTCTTTCAACCTCTCCCAGCTTTGCCTGAAGCCCTTTTAAATTTTCTCCATTAATATAACCTAAATCGCCTGCCAGTGATAGTTGAGTGTCTAATTCGCAATTCGAGCCATATGCCGTATAGAGAGAATGGATATATTCAGGAGTCGTTTTCCTTCCGTATCCCTCGGCTATGTTAGATGGAACAGAGACGCTGGCTCTTGTCATCTGAGAAGACAATCCATATTTTTCTTCCTTCGGAAAGTTTTTGGTTGCTTTATAAATATCCAAACACAGCTTATAAGATTTCTGCCAAACTTTGAGTTCCCTGTAATTCTTCAGCATCTGTTTTTCGCTTGATCCCTTGATTCCTCGAATCCTTTCTCCTTTTTACCCTTGAATCCTTGACCCCTCGACTCCTTGAATCCTTTTTTTACGTCTTTTCCTCTTCCAGCGGAATATTCCTGAGTGCCGTGATCTCCTCCATCAGCCTTTTATTCTCTTTTCTCTGTTCTCTTAGCTCATCCTGAATTCGG
>MEWM01000136.1:0-1064 GCA_001775355.1 candidate division Zixibacteria bacterium RBG_16_43_9 | reverse complement strand
AGAGATGAACATCCCGATTACCAAAGACCAGTAGGCGATGATTATCATGGGCACAGCCGAATACTGGTACCCGAAAAGGTTTACCGAGACATACTCCCCAGAGTTATATATGGAAAAACCGATCAAAAGCATAATTACCACCAAAATTAAAAGAATTTTCAAAGCCCACATAGTATACTCCTTTCTTCTGTTCTGTCAGGAGCTACTCCTGACACGTCAATCTAGACCCGGATAAAATTTTTCAAAAGTTAACACTCGAAGAGATAATTGTCAATCAAAAAATAAACTTGTGTGTGTCATTCTGACCCCCTACGGGGGGAAGAATCTAAGTCCGCGGTATGCCATCCCGGCTACGCCTTTTGGGGATGTTGTTCTCTGTTTTTAGTGCTGTCAGGTGTTACCACCTGACAGCTTAACTACTTCGATAAATTCTTGGGTGTCAGGAGGTAACTCCTGACACCACAGAAAGGGTGCCACCCATCGTCGAGGTTGTCATTGCGAGCCCCCCGTGGGGAGCGAAGCAATCCGTTCATTCTGGGTAGATTGCTTCGTCGTCCAAATGGACTCCTCGCAATGACACAATTGTCCTTGTAAAGGCGTATTGCTCTTCGACTTCGCTCAGAGCAGTGAGCCTGTCGAACTGCAATACGCCCCTACTCTGGAAAAAAAGGGAACAAAAAAAATCCTCCCCCGTACGGGGGAGGATTTTATCCGTTTCTATTTCTATTTCAGGTTCAGTTATTGACCAAGGCCCTTCCAGTCAGCCTCACCAAAGAGTCCAGGATTTCTGATGCCCAAAACTCTATGAGCTGGGTCAACATAAGGCGAAGTCCTGAGGAAGCGGTTCTTATCAATCGGAGGAGGTCCACCCTTGAACAGGCGGTTGATGAGGTAGATTACGTCATCAACGAGTGTCTTATCGTCGCAGTTAACATCACCCTGATCCTTGAACTCTATCGGAATCGGTCCGCCCTTGAACAGGAAGTTGATCAAGAAGATGACATCTGCTACGTCAAGCTTCCCGTCCTTGTTCACATCACCGCGATAGTACCCTTCCTGATGCA
>MEWM01000135.1:517-12428 GCA_001775355.1 candidate division Zixibacteria bacterium RBG_16_43_9 | reverse complement strand
GGTCAGAGAAGATCAGGACCTATAATTTCCCCCAGAACCGGATCACTGATCACCGGATCGGCTTGACCCTGCATCGCCTGGAGGACGTTCTGTCCGGGGACCTGGATGAGCTAATAGCAGTCCTGGAAAGAGAGGAACAGGCTGAGAAGTTACAAAATGAAAAGGTTTTAAAATAAGGAGGGAGGAATGAAGCTTTTCAAATACGTCTTAGCTTTCGTTTTGACCGTTATTTTACTCGGCATCGCCCGGCACATATCTATACGCGTGCCAGAGTTTGAGGAAGTCACCTCAGGTGCAATAAAGCTTTCCCATACAACTGTCACTGAGAAAGTCGGATCAGGTGAAGTAGAAATAATTGCCACCCTAACGACTCCGGAAACCGCGGATAAGTATTCATTAAACCTTTTTTACAAGATTGGAAAAGGAGAAGGTGAATACACCAGTCTGAGAATGCAGCCAGTCGAAGGAAAAGCTAACCAGTTTTCAGCAGTTATTCCTTCACAGCCAAAAGGGAAAAGGGCCTATTATTATCTTTCCTTATCTGATAGCCAGGGTAAGAGAATATTGACCTTGCCTGAAAAATTGGACCTTTTAAACAATCCTTTTCTGGTTAAATTCAAGGGTAAAGTCCCTCCTTATGTTATCGGACCTCATGTGCTGATGATGTTTGCCTCTGTTTTCTTTGTATTCTTGGTTCTGTTCTCTTCCCTGGAGGTATTATGGGGCAAAGATTCGCTCAGACAACTCTCTGTTTACAGTCTGTGGGCGACAATTCTTTCTTTCATCGGAGGAGTCCCTTTAGGTATTCTGGTTACCAACCTGACCTTTGGAGAGATCTGGGGAGGTTTCCCAATTTTCACGGATATAACTGACAGCAAGACCTCGATTCTTATATTCTACTGGATTATCTTTTTGATTCTGATAAAAGGCTCAGCCTTTAAGAAGGACAAAACTAAAAATCTTTTGCCGGATAAAACCCTGGCCTGGTTTGGCATATTAGGATACATTTTAACTTTAGCAATTTACCTTATCCCTCACAGCATATGATCAATTTTAAAAAAGCCTCAGAGATTGCCCTGAATTCCGCCAAATCAAAAGGGGCAAGTTATGCGGACATCAGGATTGTCAATACTGAGGATGAGAACATCTCGGTCGAAAACGGAGCATCGAAGTTACTTGAGAAAAACAACTCTTTTGGCTTTGGGATAAGGGTAATTGCAGATGGTGCCTGGGGCTTTGCCTCCTCTTCTGATCTGAATGAAAATAACCTTAAGAAAACCGCTGACCTTGCAGTAAAAATTGCCAGAGCCTCAGCCAAGCTCAAGAAAAACGATTTAGTCTTGGCTCTTCTTAGTAAGACTAAAGATTCATACAGAAATCCAGTCCAGATAGACCCTTTTACCATCCCCCTCAAAGAAAAATTAGATTACCTTTTAGCCTTAGATCAATTGTTAAGGAAAACAGATGGCATCACCTCAGCTTCTGCCTTTATGGATTTCAGAAAAGAGAGCAGATTCTTTTCAAGCTCAGAAGGCTCTCAAATTGAGCAGATGTTAATCCAGAGCGGAGCAGGCATAGAAGCAACAGCTATGAAATCCAGAAGGGAGATGGGAAAAAGGTCTTATCCGGATTCCAATGGTCAATATGAGTGTAAAGGGTATGAGTTGATCAATGAGTTAAACCTTGAGGAAAACTGTGAAAAAATAGCCCAGCAGGCAAAAGCTTTGCTTTCAGCTAAAGATTGTCCGTCAGGAATAAAGGCGTTGGTTTTAGATGGTGCTCAGCTTTCATTGCAGATTCACGAGTCTATCGGTCATCCATTAGAATTGGACAGGGTCTTGGGCGCGGAGAAAAACTTTTCCGGGACAAGCTTTGCGACACTGGATAAATTGAACAAACTCAAATATGCCTCAGATGTGATCAACGTTGTAACAGACCCAACTTATCCCGGCGGTCTGGGAAGCTTCGGTTATGATGATGAGGGGGTCAAAGCCGAAAGAAAAGACCTCATCCAGGATGGGCTACTCGTGGGATACTTGACATCAAGGGAAACTGCATCATTGGTCAAAACTTCATCCAACGGCTCGATGAGAGCTGAAGGCTGGGGAAATATCCCGATTATCCGTATGACCAATACGATTCTTATACCTGGGAATTATAGTTTTGAGGATTTGATTTCTGAAGTGGATGACGGAATCTATATGGAGACAGTCTCCTCCTGGAGCATAGATGATAACCGGGAGAATTTCCAGATGGGATGCCAGATCGGCTGGGAGATAAAAAACGGAAAATTGGGTGAGATGATAAAAAACCCGACTTATTCAGGCAATACAGTTGAGTTCTGGAACTCCTGCGATGGAATCTGCAGCGAAAAATATTTCAAAGTCTGGGGCACACCCAATTGTGGTAAAGGTCAACCCGGGCAAAACGCCCGAACAGGCCAGGGAGCATCCCCTGCCAGGTTCAGAAATGTGAAAGTAGGAAGCTGATCTTATGATTTCAAAAGGAAAAGCCTTAGAGATTTTGGAAAAGGGTCTGAAATATTCAGATGCAGACCAGATTGAGTTGCTTTTATTGGAGGAGGATTTTTATCTGACCAGATTTGCAGAGAACATCATTCACCAGAATATGGGAAGAGCTGATCATACGGTTATGGCTAGAGCAGTATTAGGTAAAAAGCTTGGCGTAGCTGTGACCAATAAAATAGATGAGGACGGGATCAAAAAAGTCGTTAAAGATGCAATTGAGATTGCGAAAAATCAAAAAGATGACCCTGATTTCGTCTTATTACCTAAATCAGGTCCAGCACCAGAAGTAAAGGGTTTTTATAATAACACTCATAATTTCTCTCCTGACGATAGAGCTAAAGGTGTCAAAATAGCTGTTGACAAGTCTCAAAAGAATGATCTAATCTCTGCAGGAGCTTTTCAAACTGAGACTGATGTTACGGCAGTGGTTAATTCCCTGGGGACAAGACAATATTTTCAGGAGACCAAAGCAAATTTCTCCTTAACTGTGAGTAAAGATGAACAGTCAGGCTGGGCTCAAGGGTTTTCCAGAGAGGTAAAAGACATAAATACTGATAAGCTTAGCCAGATTGCAGTGGAGAAAGCTTTATCATCTAGAAATCCGGTGGAGCTTCCGCCAGGTGAGTATACAGTTATCTTAGAGGAAGCGGCAGTGGCATCTTTCCTTCTATTCTTGGCTTTCTTAGGTTTCGGTGGGAAAACCTTCTCCGAAGGTAGAAGCTTTATGAAAATAGGTGAAAAGATAACCGGTGATAATATCACCATAATCGAGGATCCTTATGACCCGGTGATGAAAAGTATGCCGTTTGATTATGAAGGAGTGACCAAGAAAAAAGTCGTCTTGATAGAAAACGGCATCGGAAAGGGAGTGGTTTATAATTCGTATTATGCGAACAAGAATAAGACTGAATCAACCGGACATGCGCTTCAGCCCAATAACACCTTTGGTCCTTATCCTAAGAATATGCTCATTTCACCTGGAAATTCAACTTTAGATGAGATGATAGCCTCAACTGACAAAGGAATCCTGATCACCCATTTCTGGTATATTAATTATATGAACCCGATGAAGGCCCAGGTCACTGGCACAACCCGGGATGGGACTTTTTTGATAGAAAATGGCAAGATAAAATCAGCAGTTAAGAATATGCGCATCGGTCAGAGCATTTTGGAAGCTTTTTCCAATGTAGAGTTGATGACTAAAGAAAGGAAACTCTGCCCCCAGTACGGTGTTTTGATGTACGTGCCGGCGATGAAGATAAACAAATTTAATTTCATCGGAGGGTAGTAAACAAAGGTTCAAAGGTTTAAAGGTTCAAGGGTGGAGAAGAAAATGAGTGTAGCGCTTGCCATCCGCCAGAGGCGGACTGACCTGGCAAGAGAAAATTGGTAGCCGCAAGCTTCAGCTTGCGCATGGATTCGCGTAGGGGTGGAGCTTGTTGAGCTTTGCGAAATCCCGCTCACTGGGGTCTCCACCCGCAGACTAAAGTCTGCGGCTACCGAGTGTAAATGGAAGACAAAATATGAACCGCAGAAAATTCATCAGAACTTTAGGTCTTTCAGGTTTGGGCATATATTTGTTTCCTTCTTTCCTCAGAAGGAATGTAAAAGCCTTTTCCTCAGACCGAATAGAATTTATTCCCCCCACTAACTGGCTCTATGGCTCACCTCAAAAGGGGTGTTCCACCTCGACTCTGGCGACTGAATTTCATGGAAGAATCGAAAATGGTCTGGATGACTGGGCAAACTTCAGATTTACCTCCTGACCTATGGGCAGAACCATTTCAGAAACCCTCAAGTCTACTACCGAGATTTTCTGGAAAAAAGATATTGAAAGTCCACGAGTAGAAGCAGAGCTTCTCTTAGGTCATATCCTCAATTTAAAAAGAACAGAGCTTTATCTGGACAGCCAGAGGGTCTTGTCTTCCGAACAGGAGGAGAGGCTCAAACGTCTGGTCGAAAAAAGGTTAAAAGGTAAGCCTTTACAGTACGTCATTGGTGAGACAGAATTCTTCGGCTTGAAATTCAAAGTCGATTCCAGGGCTTTAATCCCCCGCCCGGAAACAGAAATTTTAGTCTCAAAGGTCATAGAGTATTTCAAAAAAGAAAAAAAGGAATCTGATCATCTGAAGATCATCGATATCGGCACAGGTGCCGGGAACATCGCAATCGCTTTAGCATATCATCTGAAGAACTCTTTTATCTATGCCATAGACATATCCTCAGAAGCCCTCTCCCTTGCAAAAGAGAATGCAGAAATTAATAAACTCGAAGACAGAATCGAATTTTTATGCGGAGACCTTTTTGCATCCTTGGAAGGTAAGAATCTGGAACAGAAGATTGATGCTGTGGTTTCAAATCCTCCCTATGTAAAAAAGGAGGAAAAAGACATCCTGCCGAAAGAGGTCAGGGATTTTGAGCCGGGAGTGGCTTTGTTCGTGAAGGAGGGATTGTATCAGAAGATAATTGATCAATCTGTTATGTTCTTGAAGAAGGGGAACGGAATTCTTGTCTTGGAAACAGGATTTAATCAGGCACAGAAAGTAAGAAAAATAATCGAAGCCAAAACTGAATTCGCCTCTACAGAGATCATAAAAGACCTGGCGGGGATTGAAAGAGTGGTGTTCGCGATCAAGAGGTGAATTGAGATGTCATTGCGAGCCCATCTGGGCGAAGCAATCCGTTGACTGAGTAAGATAGGGATTGCTTCGTCGTCCAGATGGACTCCTCGCAATGATAGTAGAACAGAGACATTTTGGGGTTCGATGAATCGAACCCCTACAAAATGCGGTTGCAGGGGCTTGATTCATCAAGCCCTTTGGTTCTTTCCTCCTTGACAAATCCTTTTGATTCGTTATATTTTTCACAAACTTTAAATTTGATCATTTGAAAATCTGAAATAAGGAGCAAAGATGGCAGACAAGATGCTGGCAGTGATGAAGAAGAACAAAGCCCCGGGCGCAGAATTAGACTATGTCGAAATCCCGAAAATCGGTCCGGATATGGTTCTGGTGAAGGTCAAAGCCTGCTCCATCTGCGGAACTGACCTGCATATTTATAACTGGGATAACTGGGCTCAGAACAGGATCAAACCTCCTCTGGTGTTCGGACATGAATGTGCCGGTGAAGTAGTGGAAATCGGCTCCCAGGTGAAAAGAGCAAAGGTCGGTGATTTTGTCTCAGCGGAGACTCATATCCCTGACCAGACCTGTTATCAATGTAGAACCGGCAAGATGCATATCTGCAAAAATTTGAAGATATTGGGCGTGGACACAGATGGCGCCTTTGCCGAATATATCGCTATCCCGGATATCTGCGTGTGGAAAAACGACCCCAGCCTGCCTCCTCAAATTGCCTCGATCCAGGAGCCTTTTGGAAATGCCACTTATACAGTTATGGAAAGCGATGTTCAGGGAAAGATAATCGCCATATTAGGCGATGGACCGATCGGGTGCTTTGCAGTAGGAATTGCAAAGGCAGTCGGAGCGGCGAAAGTATTTGCAGTTGGAGAATTTCCCTTCAGGGTTGAGCTTCTGAAAAAGATGGGCGCAGACGTGGCTTTAAGCATTCAAAATAGCAGTCCGGCAGATGAGATAATGGAGCAAACCTCAGGCGAAGGTGTAGACGTGGTCTTGGAGATGACCGGCGCTCCAAAGGCAATTGAGGATGGGTTTAAAATCCTGAAAAAGGGAGGAACTTTTACCGCTTTCGGAATACCATCCGACAAAATCCTTTTCGATCTGAATGCCAATGTGATTTTCAAAGGAGCAAAGATAATCGGAATAAACGGACGCCTGATGTTCCAGACCTGGTATGAGCTTTCCAATCTTTTAAACAACAAATTAGTCGACCCCAGCCCGGTCATCACCCACAAATTTCCCTTAAAGGATTTCCAGAAAGGAATAGATGCACTCCTCTCACCCAATAAGGAATCCGGGAAGGTAGTGCTGTTTCCATAGATGTATTTGTATTTTGTAGGGACAGAACATTGTTCTGTCCTTTTAAAAAATCAGGGCAGGCACCGGGGGTTGCTCTTACTTCTCCTCCCCCTCTCCTTAATCCTCTCCCACAAGGGGAGAGGAGATTGATCCCGCCTCTATAAATAATCCGTCATTTGTTCTTATTTTCCTTCTTCCATAATCGTAGTGCGACCCTTTCAGGGTCGCTGAGGCGAGGCTAATCCGCCTTTGGCGGACGCACTACGAAAAACAAAATAGTGCGCCTTGCAGGAATCGAACCTGCGACCCACTGATTAAGAGTCAGTTGCTCTACCAGCTGAGCTAAAGGCGCAATTGATTTTTGGAGTGCATCCAATTGGATGCAGCATCCCGCCCCTGGCGGGATGCACTCCATTCAGGCATCATCACGGATGATGCACTCCAAATATTACGTCCAAAAAAGATAAATGTCAAGATTTTCCCGTCTGTCCTAAAAACCGGTAGACCCATAGCCTGCCCGTAGGGTTGCCCTTAACATGGGTCGATCACCCACCTTGAGGGCAAGGTGGGGTTACCTCTTTCCTCGCTCTAAACAAGATATTTAGATGCTTCGCTTCGCTCAGCATGACAATTTGTTCCCATACCACGTCATTGCGAGCCCGCAGGGCGAAGCAATCCTTCTACGTCAACAGATTGCTTCGTCAGTCAGATGACCTCCTCGCAATGACATTTTGTAGGGGCACGGCATGCCGTGCCCCTACCTGTTATCTTTTAGGCAACAGCGTTATCTGCGCAATCGCCCCGAAGTTTTTGATTATCGGAATTTTCTCCAGGATATGGTTTATTTTCGGAACGAAACCCAGATTATCAAAAAATCTGATGGGCAGAAGCCGGATCGGAGAGATTTTCCTAATTTTAATCTGGAAGTCATCTGAGAAAACCTTCTTCAGTTCTTTTGTGTCCAGGAATTCCTCATCCGGAGTTCCACACCCCACAAGTTTTCTGACGAAATTTTTGCCCAAAAGAAATATGAGCAGCTTTCTGCCCAGATAATAAATTAAATTGACGCTCCACTTGGTCGGCTCACTTATAAATACTTTTCCGTCCTCTTTCAGAACCCTTTTTATCTCCTGCATCCCTTTTTTCTGATCAGGTAGATGATGCAAAATCCCCACCAGATAGATAAAATCAAAACTTCTGTCCGGAAAAGGAAGATTCTCAGCATCCGCTACCACCAGATCACAATTTTCCGGATTCTGATTAAGCAAAGTCTCATTTATGTCAGTAAGGACCACCCGATTTCTCTCTGCTAATTTACCCGCAAAAAGACTGATTCCCGCACCTATCTCCAGAATTTCTTTATCCTTTAAATCGAAGCTCAAAAGGGAATTTGAAATATCTTCTTTAATGGCTCTCAAGTACGCACGGTTCATAAAATCCTGATAAGAGCTTAAATTATCAAATATCTCCATTTCCTCTTTCTTGCGAGCCTCATCTTCCTTCTGAACATCCGCCTGAAGAAGCCCGGGATCAAGCATTATCGGGATTCGACCGGAGAGTTGAAATTCCCGTTTGCATTTCTGACAACTGAACCTGGCCTGCTCGAGAGCTAATCTGGAGTGGTCAAATGGACAAACCAAGATGTTAGATAGTCTTTCGGAAATTGTCCTTGCCATTTGTTCTCCTGACATTTTGCCAGCGTAATATAATGCATTTTTGAATGAGTCAAGGATTTTTTTGTAGGGTCATTGCAATACGCTTGTACATCTTCATTTGTCATTCTGAGTTCCGCCAAAGGCGGAACGAAGAATCTGTAATGGTGCTTTAGATGCTTCGTCCCCTGTGGGGACTCAGCATGACAGAAAGTAGGTCAGGAGCCTTGCGCTCCTGACTTACATTAGCAAAATACCGGGATCAAGCTTAAATCTGATTGACAACTCAAGGCTTCATTGCTTATTATGGAAAGGTTTTGACGAATATAAAGTGAAAATGGAGGAACTAAAGCGAATGGAAAGAAAGTTAAAAAATTTTCTGGAAGAATGCTATAATGCAGTTCTCGAAGGGGATAAACAAAAGGCAGAAAAACTTGCCACGGAAGCTGTCAAATCAGGCTACGACTCCTATCTGGTAATTGAGAAGGGACTGGTTCAAGGTATAAAGAAATTAGGTGAGAAGTGGGAGCAGGGGAGCTGTTTTCTGCCGGAGTTAGTCTTAGGTGCAGAGGCAGTAAAAGCTGGAATCTCAATTCTGCAGGAACCGATTTTGAAGAGTAAAGCTGGGAGGAAAAATTTGCCCAGGGTGATAATCGGCACTATCGAGGGGGATATACACGACATCGGGAAAACCCTGGTGGCAACTATGCTTTCAGCCAATGGTTTTGAGGTGATCGACCTGGGCGTGGACGTAAAATCTGACAATTTCGTGAAAATGGCAAAAAAATATGAGCCTAGATTTCTCTGCCTTTCTTCCCTGCTTACCACCACTATGCAAAATGAGATCCGAGTAATAGAAGGATTGAAAAAAGCAAATCTCAGGAAAAAGCTTAAAGTAATGGTGGGCGGAGCACCAGCCAGCCTATCCTGGGCAAAAGAGATCGGAGCAGATTTATACGCAGAAAATGCTATCTCGGCAGTTAAGGTCGCTCAAAGGGAAATAGGACATGAGTCCAAAAGAAAGTAAGAAATCTATACTGGATTTGTCCAGACGGAGAGCGCTTTTATTTGATGGCGCTATGGGCACCATGCTTTTCTCGTACGGGTTACCCTTCGGCACCCCACCTGAGCTGTGGAACCTTTCGCAGCCTGAAATAGTTCTTAAGATTCATAAGAAATATATTCAGGCAGGTGCGGATGTTATCCAGACCAATACCTTTGGCGCAAGTAGCCTGAAGTTGAAAAAATCCGGAATTGAAAAAAAGATGGACAAGATAAATAAAACCGCAGTCAAAATCGCCAGAAAAGCTTGCCCGGATGGTAAATATGTTGCCGGCAATATCGGTCCCACAGGTGAGTTTTTAGAACCAGTGGGAAAGGTAAAATATAAAGACCTCAAGAAAGCCTTCTCAGAGCAAGCTGAAATTCTCCGCTCCGCAGGAATCGACCTTTTCTCCGTTGAGACAATGTATGATCTGCGGGAAGCCTTAGCCGCGATCGAAGGAGTTAGAGAGGTCTCTTCTCTTCCCCTTTTCATCTGCATGACCTTTGAGAAAAAGAGTAAGGGATATTTTACTTTGATGGGAGATGAGGTCTCATCCTCCTTGAAAAAACTCAAACAAGCCGGTGCAGACGTGGTTGGAGCCAACTGTACCCTGGGAAGCAAAGAGATGATAAAACTGGCTTCGGTTATGAAGAAAAGCACAAAGCTTCCCATAATCGTCCAGCCCAATGCCGGAATGCCGAAACTTGTCAAAGGAAAAACTGTCTATCTCCAGAGACCAGCTTCCTTCGCTAATGATGTATTGAAAATGATAAAACTCGGAGTCCATTTTGCAGGCGGCTGCTGTGGAACAACTCCGGAGTTTATAAGAATGGTGAAGAAAGGTTTGATGACCCTGGAATATAAACCTTTAGGTTTATCATAGAATAAAGCTAAAGCTTTATACTCCAAGGCATTTGAAAAGATGGCTAAGATAATCAAAGATTTCCAAGTAGAAGTCAGCAAGCAAGAGATTCTCAGGCTGTTAGGACATACCTCAAAACCTGAGGAAATAAAGGAGAGGTCTAAAAAGCTGGTCGAGGAGATGATCAGTTTTTCATGCGATTTGATTAAGCCTGAAGGTATCTTTGTCATCCGGGAATCCAGGGAACTGCCTGAAGAATGTTTTTTCAATGCCGAAAAGGTAGCTTTATGCATCTGTACTATAGGCAAACTTTTAGAGAAACAGGTTGAGCGATTGACCAATCAGGAAGAGTTAACCAGAGCAGTTATCCTGGATGCCATCGGCTCAGTCGCAGCAGAATCTACTGCTGAACATCTCAATCAGGTTATCGCGGATGAGGCTAAAAAAAAGAAACTTTATGGTAATACCAGGTTCAGTCCAGGTTATGGGGGCTGGAAATTAGAAGCTCAGAGATTTATCTTTGACCTTCTGCCTGCAGAGAAGATAGGTGTGCGATTGAATCGATCCTTTATGATGATACCTCGGAAATCAGTCTCTTTTGCAACTAATTTAAGCAGAAATCCTTTTAGGGATAAAGGGTCAACCCCCTGTGAGATTTGCGGTTTAAAAAAGTGCAGGTTTAAGAAGCGCCAAACGTAGTGCGACCCTTTTAGAGGCTGTTGAAAAAGTGAAACTAGGAGAGTGTCATTCTGAGTCCGCCGAAGGCGAGACGAAGAATCTCTACCTGAATCAAAGGGATTCTTCGGTCGTCTCGCCGCAGGCGGACTCCCTCAGAATGACAGGATGGGCTTTTTCCAACATGGCCTTTTAGGGTAGCTTTTAAGATAGGAGGGAACTTGAATAGACGCCCAAAATTGGAGCTTTTAGACAGGAAAAGGATTGAACAGATAATAGATGAAGCTTTAGAACTTCTTTCAAAAATCGGGGTATTTGTGGAGAATAAAGAAGGTCTGAAGCTTTTAGAAGAAGCCGGAGCAAAAGTAGACAAAAAAAAGAAAAGGATCTATATCAAAAGTGAACTGGTGCAAAAGTGCCTGAAAACAGCGCCGAAGGGGATAGAGGTCTATGATCGAAAAGGGAACTTAGCTTTAGACTTGAAAGAGTACAATGTACATTTTGACCCTGGCTCTGCGGCTCTGTGGATTTATGATTTAAAAAAAGATAAAATCAGAGAGCCGGTCACTTCTGATCTGATCAGGTTTGCTCAGCTTACCGATGGATTAAAATACCTCAAAGCTCAGAGCACTGCCCTGATTCCTTCGGATGTGCCCAAGGAGATAGCAGATAGATATCGGCTCTTCATTTCGCTTTTATATTCTTCCAAGCCAGTTATCACCGGGACTTTTGTTAAGGAAGGCTTTAAGGTGATGAAAAATATGCTGGTCAGCATAAGAGGTGGAGAGGATAACTTGAGGAAAAAGCCCTTAGCCATCTTCGACTGCTGCCCTTCTCCTCCTTTGAAATGGAGTGACCTGACATGCCAGAACCTGATCGATTGCGCTAAAAGCGGAATCCCGGCTGAACTGGTCTCGATGCCATTGACAGGAGCGACTGCACCGGTGACCTTAGCTGGAGCATTAGTCCAGCATACTGCGGAGAACCTGAGCGGGATTGTTATCCATCAGCTTGCCCAAAAAGGCTCACCCATCATCTATGGAGGCTCTCCTGCATGCTTTGATATGAGGACCGGCACAACCCCGATGGGCGCAATCGAGACTATGATGATAGATTCGTCTTACAATCAGATCGGCAAATATTTCGGACTACCCACGCATGCTTATATGGGCTTAAGCGATTCCAAGACCCTGGATTATCAATCTGGGTTA
>MEWM01000135.1:0-425 GCA_001775355.1 candidate division Zixibacteria bacterium RBG_16_43_9 | reverse complement strand
GGAGAAACTGGTGATCGATAACGAGATCTGCGGAATGGCATACCGTTTGATTGAGGGGATTACTTTCCGAAAGGAAACTCCTTCTTTAGAATTATTCAAAGAGGAGTATTTGGAAAAAGGTTTTTTAACTTCTCCTCACACCCTAAAATGGTTCAAAGATGAAGTCTTTTTCCCCAGCCAGGTGATCGACAGATTTAATTTAGGTGAGTGGTTAAAGAAAGGCAAAAAGACGGCAGCATGGAGAGCTAATGAGTTGATTGAAAAAATAATTTCTTCAAAAAGCTTTGATGAGCTCTCCACGGAAAAGAAGAACGAACTTTTTAAGATCATCCAGAGTGATGCAAAGAGATATGGATTTGATCAAGAGCTGAAAAGGAGGTTCAAAAGTCTATAAAAACAGGGGCATTCCGCCATTGAGGGGACTT
>MEWM01000134.1:16945-20715 GCA_001775355.1 candidate division Zixibacteria bacterium RBG_16_43_9 | reverse complement strand
AGATTCTGAAAAAAGCGATTCAAAGAACAAATGACAATACCGGGCTGGTCTTAAATTTAGCTTTAAATTATTCCGGGAGAAGTGAGATCTTAGATGCGGTGAAGAAAATCTCCGTGGATATCTGTTCAGGCGTCGTAAAACCGGAAGACCTGGATGAAGGGCTTTTCTCCTCCTATCTTTACACCAAAGGGCTACCGGATCCAGACCTGTTGATTCGCACTTCGGGCGAGATGCGCATCTCGAATTTTATGCTCTGGCAGACCTCCTACACTGAGCTTTACGTGACACCGGTCTTATGGCCGGATTTTTCAGACGACGATTTCTACCAGGCGATCTGGGTTTACCAGAACAGGCAGAGGCGCTTTGGCAAAATATGATGACAGATGATAGATATTGTAGCGTCCCGCATTTATGCGGGACGAGAATAACGTCCGGGATAAACCCGGACGCTACATTGTCTCCAAACCTTTATCTCCCCAACTAAGGCGAGAGGCTGATAGTTTTTTATTTGTTATCTGTCGTTCGTTATCCGTAATTTTAGTAAATGAATAATTTCCTGACCCGCATATTAGTTGCCGTAATTTTCATCCCCTTCATCCTCTACCTCTCCTATTTTGGCGGCATTCCTTTTATGAGCTTTATAAATTTACTTATTTTCTTAGGGTTAATCGAGTTTTCCTCAATTCTCAAGCTGAAAGATATCTCTTTTTCTCAAACTCTCCTGATTTTCTTCGGGCTTTTGATCGGGGTTTCGGGTTACTATTACAGCGATAGATTTATCTTGATAATTACTCTCCTCAGCGTTCTGATTTCAGGCTTGTTTCAATTAATCAGATACAAATTTGATAATGCAATTGAGAATCTCTCCTCTTTCCTGTTTGGCTTGATCTATGTAGCCTTGTTTTTCTCTTTTCTTATCCTGATCCGGGAATTTCCTCATAAGTCCGGTTTAGAATATCGCCTGGGTGGTTTGTGGATCATCTTTCTTTTCTTATGCTCTTGGTTTTCGGACATTCTTTCCTATTTTATCGGGACTCCTTTTGGGAAACACAAGATTCTGCCCCTGGTCAGCCCGAACAAAAGCTGGGAGGGCTCTTTTGGCGGAATAGCAGGAGCGGTGCTTGCGGCTTTTGTCTCAAAGAGCATATTCTTTAAAGAGATCCCTTTGATCCATCTTCTGTCTCTGGCGATTCTGATAAGTGTCTTCGGGCAGTTAGGAGATTTTGTGGAATCCTCCTTTAAAAGGCAGGTCAGCCTGAAGGATTCATCCAGCATCATCCCCGGTCACGGAGGTATATTGGATCGGTTTGACAGCCTGCTTTTCTCTGCACCTCTGGTTTACTTTTATCTGACGTTTATCTTATATAGATGATAAAGAACACTGGTTGACTGATATCAAATGAGGAAGTAGGGGAGGGGCTTGTTGAGCTTAGCGAAATCCCGCACCTGCGGGGTCCCCTCCCGCGGGCGACCACAAGAGATTGTTGCCGAAGTCTCTTTTGAGAGAAATCTCGTGTAGGGACAGGGCTTGTCCCTGTCCTAACCCCAACACGGACAGCCACACGGTTCGACAAGCTCACCGTCCTGAGCGAAGTCGAAGGAAGGGCTGTCCCTACGTCAACGACTCCTGATTCGACATGCCTTTCTATGAGTTAAGCAACAGCCTCCAAGGGTCGCCCCTACGATTAAAAAATATGTTAAAATATTTAGATTATATCTTCGTTCTCCGGCCGGTTCTTATGGTTCCGGTTTGGACGATTCTCCTTTTAGGGCATCATCAGGGCTCAAGGTATGGTTTTTCTGACCGGTCTTTGTTCTGGCTTTTCATCTTCTCCACCCTTTTCATAGGAGGGGTTTACCTTCTAAATCAAATCTATGACCTGGAGACTGATCGTAAAAATAAAAAGCTTTTCTTTCTGGCTGAAGGGCATATCTCCAGAAAAAATGCCTGGATTTATACTGCCTTTCTGTATGTTTTGAGTGTTCTGCCTTCATATTTCCTTTCTTTGAGTATAGGCATGATTTTTACTCTGGGATTAATTTTCAGCTTCTTTTATTCGGCAACGCCCTTTTGTTTGAAAAATAAAACTTACGGCGGGCTTCTGGCTAATGTTATATCTCACGGCTCGCTGGTTTTCCTTGCTGGTTTCTGTATCAGGTCGAATTTTTCCCTCCGGGCGGTCTTGTTTTCGCTTCCTTATGCTCTTGCGGTTGGAGCAGTCTACATAAACACGACGCTTCCAGATATCGAAGGTGATAAAACCGTAGGGAAAATTACATTTGGAGCCAGATATGGGATTTTAAAATCGACTTTAGTCTCAACCTTATTGGTAATCTTGTCCATAATCTTAGCTTTAATCTGCCTGGATTTGCCCTTTCTTTTTTCGGCTTTCCTCTCTTTGCCCTTTTATATTTTCGCGCTTGTTACAAAAGAGGTGGGGAAGAGTATACTGGCTACCAAATCCTCAATCCTTTTCCTATCGTTGGCGGCTGGCTATTTTTATCCCTGGTATTTCATAATTTTGATTTTGGGTTTCCTGGGCACCAGGTTATATTATAAAAAAAGGTTTAATCTGGAATATCCAGCCTTATTTTGATAGGTATACGTCTTTTTGAAATGCGTAGCCGAGCCTTTAGGGCTCGGCGGAGGTTTAAAACCTCTGGTAAGCGATGGATGTTTTAAAGACCTCACCCTAACCCTCTCCTAAAAGGAGAGGGGATATAAAATAAACTATGCAAAAAGAAGCTCTCTTTTACGAAAAATTAGAAAACAAAAAAGTCCAGTGTCATCTCTGTCCCTGGGAGTGTCTTTTGACTGAGGGGAAGGTTGGTATGTGCAAAGGCAAGAAGAATCTGAACGGTCTACTGTATGCCACGAATTATGCCAGGGCTGTTTCCATTGCTTTGGACCCGATGGAGAAGAAACCGCTTTATCATTTTCATCCCGGAAGCGAGATCCTTTCCACCGGGCCAAACAGTTGTAACCTGCGATGCGACCACTGTCAGAACTGGAATATCTCTCAAATAGAATCACCTACAGAGCTGATAACTCCGGAGGATTTAGTTTCCTTAGCAGTCAAATACAACTCGATAGGAATCGCCTATACCTATACTGAGCCGTTGATGTGGTATGAGTACGTGCAGGACACTGCAAAGCTTGCCCGGGATAAGCATTTAGTCAACGTGCTGGTGAGCAACGGCTATATTAACCCGGAACCTCTTTTGGAGCTTTTGCCCTTAATCGATGCTATGAATATCGATGTGAAAGGAATGACCCAGGATTTCTACAAAAAGGTATGTAAGGGGAAATTAGAGGTGGTTTTAAAAACAGTGGAGCTTTCAGTTCAGAAGAAATGCCACGTCGAGCTTACCTATCTTATAATCCCAGGCTTGAACGATTCAGAGACGGAGCTGAGAGAGTTTTCCAACTGGGTGGCAGGCCTGAGTGTTTCGATCCCGGTTCATTTCTCCAGGTATTTCCCCGCATACAAGGCAGATTTTCCTTCCACCCCCATAGAGACTTTGAAAAAGGCTTTTCAGATTGCCAGGGAGAAGCTGAGATACGTTTATGTGGGAAATGCATACATACCCGGAACCTCAGATACCCATTGTCCTAAATGTTCTAAGGTTTTAATCTCCAGAAGCGGCTATTCTGTCGATATGACAGGAATCAAGGACAACAAATGCAAGAACTGTGGGGCTGCAGTAGATATAGTATTAGATAAAAAAGCTTAAAGGCTCAAAAGCTCAAAGGTTAAAAGATAAAATAA